>JAEYGD010000175.1 GCA_023402505.1 Actinomycetes bacterium
CCCCCCCCCCCCCCCCCCCCCCCCCCGCGGCGGGGGGCCCCCCCCGGGACCGCACCGGCGAGCGCGGCGCACGGTCAGTGCCGGGCCCTGCGGACCATCGCCGCGACGAGAACCCCGCCGACCGCGAGGTGCATCGACACGAGCACCAGCATCGCCGCGTCGCTTCGCGCGGTGGTCGGTCCGGCGAGGGACACGAGGGTGACGACCACCGCCACGACCACCCAGATGCGCAGGCCGTGGCGGGTGACCCGCTCCAACAGTGCGAGCAGCGCCCAGCCGAGCAGGGCGAGCAGCAGCGACGTCGCGACGACCATGCCGAGGCCGATCCGCATGGGCGGTTCACCGTCGGCCACCGTGGCCTCGAGGTCCACGCCGGCGAGGGGGACCGCCGCGACCCAGATCAGGACCGCGGCCAGGACGGCCAGCAGCACGCCGAGCGCGCGTGCGCGCCACCGGGGGGCGCGACCGCCCACCGACGGTGCGGCGGCGCGGGAGACAGCAGAATCCATGACCCACCCTTCGTTCCCGAACAGTTTCGCGACACGGGTGCTGTGCACTTCTAGCGCCTGCTGCACATTGCCTGGAGTCTATCGAAACGCATCGGTGAAGCGCGAGGGTCATACCATTTTGCAGACGACCGGGGCGGCGGACCGGTGCCGCCGCGCGGACAGTTTCCGGCCGAGTCGGGGAAAGTCGTCAAAAATGGAGACGACCGCGACCGGGCGTCAGGATGAGGCCAGCAGCGTCAGGAGAGCGACCAGGCTGGTCCCCTCCCGGATGTCGCCCACGGCGATCAACCGGCGCGCCTCCGCCAGCGGCACCCAGGCCACCCGGTCGGCCTCCCAGAAGTCCTCCGGTGGCCCCAGGTAGCTCGCCGCGTCGGCGTGGAAGACGTGATGGTGGACGCGCACCAGCCCGGCCATCGGCGCGAACCGCACGAGGGGCCGCAACGCCCCCTCGGGACGCCACCCCGTCTCCTCCACCGTCTCGCGGCGCGCCGCGTCGGCCGGCTCCTCGCCCGGGTCGACCGCCCCGCCGGGGATCTCCCATCCCCAGCTGTCGGTGATGAACCGGTGGCGCCAGAGCAGCAGCACGCGGCCGTCCTCCACGACGACGGTGAACGCACCGTCGGGCCGGCGTACCACGCGGTGGTCGAGCCGCATCCCGTTGGGCAGCACCACGTCGACGCCCTGCAGGTGTACCCACTCGTCGCGGTGGATGGTCCGCTCGGCCTCGACGCGCCACCGCACTCGTTCCTCCCGCGGGTCGAGCGCCCGCACCGGGCGCGCTGGCAGGCCGTCGGCAGCGCCGCCGGTCCCGTCCACCAGCCTCGCCGCCCACCCGGCGGCGGACACCTTCCACGCTGCCCACCGAGGACGGCGGCGCACACCGCGAGAAGACACCCGTCGCAGGCCCGGGCAGGCTGAACATCGGCGGTTCACGCCCGTGCGGTGCCGAGGCGTCGACGGACGGTGCCTCGACAGGCGTACCGACCGGCGCCGGCGCACCGGGCGATGCTGCGGGGCGTGGGCGCGCGCCGCCGGTGTTCCTCGCGCCGGTACCGGCGGATCCGCCCCCGCGGCACGGACGCCGCCGCGGCGCCACCGAGCCCACCTGAGGAGATCGCATGTCGACACCCGCGGCCCACCCGGCCGAACCCCGGAACTTCCCGATCGGACGGAAGTGCCCCTACCGGCCGTCGGAGGACTACGCCACGTTCCGCGCCGACGGGCCAATGTCCCGGGTCCGGCTGTACGACGGCACGGTGGCCTGGCTGGTCACCGGCTACCGGGAGGCCCGGGCGCTGCTCGCCGACCGGCGTGTCTCGATCAACCCTCGCCTCGACGGCTTCCCGGCGCTCAGCGCGGAGATGGCCGGGCTGGAGAACACCGGCTACACCGACGTCCTGATCGGCGTCGACCCGCCGGTGCACACCCGTCAGCGGGCGATCCTGATCCCCAGCTTCTCCGTGCGCCGGATGAACGCGCTCCGGCCCGCCATCCAGCAGATCGTGGACCAGCGTGTCGACGCCATGCTGGCGGCCGGCCCACCGGCCGACCTGGTCGCCGCGTTCGCGCTGCCGGTCCCGTCGATGGCGGTCTGCGTGCTGCTCGGCGTCCCGTACGAGGACCGCGACGCGTTCGAGGGTCCCGCACGGAGCCTCTTCGACAGCGACCCGGAGCGCGCCGGGGCGGCGATGGTGGCCCTCAGCGACTACTTCGGGCAGCTCATCCGCCGTAAGGAGGCGCAGCCCGGCAGCGGACTGCTCGACGACCTGATCGCCGGTCCGGTCCGGGCCGGGACGCTGTCCCGCGAGGAGCTGGTGCGCTACGCGATGCTCATGCTCATCGCGGGGCAGGACACCACCGCCAACGTGATCTCGCTGGGGACGCTGGCTCTGCTGGAGCACCCGGACCAGTTCGCCCGGCTCCACGACGACCCGGAGCTGGCCACCGGCGCCGTGGAGGAGATCATGCGGTACGTGTCGCTGATCGAGGCCATCTCCCGGGTCGCGGTCGAGGACATCGAGATCGCCGGCCATCGGATCCGGGCCGGCGAGGGTGTCCTGATCGGCGCGGCCGCGGCGAACTTCTCGTCGGCGCTGGTGCGTACGCCCGACCAGCTCGACGTGACCCGGTCGCCCCGGCACCACCTCGGCTTCGGTTTCGGCGTCCACCAGTGCATCGGGCAGAACCTCGCGCGCATCGAGCTGGAGCTGGTCTTCCGTACGTTGGCCCGGCGTATGCCCGGGCTACGGCTCGCCGTGCCGGCCGACCAGATCGGCACCCGGGTCACCGGTCCCATGGAGCGGCTCACGGCACTGCCGGTGACCTGGTAGCCGCCCGAAAAGGCGCCGGTGGGGGTGACCCGATCACCCCCACCGGCGCTCTCTCGTGCCGGACCGCGCGACGGTTATCCGCGCGGGTGCGCCTCGGGTGGGGCGAACGTGGCGTTGCGCGCGGCGAGGGCGTGGAAGGACTCCTTGGGCTCCCACCGGTACGACGACGCCGGGTCGTCGTGGTCCTCGCGGATGGTCCGCACCAGCGCCATGCTCGCCGCGTCGAGGTCCAGCCGCGGGTTGGCGGAGTGCGGGTGTGTCGGATGGATGAACTCGCTGACCGCCGCGCCGTGCAGGCCGGCCCGCTCGAACACGCCGAGCATCCGCCGGTGGAAGGCCGCCTGGGCCCGCTCGTCACGCCGCACGCCCTCGTTGACCTGGTGCACGGGGCCCGCTCGGTCGACGACATCGAACGAGAGGAACGCCATCTCGCCGGCGCGGGGATGGGTGGCGGTGCCGAACTCGGCGATCATCACCGGCTTGCCCCAGCGGTGGTACCGCGCCAGGTCGCGGGCGTGCTCGGCGTCGTCGGACGGATACCTCAGGGTGTAGAAGTGCATCAGCCGGACCGAGTCGAACAGCCGCCAGTCGACGTCCTCGAACGGGGCCGCGGCGTAGCTGACCTCGCCGCCGAAGACCGACCGCACAGCCCGCCCGGCCCGGTCGAGGTATTCGTTGAGGCGCGCGTTCGCGTCGTCCAGGTCCACCGCACCGGTCGGCCGGAGCACGAGGTGGTCGGCGTCGGCGAAGATGTTCGCCATCCGTTCGTGGTAGCGGTCGCCGGCGACCAGGCCCGGGGTGAAGACCAGGTGGACGCAGCCGATCGAGAGGCTGACCGGCGCACCGGCACCTCGCAGCCGCTCGGCGATCCGCGCGGCCTCGACGAGGTGGTCGACGATCTCCCGTTGCGGCCGGTCGACGAGCCGCGGTTGGATCCACACGTGCAGGCCGGCGTCGACGGCCGCGCTCGCGGTGTCGGCCATCCGTTCCAGGTCGCTGCCGTAGACGGTGACGGAGCGGCACAGCAGCTGCCGGCGGATCGCCCCGATCTCCTCCGCCATCCGCTCCCGGCTCCACACGAGGCGGGACAGCTCTCCCTGCCCGGTGGCGAAGTTCGTGCCCGTGTCGTAGGTGACTCCGACCGACCGGAGTGCTGCGGCGGGGGGTGGCCCAGGTGTCATGCGGTCTCCTCGGTGTCTTGCTGGCGCGGCGTGCCCTGCGGCGCGTCGGAGCCGACCGGGCGGTGTCCGGGGGAGACGGTGCGCCGACGGCGCGGGTCCACGACACGACCCCGGGCGCCGTCCGACGTGCCCGCCACACCCTCGCAACCCGTCCGTCGGCCGCGCATCTCCGCGCGTGCGCCGGCAGCGGCAGCGCGGTCGCGCCCGGTGCCGCACGGACGAAGGTGCCCGGTGGTGGTGTGCGCTGCGAGCCTGTGCTCATGGCGGATTTCGACGGCAGGACGGTGCTGGTCACCGGAGGAGGCAGCGGCATCGGTCTGGCCACGGCGCGCCGGCTGCTGGAGGCCGGGGCGCGGGTGGTGATCTCCGGCCGCGACAGTGACCGTCTGCGCGGCGCCGTCGAGGCGATCGGTGTGCCGGACCGGATGCTGGCCGTGCCCGCCGACGTGCGCCGTAGCCGGGACCTCGACCGGTTGATGACGGCGGTGCAGCACCGGTTCGGCCGGCTCAGCGGCGTGTTCGCCAACGCCGGCGTCGCGCTGTTCAACCCGGCCGCCGCGGTGACCGAGGAGGAGTACGACGACCTGATGGGCACCAACCTGCGGGGCGTCTTCCAGACCCTCCAGAAGGCGCTGCCCCTGATGGTCGACGGCGGTGCGATGGTGGTGAACGGGAGCTGGCTGGTGCACCGGGGTTTGGCGAGCACCCCGCTGTACGCCGCGAGCAAGGCGGCGGTGGTGAACCTGGCCCGGTCGCTCGCCGCCGATCTGGGCGCGCGTGGCATCCGGGTCAACGCGGTCAGCCCGGGGTACATCGTGACCGACATGTTCCTCGACATCGCCACGACCGAGCAGGCCCGGGAGGGCGCCCGCGCCCAGGTGCCGCTGGGGCGGCTGGGGCGGCCGGAGGACGTCGCGGACGCCGTGGTGTTCCTGCTGTCCGACCGGTCGGCGTACATCACCGGGCAGGAACTGCTCGTCGACGGTGGACTGATCACGTCCGTACCGGGGTGATGCCTGGTGGCCGCGCAGGGCGCGGCCACCCGCGCCGGCCGGGTCGGCGCGTCCCGGCGTGGTGGACCCGGTACCCCACGCCCGGCGGGCACCGCGCGATCGTTCTGGGGTGTGACCGATCGTGCGGTGCCCGCCACGTCGACCCGGTTCAGGACACTCTGGTGAGGGTCGCGTGCATGAACGGAACCCAGGTGCCGTCCGGCAGCGGGAAGTCGCAGTCGTAGCTGATGGTGCCGTCGTCGTTGAGCGTGCGGACGTACTTCGCCGGGCCGACCAGCACCAGCCGGTCCTCCTCAAAGCCGCCGACGTAGTGGCTCTGCTGCGCGTGGTACGGGCCGGAGCTGCTGAAGTAGTGCGAGCGAAACCTCCGGGTCTCCGGGTCGAAGTCGAAGAACTCGTACCCGACGTCGGGCATCGTGCCGGCCGGCCCCATGTCGACGGAGCAGTTCCACCGGTGGACGAGGAAGAAGCCGCCCTCCAGCCACTCGAAGGTCACGGTGCCCGACAGTTCGGCCGGCGGACCCACCGGGCCGGCCTCGGTCTTGCCGGTGAGTTCCCAGGTGCCCACGAGGTAGTCGAGGCGCCGCAGCGCCGGTGCCGGCTGCGAGAGCATCTGCTGGTTGTGGTCAGACATGATCGCTCCTTGGCATGTACCGATGTGGATGGTGCATGGCACGACAAGCGTGTCGATCAGCGGATCGGGGCGGACGAACCGTAGGTCGCCTGGCGCGCCCGCCTCGTCTCTTGTGACGTCGGCACGACCGGCAACTCATCGATTTCGCAGCGCTCGTTCACGCACGGGCGATCCTTGCCCGTGCGGTGGACGGGCGGGTCCGCCGTTGGGCGGAATCTCGTTCCGGACATGTTCGGTGTTCCGGGGTGAACTCAGGGATCCAGACTCGTCACACCGCGTGCCACTTTCCTGGTGAGCGGGCCGTGGTCCGGTATAGGGTCACGTGTATATTTGGACCGCCAGTGGAGAAAGAGGGACAGATGGCGACCCTTGATGCAAATGCGTCATCGCCCGGCGCAGAGCGATCCACCGCCATCGTCGACGGCAACGACTTCGCGGCTCTCGTCGAGGGCCACCGGCGCGAGTTGCAGGTGCACTGCTACCGCATGCTGGGGTCCTTCGAGGACGCCGAGGACCTCGTCCAGGAGACCTACCTACGGGCCTGGCGCAAGCGTGAGTCGTTCGAGGGCCGGTCCAGCGTGCGGGCCTGGCTCTACCGCATCGCCACGAACGTCTGTCTCGACTTCCTGCGACGCAACGCCCGCACACCGGTCCCCCACCGCCAGCCGGCCCTCGGTGCCGGTCCGTCCACCCCGCCACCTGCGACGGACGAGGTTCCCTGGCTGCAGCCCTTTCCCGACCACCTGCTCGACCCGGTCGCCCCGCCCGACACGCAACCGGATTCGCAGATCATGGCCCGGGAGACCATCGAACTGGCCTTCCTGGTGGCGATCCAGCACCTTCCCCCGCAGCAGCGGGCGGTGCTGATCCTGCGGGACGTCCTCGGCTGGCCGGCCAACGAGGCCGCCGCGATGCTGGAGATCAGCGTCGCCTCCGCCAACAGCGCGCTGCAACGGGCCCGGGCGACGCTGAAGGACCGCCTGCCGCCACGGCCCATCGACTGGGGTCCCACGACCGACCCGGCGGAGGCCGAGCGCGCGCTCGTGCAGCGGTGTATCGAGGCGCTGGAGAACGCCGACGCCGAGAACTTCGCCAAGCTCGTCCGCGAGGACGTGCGGGTGACGATGCCGCCGGACCCGTTCTGGATCGTCGGCCGCGATGTCTTCGTCGCCGGGCTCGTCGCGCAGTTCGACCCGGCCTCCCCGGGTTACTTCGGGCAGTGGCGGGCCCTGCCGGCCCACGCCAACCGGCAGCCGGCCGTCGCCGGTTACGTACGCCGCGCGGGTGAGTCGCTCTACCGTCCGCAGGTGCTCAACGTGTTCCGGATCGAGGAGGGCATGATCGCCGAGATCACGGCCTTCTCCCCCGAGGTCTTCGCCATGTTCGGCCTGCCCGAGTCCCTCTGAGCGCTCCGCCGGGGTGCCCGCCGGACGGCGGGCGCCCCGGTCAGCGTCGGCGGGCGATGGTCAGCCCGTCGCCGAACGGCAGCATGACGGCCTCGACCCGCTCGTCGGCCGCCACCGCGGCGTTCACCTCCCGCATCACCGACGCGCACCGGCGATGCAGGGGCTCCGGCGCCAACTGCGGTGCGGTCACGAACCCGTCGAGAAGCACGTTGTCGAGCAGCAGCAGGCCCCCCGGGCGCAGCAGCGGCACCGCGAGCTCGTAGTAGGTCGGGTAGTTCAGCTTGTCCGCGTCGACGAAGACGATGTCGACGCGCCCGGCCAGCTGCAGTGACCGCATGGTGCGGGCGGCCGGCCCCAGCCGGAAGTCGATCCGTTCGGCCACCCCCGCCCGCGCCCAGTGCGCCCGCGCGGTGGCCAACCACCGGTCGCTGTTGTCGCAGGTGACGACCCGTCCGTCCGGTGCTAGGCCACGGGCGAACGCCAAGGCGGACAGCCCGGTGAAGGTGCCGACGTCCACCACCGTCCGGGCGTTGCTGATCCGGCTGAGCAGGGTGAGCAGACCCGCCTGTTCGACGGGCACCATCATGCCCGCTGCCTCCCCCAGCGCCTCGGTCGCGGCGACCAGACTCGTCACCACCGGGTCGGCAGGTGTCATCGAGGCCAGCAGGTACTCCCGTAGCACCTGGTTGACCGCCACCTGTTTCGCGGCGCCACCGGCTGCGCTCATGCTTCCGCCTCTCCGTGCGTCGTCGCCGCGTCCGGGCGACCGGGCCGTGGCGGACCAGCCCGATCGTCGCCGGGCGACCGTCCGGGCGCATCTCCGCGCGTGCGCCGCGGCCACCGACAGCGCACGCCGGAGGACGAGTACCACCGGGCGTCGGTGCCAGGCTGGCGGCAGACGGAAGCGACCCGCCGGGAGCGTGGATGCGAGCAATGTGGAAAGGCGCGATCACGGTCGGCCTGATGTCGATCACCGTCCGGCTGTTCGCCGCCACGGAGGACAGGTCGGTCCGGTTCCGGCAGGTGCACCGCGACGACGGCGGCACGATCTCGATCCGCCGGCGCTGTGACGTGTGCGGGGACGAGGTCCCCTATCCCGATGTCGCCAAGGGGTACGCGGGCGAGGACGGGCGCCTGGTGGTGATCGACGACGAGGAGCTGCTCGGGCTGTCGGCGCCCACGACCCGCACGATCGACGTGCTGCGGTTCGTCCAGGCCGAGGAGATAGATCCGATCCTGTACGACCGGACGTACTACGTGGAGCCAGATGCCGTCGCCGCCACCGCGTACGCGCTCCTGCTCAAGGCGCTGGAGGGCACGGGACGGGTGGCTGTCGCCAAGATGGCGCTCCGCCAGGTGGAGCGGCTCGCGGCGATCCGGGTGCGGGACGGCATGCTCGTCGTGCAGACGATGCTCTGGCCCGACGAGGTCCGTACGCCGAACGTCGACCTGGCCGTCCACGCGGCGGCCGTGCGGCCGCCGGAGCTGGCCATGACCCGGTCGCTCGTCGATGCCATGACCGGTCACTTCGATCCGGCCACCCTGACGGACGCCCGCCGGGCCGCGCTGCTGGAGTTCCTCGCGGCGAAGGCCGACCGGCACGCCGCTGTCGGGTCGCCGGCCGGGGATCACGCAGCCGGGACCGACCCGGAGAGCCCCCGGTCCGGAGGCGATGTCGCGGAGGCGGCGTAGTGGCGCGGACCCGACCGGTCCGGCCGGGAACCGACGTCTTCTGTGCGTCGAGCCTTGGCGGGGACGGCGTGGCCGGTGTCCGGAGGGCGAGGAGGACACGTGCGATTCGTGCTGTTGAGCCGGTTCAGCATGGCGGTCACCACCGCCGGCCGCGAGCCGAGCTGGCGACCGGAGGACCTGGCCGCACACTACCGGTACGTCGACGACGTCAAGCGGGCTTTGACGAGGACCGGTGAGCTGGTCGCCGTCTACGAGCTCGCCACCGGCTGCCAGGCGCGCCTCGTCCGGGGCGACGGCGGCGGCCCGGCGCGCGCCGTCCGGGGCGACGGTGGCGGCCCGGCAGCGGCGGCCGGGGACGACGGTCTCCGCACCGCGAGCGCCAGTTGGCTGGTCGATTGCGCGACAACGGCCCGGGCCACCGCCATCGCGGCGCGCATCTCCTCCGCGCCGGGAGCCGGCGGGTCGCCCCTCAACCATCCGGTCGAGCTACATCCGGTCGTGCCCTTCGACCGCGTCCCACTGACGGGGATTCTCGACGCACCGGACAGAGCCGGCCCGCGCCGGGATGGTCGCGGGCGGTCGTACTCCGAGGCCGGCGCCGCGACCGATTCACCGCACGATACGAGTAGACGATCCCAGCGGCGGTTGCCGTAGGTTACCGGTCAGCTACTGCCGCTCGTGGTACGCGCGGCGCCCGGCGCGGCGAGCGGAGGTTCGAGGATGACGGACGACGCGCAGGTCACCGCGTGGGCACTGGCGGCCGGGCAGGGTGACCGTGCCGCCGCCGCCGCGTTCGTCCGGGCCACGCAGCCGTACGTCCGGCGTCTTCTCGCCGTACTGGTCTCCCCCGCGGAGGCCGACGACCTGGCGCAGGAGACGTACCTGCGGGCGATGCGATCCCTGCCGTCGTTCTCCGCCCGGTCCTCGGCGCGCACCTGGCTGCTCCGCATCGCCCGCCGGGTCGCGGTGGACCACGTACGGACGGTGGTGTCGCGTCCGCGCACCGTCCCCTTGACCGATTCCCACGACCCGGCCGACCGGCGCCGCAGCGGCTTCGACCGGCAGGTCGCGCTGGAGCAGCTGATCGCGGCGCTGCCCGATGATCGCCGGGAGGCGTTCGTCGCCACCCAGTTGCTCGGGCTGTCCTACGCGGAGGTGGCCGACCTATGCGGCTGCCCGGTCGGGACGATCCGGTCCCGGGTCGCCCGCGCTCGTGCGGATCTGGTGGCGGCCGCCGGCGGGCTGCCGGCCGGAGGGAGCCGGTCGGCCGGCACCGCGAGCTGACCGGCGGCGCAAGCTGACCGGCGCCGGCGCAACGCCGGTTGCCGGCCGCCCTGTTGGGCCGCACGCACCGCCGGTCGTACGACGCCGCCCGCCGCTTGCGCGTGATCCCTTCCGACGGCCTCGCATGCCACAATGGACGCATGCAGAAAGTGGTCTGCCGTGAGTGCGGACACAGCGAACACGGTGACAGCTCCTACTGCATGAACCCGAGCTGCGGGCAGCTGCTACCGGTGCCGGGCCGGCGCACCACCTCACCGTCACCCGGCGCCGATCCCACGACGCCGACGCCCTCTACCCCGGTCACGTCGACCGCCCCAGCCACGTCGACTCCGTCGGCGGCGGCCTCCTCGAACGAGCCGGGTTCCGGTTCGGCGGCCGGCACGGAGCCGCCGGCACCGAAGCGCCGGCGAGCGGGACCGGACCAGTCGGCCGCCGATCGGACGGCGGCGCCAGCGGAGCCGCCGGGGTCCGCCGAGCCACGGCCGCCCGCACCGCCGGGCCGGGACGCACCGGCGTCCATGTCGCACACCCGACGCTGGTTGCTGGGTGGCCTCGTGGTGGTCCTGCTCCCCGTCATCGGGGTGGCCATCGGCCAGGGTGTCGGGCCCGGATCCGGTTCGGTGGACCCGGCAGCGCAACCGCACGCCAGCCAACTGGCCGACGCCGCTCCGGTGGTCACCGACGTGCGGGACGAACGGGTGGCCGTCACCCTCACGTTCGCCGACCGCAGTGACGGCAAAGCCCCCTTCTACGTCATCGGCGGCCCGGCCGGCCGGCAGCCGACCACCCTGGCCGAGGCTCCCAAGGGTGCGACATCGGTACGCGTCAACGCCGTCAATCCAGAGGTGGACTACTGTTTCGTCGTGGTGGCTGTGCTGTCCGTGGACCAGGTTGCTCCTTCGGTGCAGGTCTGCACCGCTCGATTCGGGACGACGAATCAATGACGACGTTGTTCGTGTCCGCCAGCCAGTCGGGGGCGTACCCCAGGATCAGTGACGCGTTGGCGGCTGCCGGCCCCGGCGACCAGGTGGTGGTCGGGCCGGGCGAGTACCGCGAGAACCTGGTTCTCGCCGACCGGTCGGTGACCATCGCCGCGACCGAGACCGACAGCGTGATCCTCACCGCGGCGGACGGTCAGCGCCCGACGGTGCAGTGTGAACGCGGCACCGTGGAGCTGCGGCACCTGCGCATCAACGGCGGGGACGCCGCCGCGGTCACCGCGACGGGCACGACGTTGACGATGGTCGGCTGCGAATGCTCCGCGCTCTCCGGCGCCGGCATTCAACTCGGTGCCCGCACCGTGTTCGACCTGGACGGTTGTCGGGTGGTCGGCGCGCAGTCGGGCATCCAGATCGACGAC
Organism: Actinomycetes bacterium; assembly: GCA_023402505.1. Taxonomy (GTDB): domain Bacteria; phylum Actinomycetota; class Actinomycetes; order Mycobacteriales; family Micromonosporaceae; genus Micromonospora. Next base: position 11,410 of record JAEYGD010000175.1, read on the forward strand.
TGTGCCGGTTCGGTCTCCAACACCACCGTGTCGGAGATCGTCTCCGACGGGATCCTGGTCCGCGCGGCGGATCCGGTCCTGCGCAACTGCCTGGTCACGGATACCGGGTACCGGGGCGTGTACGTCTACGACTACTCCCGCCCGACGATGGAGAACTGCGCGATCTCCCGCACCGGTGACATCGGCATCGCGGTGGCCCAGGCCAGCAGCCTCGTGCTGCGGCGGTGCCGGATATCCGAAACGGTCGGGGTGGGTGTCAGCATCGGACCGGACTGCGGCGGCCAGATCTCCGGCTGCACCACGGAGCAGACCGCCGCTCCGGGAATCCTGCTGGCCCCGGGCAGCAACGTCGAGATGGGGGAGGCGGGTCGACCGACCGCCCGGGCCGAGCCGGTGGCCATGCGAACCCAGGACACCAGGCGTTCCGAGGAGCTGCTCGCCGAGCTGGACGCGTTGGTCGGCCTGCCCGGGGTCAAGGCCGAGGTGCACGGGATCATCGACGAGTTGCAGGTCAACGAGTGGCGGCGCCGGGGCGGGCTCACGGTCGCCCAGTCCACGAACCACCTGATCTTCGCGGGCTCCCCGGGCACCGGCAAGACCACGGTGGCCCGCATCTACGGTCAGTTGCTCGCCTCCCTGGGCATCCTGCCCCGGGGTGAGTTCGTCGAGGTGGCCCGACGGGACCTCGTCGGCCAGTACCTGGGGCACACGGCGGAGAAGACCGCGGCCGTCTTCGAGAAGGCGCTCGGCGGTGTGCTCTTCGTCGACGAGGCGTACACGCTGTCGCGATCGTTCGGTTCCGGCAGCGACTTCGGCCAGGAGGCGATCGACACGTTGGTCAAGCTGATGGAGGATCACCGGCACGAGATCGCGGTGATCGCCTCCGGCTACACCGGCGAGATGGTGGATTTCCTGGACGCCAACCCGGGGCTGGCGTCCCGGTTCAACAAGACCATCGTCTTCGAGGACTACTCACCCCAGGAACTGGTCAACATCCTCGCCACCATGGCCGACGCCCACGAGTACCGGCTGTCGGAGGAGCTACACGCCTCGATCGCCGGCTATTTCGCGGCGCTCGCCAAGGACCGCAACTTCGGCAACGCCCGGGAGGCACGCAAGCTCTTCGACGGCATCCGCAAGGCCCAGGCTCAGCGGCTCCGGCAGCTACGCCGCGTCCCCAGCGGCGACGAGCTGCAGTTGCTGCTGCTCGACGACCTGGCCGCCGCCATCGCCTAGGACGTCGGCGGCCGGGCGCCGCGCTACCGGCCGCTGCTCAGCCGACGCCCGGCGCGGGACGCGCCTGCGGCTGGTGCGGCGCCGACGCCCGCTCCTGTTCGGCGGTCCAGCTCTCGGTCTCCACCGACACGACCTTCGGCTTGTCGCGGCCCCGGTCCCGGCTCCGGCCGCTGAGCGCCGCCGGGCCGTCGCCGGCACCCGGGTCCACGAGGCGTGGGCCACCCCGGCGTACGGACCGAGGGCCGCCGCCCTGGCCACTGCCCCCGGCGCCCGGCGGCATCCCACCCATCATCGGCGGCATCATCGGCGGCACCCCGTTGGTGCCCACACCGCCTCCGCCTCCGCCGCCCGGGCCGATGCTGGTGGCGACGGGGGTGACGGTCGCGGGCTCCAACGGGGTGACGTTCGCGGTGGGCAGGCCGGCGCCCGGATCGCCACCGATGCCGCCGCCTGGTCGTGCCCCGCCCGTGCGGCCGGGGAGCGCGACTCCGTTGCCGGGCGGCGGGGAGACCGACGGGGTGTCCACGCGCGACGGGCCCGGAAGGAGAGGGCTGGCACCGGGCAGCGTGGGGAGGCCACCCGGTGGGAGGCCGGGGACGATCGGGGTGGTCGGAAGCGCCGGGGTGCCACCGAGGCCGGGCGCCGATCCCGGCCGGTCTCCCAGGCCCGGGGTCGCGCCGGGTCCCAGCGGGTTCGCCGGGCCCGGCAGGTTCGGGGCGGCCGGACCGGGGTTGGGGGTGCCGACCCCCGGCGGCCGGTTCGGGTCGGCGTTGTCCGGCTTCTTGTCGTTACCCGGCGGGTCCAGCCCGGGGATGAAGAGTGGCCCGAGTTCGTTGCGGGGTGGCGGCGAGGTCGCGTTCGGGCGGCGCGGGCCCGGTCCCGGGCCGCCGCCAGGTCCGGCACCGGGGCCAGCCCTCGGGCCAGCCGCGGGGCCGGCGCCGGGGCCACCGCCGGGGCCGGTGCCCGGGCCGGCGTCGAGGTTCCTGGCCGCTCCCTCCATCATCATCCCCGCGTAGTCCCCGGGCGTCTCCCACCTCGTGTTCCGCACGAGCGCGTCGGTGAGGTTCTTGGCGGCCGTCCGCATCTGGTCGGTGTAGAACAATGTCCACTCGCGCTCGGTGGAGGCGACGATGGCGTCGGGATATCGTCGTTTGTAGTCCGCCAGCAGGCTCATGGCCTCCTGGTAGTCACCGCCGATGCGCTGCGCCTCGGCCCTGGCGTTGCCGAGGGCGTCGGCATTGTTCCGGGTGGCGGCCGCCAGTTCGACCAGGTGCGTGGCCCAGGTGTGCATCGAGGACGCCGTCTGCTCGACGAGCGCGGAGTACTGCTCGGCGGCGATCCCCCGCCACGAGCCGTTGCCCTCCTCGATGAGGCTGTCCTTGTACTTCCTGAGCGCGTTCGAGAAGGTGACCAGTTGCACCGCCAGGTCGGCGATCCGGCCGGCGACGTGACCCGCCGGCTCCGGCTGCAGCGCGGTGAGAAGCGTCCAGATGTCCTCGATCGGCAGCGAGTCCCACTGGGATTCGACCGGCGCACCCCGCGGCGCGAAGGAGGTCCTCTTTCGCACCTCGTCACTGATCCCGTTGTTGACCACCTCCTGGTGGCGGTAGTGGGGATCCTTCCTGACGAACGTGTCCTCGGTGTAGGTGATGCCCATCTTGCTGAGCGAAGCCACGTCGATCTTGTTCAGTTGGTCCTGCGACCAGCTCTCCCGGGTTTCATAGGCCTCCGCCGCGAGGTCGAGCGCCTTCCGGTAGGAGTCGAGACCCGCCTGGACGACGGCGAGGTAGCCGATGATGCCGCTCTTCCGCTGCCCCAACCAGGTCTGCAGGGAGTCGGAGAACCAGCCCACCTCGGAGATCGGCGGATAGGACTTGATCGCCTCAGCCGCCGGGAGCAGACCTCCGTACGGTCCGGCGCCGAGGAGTACGTCCATCTCCTTCGCGAATTCCGTTCCCACGTGCTTCCCGATCTGGGATGCCGTGGCACGCAGGCTCTCGATCTGCGCATCCAGCGAAATTGGTTCACCCATGGGTGCCGCCTTGCGGGTGTGGTGTCCGGTCGGGCCGCCGCCCGGCGTCTGCCTCGAAAGTGGCCCCGGTCGTGGCGGGCGGCGGATTGACTGCGGTGCTCGGCTCGGCCGTGTCCCGGCGGCCGGGACGTGACCGCAGGACCCGGGGCGGGTCGGCCGGCGGTTGGGCCGGTAGGGCCCGGGTGCCGCTCGCGCGCCCGGAGAGGCAACTCTCGCCGGCCGCCCCGGGCCGGCCGGCGGACGAGCGTGCGGGTGCGGCCGGCTGCGGCCCCGCGCGGCCGACCAGACCGGGCGGCATCGGCAGGATCCCGTCGTTCTCCCGTGACGCCGGTAGCTGCGGCGACCGGGCACCGAGGGTCGGCTGCCGGGTCGCCGCGCTGTCCGGAGCGAGGTGGCGTACCGGCGGGTCCCGGTCGGGTGTCCGGCCGAGCGCCGGCACACCGCGGCCGGAGCCCGGGGGGCCGGAGACTGCCGGCGCCACACCGCCCGGGCCGGTGCCCAGTACGCCGCCCGGCCCGAGCAGACCACCGGGC
>JAEYGD010000201.1 GCA_023402505.1 Actinomycetes bacterium
GTATCCGGCGAGGTCGAACCGCGCCAGCGCGTCGCCCAGGCAGGTGACGACGTCGTACGTGCGTCCCAGGTCAAGCCGCGGCAGGGTCGCCTCGTGGACGGTCGTCGCCGGCAGCGCCCGGCGGACCGCGACCGCCGGATCGACGGCCACCCCTTCGGCGACCGGGAAGTGCGGGACCAGGTGACGCAGGTGCTCTCCCGCGCCGCACGCCACGTCGAGCAGCGACGCGGCGCCCGGGTGGCGGTTGCGGACGACGCGCAGCACCGCCTGCGCCTCCGCGGCGTGGTCGCGGCGGTCGTCACCGGCGACGGGTTCGTCGAATGTGGACTCTGCTGCCTCGACGGGCATGGGCACCTCCGGGGTCGTGGCGATCGGCCTCGACGCCGCTCGTCGCGGCGGCCGGCCGGTCCTGGTCGTCCTCTCCGCCCTGGGGGCGGGTTTCGTCCGGCGGCGCCGGACAGGTGTCGGGGGCGCGCGGCGGCACGGCTACGCCGGCAGCGCCCGGTCGAGGGTGTCGCGGTAGCTCGCCACCAACCCGGTGACCGTCTCCGCCTGGAACTGGCCGCGGCCGTACCCGACGCTGCCGACGATGCCGCCCCCGGCGTCGAACTCGACGGCCCACAGCGCCCCGTCCGGGATCTGCGAGCCCACCGGCTGCGAGCGCAGCCGGCGGCGGATCGCCCGGTACCCGAGGTCGCCGACCAGTTCGCCGCGCGCCGTGAACGGCGACTGGACCAGTTGGAACACGCAGGCGGCGTGCTCCTCGCCGGCCGCGTCGGCCATCAGGTCGGGCGCCACGCCCAGCAGGTCGACGAAGGGGATCTCGTGCCGGTAGGCCTCGATACAGGCCACCCGGACCCGGTCGACCAGATCGTCGAAGCCGCTGGCCGTGCCGGCGTCGACCCGGATCGGCAGCAGGTTGAAGAAGGAACCCACCATGTCCGTCGTCCAGGCCGGGCGGCGGCCGGGGGTGAAGGTGGGCAGCACCACGTCGGCCCGTCCGGTCGCCGCCGCGAGCTGCCGCACGTACGCGGCGGCCAGCACCATGAACGGGGTGCTGCGCCGGGCCCGCGCGTACGCCCGCACGCGGCGGCCCAGGTCGTCGTCGTAGCGGAACCGGTACCACGAGGTCGCGTCCGGGCGCTGGTCCCGGCGGGGCCGGTCCATCCGGACCGGCGTCACCGCGGCCCCCCGCAGCCGGCCCTGCCAGTACCGGCGGGCGGCGGCGAAGGCCGGCGACGCCGCGGTGTCGCGCTGCCACCGCACGTACTCCCGGTACTGGCGCACCGGCGGCAGGTCGGGTCGGCGACCGGTGTGCCGTGCGGCGTAGCAGAGCGCGAGGTCACGCAGCACCACCTGGATCGACCAGCCGTCGACCGCCGTGTGGTGGGCGGCGAGCACCAGGACCGCGTCGTCGGTGGCGAAGCGCACGAGCCGGGCGCGCAGCGACGGGCGGTCGTCGATCGGCAGCAGGCCGGCCTCCACGTCGTTGAGCACCGTCTCCGCCCACCCGTCACGCTCGGCGGGCCCGACGTCGGCGGTCTCGACGTCGAGGCGGACGGCGTCCGGGGGTCGCACCCGCTGGTGTGTCGTGCCCGGATCCCGCACGATCGAGGTACGCAGGGACTCGTGCCGTTCGACCACGTCGCCGAGCGCCGCCCGCAGCAGCCCGACGTCGAGCGGTCCACTGATCCGCCAGCCACCGACGATGGTGTACCGGGGGCCGAACGGGCCGGCGTCGTCGCCGCTGTCGACCATGCGGAGGAACTCCTGCTGCCGGGACAGCGGGAAGGACTGTGCCGGCGGCGGCTCCGGTCGCGTCCCGCTCACGTCCTGCGGCAGCGTCCAGAGGGACGCCGCCGCACGGCGGTCATCCGGCGACATGCCCGGCGCCGCTCGTCGGTTCCGCCGGGCGGCGCCACCGCATGCCGTCCTCGGAGGGGACCAGCCCGTCCGGGCGGATCGGGTGCTGCTCGTCGATGTTGCCGCCCAGGGCCGCCTGCGTCTGCACGCGGACGCCCTCCTTGAGCACCTCCCGCAGCATCGCCGCGCCGAGCAGGTCGCGGTCCTCGCCCGCCTGGGCGACCGGCTCCTGGACGGCGTCGGCGAGCTGCCGGAACGCCGGTTCCCGGCGCCGCACGTAGGTCTCGGCGTCGACCAGTGCCCGCTCCTGCGAGCCGGCGCCGCCGACGAGCTGCACGAACGCCGCCACGGCATCGGCGACGCCGTCGTCGGTGAGGTGCTTGGCGGTCCAGAAGTAGGACTCCTCATCCTGCTGCATGTCGTAAAAGGCGACCAGGAAGTCGTGGAAGAGCGCGTACTCGCGGCGGTAGCGGGCCTCGAACTCGGCGCGGACGGTGGCCTCGTCGAGTTCCCCGGCGAGACAGGTGTTGACGCAGCGGGCGGCGAGCAGCGCGCTGAAGGTCGCCAGGTGCACCCCGGAGGAGAAGACCGGGTCGATGAAGCAGGCGGCGTCGCCGACCAGGAGCATTCCCGGCCGGGTGAAGGTGTCGTGGATGTAGGAGTAGTCCTTGCGGACCCGGATCTCCCCGTACGGTCCACTCCGCACCCGGGTGGCGTCGGCGAGGTAGTCGGCGATCATCGGGCACTCGGCGATGAGCTGCCGCAGCACCGTCTCCCGGTCGCCGTCGCGGATCCGGTCCAGGGCCTCCGGCCGCAGCACGGCGCCGACGCTGGTGAGCGTGTCGCTGAGCGGGATGTACCAGAACCAGCCGTTGGGGAAGGCGACGGCGAGGATGTTGCCGCGGTTGGGTTCCGGCAGCCGCTTGCCGCCCTCGAAGTAGCCGAAGAGCGCGAGGTTGCGGAAGAAGTCGGAGTAGTGCCGGTCGCCGCCGATGCGCCGGTGGATGCGGCTGCGGTGGCCGGAGGCGTCCACGACGAAGCGGGCGCGCAGCTCGCGCCGGGTGCCGCCCTCGTCGTCGAAGCGGACTCCGCAGACCCGGTCCCCTTCGGTCAGGACGTCCACGACGGCGCACTGCTCGCGAACCGTGACGCCCTTGCGCCGTGCGTTGTCGAGCAGGATCTGGTCGAACTTCATCCGCTCGACCTGGTACGCGGTGGCGCCGTCGCTGGCGAACTTCGACGAGATCGCGAACGCGAACGTCCAGGGCTCGGGGTTGCGGCCCCACCGGAAGGTGCCGCCCCGCTTGACCGGGAATCCGGCGCGGGCGAGTTCGTCGGCGACGCCGGTCAGCCGGCAGATGCCGTGGACCGTGGCGGGCAGCAGCGACTCCCCGATCTGGTACCGCGGGAACTTCTCCTTCTCCAGCAGCAGGACCCGGTGCCCCTGCATCGCGACCAGCGTCGCGGCCGTGGAGCCGGCCGGGCCGCCGCCGACCACGATGAGGTCGTAGTCGTATCCGTCGTTCACGTCATGTCCTCCAGGGTTTCGGGCTGTGGTTCGCCGGTCAGCGCAGGACCACGCCGGCACGCCCGACGGCGTCGAGCAGGTCCGCCCGGGCGAGTGCCGCCGCCACCGCGGCGATGTCGTCGGCCATGTACCGGTCGCGGTGCAGGGTGGGCGCGATGGACCGGGTGAGGTCGTACGCCGCCCGCCCGGCCGGGCTCAGCTGCGCGTACCGGCCGGACACGTCGACCGCCTGCGCCGCCGCCAGCAGTTCCACGGCCAGGATCGTGTCGTTGTTGGTCAGCAGCCGGCGCGCGTTCCGCGCGGCGATCAGGCCCATGCTGACGATGTCCTGGTTGTCGCCGTTGGAGGGGATGCTGTGGATGCTGGCCGGCCCGATCGTGCGGTTCTCCGCGACCAGGGCCGTCGCCGGGTACTGGGCGCCGGCGAAGCCGCTGTTGAGGCCGGGCTCGGTCATCACCAGGAACTCCGGCAGCCCGTAGCTGAGGTGGCGGTTGAGCAGGCGGTTCGTGCGGCGTTCGGAGAGCACACCGAGCTGGGTCAGGGCGATGGTCACGTAGTCCATCACGAAGGCGACCGGCTGGCCGTGGAAGTTCGCGCCGTGGAACACCTCGCCGTCGCCGAAGAACAGCGGGTTGTCGTTGGCGGAGTTCAGTTCGGTCTCGACGGTGGCCCGGGCGTGGGCGAGGGTGTCCCGCACCGCGCCCAGCACCTGCGGCACCGCCCGCAGCGAGTACGCCTTCTGCAGGTAGATGTCCGTCCGTTGCACCGCCTCGTCGTGCCGCCACTGTTCGGCCAGCCGCTGGCGCAGGCTGGTGTGGGAGACGGTCAGTTCGCTGCCACCCATCAGCGCCCGCATGTTGGCGGCGGAGTCGATCTGCCCCGGGTGCGGCCGGGCGAGGTCGTGCCCCTCGGCGAGGAACGGGGCGGTCGATCCCCGCAGCGTCTCGATGACCAGCGCGGCGACGATCTCGGCCTGGCGGACCTGCTCGGTCGCGCGTCCGACCACCAGGGCACCGAGACCGGTCATCGCCGAGGTGCCGTTGATCAGCGCGAGGCCCTCCTTGAACCGCAGCTCCATCGGCACGATGTCGTGTTCGCGCAGCACCTCTCCCGCCGGGACGGGCTGCCCGTCGCGCAGGACGTAGCCCTCGCCGAGCACGGTGCTGGCGATGTGGGACAGGGGCGCGAGGTCGCCGCTGGCGCCCAGCGACCCCATCTCCGGGATCGCCGGGGTGACGCCGAGGTTCAGGTACAGCTCGAGCCGGGTGATCAGCTCGGGGCGCACCGCGGAGTAGCCCTTGGCGAGGGCGTTGAGCCGGGCGGCGAGGATCGCTCGCGCCTCCACCTCGGAGAAGCACGGCCCCACTCCGGCGCTGTGGCTGCGGACCAGGTTGGTCTGGAGTTCGACCTCCTTGCACCGATCGACCAGCATGTAGATCATCTCGCCGTAGCCGGTGGTCACGCCGTACACCGGGATGCCCTGCCGGACGATGTCCTCGAAGCGCTGGCGGCTGTCCGCCGCCCGGGCCAGCGATCCCGCCGGAACCACGCAGGGCGCGTCCTGCTCGGCCACCCGTCGCAGCCCGGCGATCGTGAGCCCGGCGCCGTCGAGGACCACCGGCTTCGCGCGGCTGTCAATGTGAGCCATGCTCTTCATCCCATCGTCGTGGTTGGCCGGCGCCGCCGGACGCGCCACCGGCTGTCGAGTCGCCTCCCCCGCCGGCCGCGCGCCGCACCGCCGCCGTCGCGGGGTCGGGCAGCCGGGCCCGGTCCACCTTGCCGCCCACGTTGCGCGGGATGCGGTCGAGCGGGGCGAAGGTGGTGCGGTGCAGCACCGACCCGTAGCGGTGGCGCAGTTGCGCCCGCAGCGACGGCACCAGTGCCGGCCAGTCGCCACCGGCGACGGGCACCACGAACACCACCAGCCGGCTGACCAGCCCGTCCGGGTCGGTCACCGGGGCCGCGGCGCAGTCGGCGACGAGCGGATGCTCGGCGAGGGTGGCCTCGACCGCCGCGAGTTCCAGCCGGTGCCCGGCGAGCTTGACCTGCTGGTCCATCCGGCCGACGTGTTCGAGTGTCCCGTCGAAGCGGCGCCGCCCGAGGTCGCCGGTGCGGTAGCACTGGGCGGTCGCGACGTCGGCCGGCGCGACACCGCGCAGCGGACGGAACGGCGCGGTGACCGGGGCGGGTCCGCCGGCGACCGGCAGGTAGCCGCTGACGGCGAACGGGCTGCGGACGACGATCTCCCCGGTCACCCCGGCGGGGCAGAGCCGGTCCCGCCCGTCCACGACGAGGACCTGGCGGCCGGGAATCGCCTCCCCGATCGGCACGCGCTCACCAGCGACCGGCGCGACGAGCCGGTACGCGGTCGCCGCCACCGTCTCGGTCGGCCCGTAGACGTTCCACAGCCGGGCCTGCGGCAGCAGGCGACGCAGCCGGTTGGCCAGCCCGACCCCGAGCACCTCCCCCATCAGGAACAGGTCGGCCAGGCGGTCCGGGGCGGTGTCGCGGTCGATCGCGTCCGCGAGTTCCCGGGCGAAGCTCGGTACGGTCTGCAGGAAGGTGACGCCCTCGCGGTGCAGCCACCGCACGAACCGCTCCGGGTGGATCCGGACCCGGTCGGGCACCGGCACCAGCGTCGCGCCGGAGACGAGGGTCGCGAACACCTCGCACAGGCTCGGGTCGTGCTCGACGGCGGCCCACTGCGCCACCCGGGACCCGGGCCGCAGCCGGGCGGTGCGGGCCAGCCAGTCGGCGAACTGCGCGAGCGCCGCGTGGGTCTGCCGGACGCCCTTCGGCCGCCCGGTCGAGCCGGAGGTGAAGGCGACGTACGCCGCCGCCGCCGGATCGGTCGGGCCGGGCGGCGCCGGTTCCCCGGCCGGTCGCTCCGGCAGGGCGAGCACCTGCCCGCCCTGCTCGTTCTGGTACCACCCAACCACCGGGTCGTCGCCGGGGTCCCCGTCGACCAGCAGCGCGGCCGGCCGCAGGTCGGCCAGCACCAGCCGGGCCCGCAGTACCCCGGCCCCCCGGGGCAGCCCCACCACGTGTCCCCCCG
>JAEYGD010000325.1 GCA_023402505.1 Actinomycetes bacterium
TCTCCGAGCTGTCCTGGAAGCACATCGACCACCCGTCCGAGGTCGTCGAGGTGGGCCAGGAGGTCGAGGTCGAGGTCCTGGACGTCGACCTGGACCGCGAGCGGGTCTCGCTGTCGCTGAAGGCGACCCAGGAGGACCCGTGGCGCCAGTTCGCCCGCACCCACGCGATCCAGCAGATCGTGCCCGGTAAGGTCACCAAGCTGGTGCCGTTCGGCGCGTTCGTCCGGGTCGACGACGGCATCGAGGGCCTGGTCCACATCTCCGAGCTGGCCGAGCGCCACGTGGAGATCCCGGAGCAGGTCGTCCAGGTCGGCTCCGAGGTCATGGTCAAGGTCATCGACATCGACCTGGAGCGCCGCCGGATCTCGCTGTCGCTGAAGCAGGCCAACGAGGGCTTCGTCGAGGGCGAGGAGCACTTCGACCCGACCCTCTACGGCATGGCGGCGACCTACGACACCGAGGGCAACTACATCTACCCGGAGGGCTTCGACCCGGAGACGGGCGAGTGGCTCGAGGGCTACGAGAAGCAGCGCGAGACCTGGGAGCAGCAGTACGCCGAGGCGCGTCAGCGTTGGGAGGCGCACCAGAAGCAGGTGCAGACCTCCCGCGCCGCCGACGCCGAGGCCGCCGCCAACCCGGCTCCGGCCACCGGCACCACCACCACGACCAGCCCGGCCCCGAGCCGGCAGGCCGAGGAGCCGGCCGGCACCCTCGCCACCGACGAGGCGCTCGCCGCGCTGCGGGAGAAGCTCGCCGGCGGCAAGTGACGCGGCACCCCCGGTCCGCCGCGGCTGACGCGGCGTAGGAGTTCGGCGGGGTCGCACCCGACGACAGGCCCCGTCCCCGCGATCGAGAGATCGCGAGGACGGGGCCTTCTCGCGTCTCACCCGCGGGGCTTTCGCGTCACCCGCCGCGCATCTTCGCGTCCCACGCCCGGTGAGCCGAGGCGGGGACCGGAGAGGGCGGGGCGGGTTGGCGGGGGTGTGCTTGATCAGGTTGACTGGTGCGGTGCTGAGGGTGGGATTGACCGGCGGGATCGGCGCCGGCAAGAGCGCGGTCTCGGCCCGGCTGGCGCAGCGGGGCGCGGTGATCGTCGACGCCGACGTGATCGCACGTGAGGTGGTCGCACCCGGCACCGAGGGGCTCGCCGAGATCGTCGCCGCGTTCTCCGACCGGGTGCTCACGCCCGACGGCGCGCTCGACCGGGCCGCGCTGGGCGCCGTCGTCTTCGCCGACGACGACGCCCGCCGCACGCTGGACGCCATCACCCACCCGCGCGTACGGGCCCGCACCGCCGAGCTGGTCGCTGCCGCTCCGCCCGACGCGATCGTCGTCAACGACGTGCCGCTGCTGGTGGAGGTGGGGCTCGCGCCCACGTACCACCTGGTGGTCGTGGTGCAGACGGCCGTGCCGACCCGGTTGGAGCGGCTGACCCGCGACCGGGGGATGGACCCGGACGAGGCGCGGCGGCGGATCGCCGCGCAGGCCGACGACACCCGGCGCCGGGCGGCGGCGGACGTGGTGCTCCGCAACGACGGCACGCTCACCGAGTTGCACGCCGCGGTCGACGCCCTGTGGGCGGACCGGCTGCTGCCCTACGAGGCGAACCTGCGGCAGCGGCGGGCGGTCCGGCTGTCCCGGGTCGAGCTGGCCGAGGCCGATCCGACGTGGCCCCAGCAGTACGGCCGGCTGGCCGCCCGGATCCGGCACGCCCTCGCCCCGGCGGAGCCGCGCATCGACCACATCGGCTCGACCGCCGTCCCGGGCCTGCCCGCCAAGGACGTGATCGACATCCAGCTCACCGTGCCCCGGCTCGGCGACGCCGACGGGCCGCTGGCCGAGCGCCTCGCGGACGCCGGGTTCCCGCGGCTGCCCGGACAGTGGTGGGACACACCCCGGTTGCCGGGTGCGGACCGGTGGCCGAAGCGGCTGCACGGCAGCGCCGACCCGGGCCGGCTGGTCAACCTGCACATCCGGGAGGAGGGCTCGCCGGGCTGGCGGTACGCGCTGCTGATGCGCGACCACCTGCGGGCCGACCCGGACCAGCGGGCCGCGTACCTGCTGCTCAAGCGGGAGCTGGCGGCGTCCGCGCCGGACAGCGCCGCCTACCCGACGGCCAAGGACCCGTGGTTCGACGAGGAGCACCTGCGGGCCGAGGAGTGGGCGGCGCTGACCGGCTGGCGCCCCTGACCGGTCAGCCCCGTGCCGGCGGCTGGGGGCCGTCCGGTCGGGGCACCGGCCCCGGCACGAGGTCCAGCCGCGCCCAGGTGCCCGCCGCGGTGCGCAGCTCCACCCGGTGGGGGAAGCCGGAGCGGTCGAGCCAGTAGCGCACCGGTCCGTCCGGTGTGTCGAGCTCCACCACGTCGAGGAGCGTCCCGGCCGGCCGTTCGCCCCGGATGCGCCGCGCCGGGCCGGCGGTCGCCGCCCGCAGTGTGGCGGTCACCAGCGCGGTGAGGTCGCCGGTGGGGGCCGGTGCCCAGCCGTGGGCGGGTGCCGGCAACGGCGGTTCTCCGGGGGCCCCGGTGCCGGTCGGCGCCGGCACGTCGAGGCGGGTGGCGCGGTCGCCGTCGTGGCGCAGCAGCGTCCGCCGTCCGGGCGCGTCGAGGTCGGTGACGGCGAGGTACGCGCTGTGCCGGTTCCAGCTGATCCAGCCCGCTCCGGTCAGGTTTCCGTTCGGGGCGAGCGGCGCGGTGAGCGTGACGCCCGCACCGGGGGCGGCGCGCAGCCGGGCGGGCAGCGCGTCCAGGCGGCGCCGCTCGGCCGCGGTGAGCGCCCGGGGGGTGCCGGGCCGCCCGCCGAGGGCCTCCACCGGCCGTAGCGTGGGGCGGTCGGTGCGGTTCAGTTGCACGGCGACCGGGCCGGCGCCGGGCAACCGGACCTCCAGCCGGTGCAGCCGGGCGTCGGCGTCCACCCACCAGCGTGGCGGCCCGTCCGTCCCGGGTGGTGTGGCCGCGCCGGAGCGGGCCGGTGGCAGCGGCGCCTCGAGGACGTCCACCGGCCCGGCCGGCAGGTCGGTCCGTGCGGTCCACCGGGCGGCGTCCGTGGCGGGCGGGTCGGGCCGGTCGGCGGCGAGCCCGAACAGCAGGTCGAGAAGCGGCGCGAGGCGGCCGGCGGTCCGCGCGGTGACGCGCCACCGGTCGGCGGGGGGTACCAGCGGTGGGGGCGCCGGAGTGGGTACGGCGGTCGGGTCCGGGCGCAGCAGCGTCACCTCGGGCGTCGCCTGGAGCAGCCCGCGTTCGGCGCCGGCTCCCGGGCCGCCGACGTCCAGGTAGACCAGGGGGCGGGACCAGTCCACCCAGCCGACCAGTTCGGTGCGCCCGGCGCCGGTGCCCACCGTCAGGTGCACGCCGGCCCGCAGGTCGCGGTAGTTGGTGACCCGCACCGCGGCCAGCCGGGTCCGCTCGTCGGCGCCGAGCGCGCGGGGCGGCTCGGTGGCGGCGGGGGCCCAGCTCAGGCCGACGACGAGGGCGACGGCGGAGAGCACGGCGACCGCCGCGAGGACGCCGAGGACGGTCCGGCGGCGGCCGGTGACCACCCGGGGGAACTGGCCGGTCTGGGTGTCGTCCGGCAGCGGCCGGTGCGCGGGCGGCACGGGGA
>JAEYGD010000428.1 GCA_023402505.1 Actinomycetes bacterium
GGGGGGCACGGGCCGGGATGCGGCCCGGCCCCCCGGCACCCCCCGTCGGCCGGTGCCCGGTCAGTGGTGGGCGTGCGGGTCGAAGCCCTCGGGCGCGCGGTCGAGGAAGGTGCTCACCGAGCTGATCCGCCCGTCCGGCTCGAACACCAGCAGGTCGGTCCCGGCGGCGAAGGGCCGGCCGCCGTCGAGTTCGATCTCCCATGCCAGCCGGGCCCGGTCGTGGTGGATCTGCGGCTGTTCGCGGCGCCGGAACAGGGCGGCGCCCTGGTGCCCGGTGAACTGGTCGTGGAAGTCGATCAGCGCCTGCGGCCCGGTGCGGACGCCGACCACCGCGTGGTAGCGGACGTCGTCGGTGAAGGTCTCCGCCGCCAGCCGGCGCTGCTCCCCGGGCTCCGCGGTGTTCCAGAACCGCACGTAGCGTTCGACGGTGTCGGCGTACCTGCTGTTGGACGTCATGCGTCGTTCCTCCTCATGTCGGTCGGTCGTGGTGCGGCTGCCGCACCGTCACGGTGCGCCGGCGGCCGGTGCCGTGTCGATTACCTGCGAGGTCATTGCCGGCCGGTCGGCCGGTGCGCGAGGCTGGGCGGCATGACCAGGACCGAGCCGGTGGGAGTGCTGATCCGGCGCTGGCGCGAACGGCGGGGCCGCTCACAGCTCGACCTGTCGTCGTCGACCGACGTGTCCACCCGCCACCTGAGCTTCGTGGAGACCGGCCGGGCCAATCCGAGCCGCGTGATGATCGAGCGGCTCTGCGACGAACTGGACGTGCCGCTGCGCGAGCGCAACGCCCTCTACCTGGCCGCCGGATTCGCACCGGCGCACCGGGAGAGCGCGTTCGTCGACCTCGGCGCGGCCCACGCCGCCGTGACGGCGGTCCTCGCCGGCCACCAGCCGAACCCGGCACTCGCCGTCAACGTGCGCTGGGAACTGCTGGCCGCCAACGCCGCCATGGAGGCGTTCCTGGGCGGCGTGCCGGAGAAGCTGCGTACGCCCCCGGTCAACGTGCTGCGTGCGACCCTGCACCCGGACGGGCTCGCCCCGCGCATCCGGAACCTGGCGCAGTGGCGTACGCAGGTGCTGCGCCGTGTCCGCCGCCAGCTCGACCGCACCGCGGCCGACGGCCTGGCGGACCTGCTGGCCGAGCTGGAGACCTATCCGGCCCCGGCGGGGACGCCGCCGGGCACCGGCGACGGGCCGGGGGAGGACCTGGTGATCCCCATGCGGCTGTCCACCGAGTACGGCGAGCTGGCCCTGTTCTACGCGACGACGGTGTTCGGCGCGCCGCGCGACGTCACGCTCGACGAGATCTCCATCGAGACGTTCTTCCCGGCGGACGCCGCGACGGCGGAACTCCTGCGCGCCTCGGCGCCGGTCCCGGAGGCGCCGGCCGTCACGCCGATCCGGCCAGGAAGGCGGCGAGCGGCTCGACCAGCCGGGACGGCGCGCGGTTGATGCCGTCGTGGCCGCAGTCCGGCACGGGCAGCACCCGCATCCGGGGCAGGACGGGCGACAGGGCCGTCGCGATGGTGGCGTAGTACGGCGGGCCGGCCTGCCCGTAGGCGAAGAGGATGTCGGTGTCGAGGCCGGCGTACTGCTCGGGCGGACCGTCGTGTGCGGCCACCATGGCGGTCTCGTCGAGCGTGCGGTCGAGCAGTTCGCCCATCTCCCGGCCGACGCGGGTGCGCAGGAACAGCCGGCAGAGCGCGGTCTGCGCGGCGAGCGGCAGCCGGGACGCCGGAAGCTGCGGGTTGGCGGCGGCGCCGACGATCGCGAGCGCCCGGGCCGGGCGGCCGGCGCGGATCGCCTCCCGTGCGGCGGGGAGGAAGGAGCCGGTCATGGCCCCGTTGACGGAGACGGCCGGGTCGTAGAGCGCGAGCCGTTCGATCGGCAGGCTCCGCGCCGCCTGCATCGCGAAGAAGCCACCGGAGCTGTGCCCGACGACGGCCCGGGCCCCGGTGTGCGCGAGCACGGCGCCGAGGTCGTCGATCTCCTGCTGCACGGTGTAGGGCTCGCGGCGGGGTGGGGCGTCGGCCCGGCCGCGCCGGTTGTACAGGTGCACGGTGAACCGGCCGGCGAGGGCGGTGGCGAGCCGCCGGTACGGCTCGACGGTGACCCCGCCGCCGTGCACCACCACGACCTGCGGCCCGCTGCCGGTGGAGTGGAGCACGATCGTGGCGCCGTCCGGCGCGGTGACGCGACTCGTCATCGTTCGGCCCTCCCGATCAAAACTGCGAACGCTGTTTGCAGATTACAGTGAATCGGTGAGCGACGCAGCCCCGCGCGGCCAACGGGACTCGATCTGGCGACGGCCCGAACGGGGCACGCGGGGGCCGGCACCCGCGCACACCCGGGACGAGATCGTGGCGGCGGCCATCGCCATCGCGGACACCGACGGGCTGACGGCGGTGTCGATGCGGGCGGTCGCCACCCGGCTGGGCACCGGGGCCGCCTCCCTCTACCGGTACCTGTCGTCCCGCGACGATCTGCTCGACCTGATGGCCGACACGGTGGCCGCCGAACTGCGCCCGTACCCGGAACCGGAGGGCGACTGGCTGAACGGGATGGTGCGGATAGCGCGCGCGCAGCGGTCGGTGCACGAGCGCCACCCCTGGCTGTCCGAGCTGAGCCAGCGCGCGTCCGCCATCGGCCCGGAGGCGCTCGCGTTCTTCGACGCCTGCCTGCGGATCATGGCCCCGGTGGCGGCCACGCCGACCGCCAAGCTCGAGGCGGTCGCCGTCATGAACGGCATCTCCATCCTGTTCGCCCGCAAGCGGACCGCCGGTGAGGCGTTCACCTTCGCCGGCCTCGACGTCACCCCGTATCCGCACCTGGTGGCCGCGCTCGCCCAACCGCCGGCCGCGCCGCCGGCCGCGGACCTCTTCGAGCGCGCCCAGCGGAGCCTGCTACGCGGCCTGCTCGCCCCCGACCCCGCCTGAACCCCACCCGGGGCATCGACGCCGGGCCGCCGAATCCATAGACTCCGCTCGTTGCGGTGCCACGAGTCCAGGGAGGACCCACGTGTCGAGGGAAACCCGATCGCACGCCCCAGCGCTACTGCCCCGCCTCGCGGGCGTCGCGGTTGTCGCCGCCGCGCTGGTCGCCACCGGAGGCACGGCCGCGGCCGCCGCGCCGGGTGCCACCGCGCCCCCGCCGGCCACCGAGCCCACCGACGGGCCGTGCGCGTACACGCCCACGCCGGACGAGCCGGCGGCCCGGCCGGTGTCACTGCCGCCGGACCCGCGGCGCACACCCGACCGGGGCGCCGTCCGGGTCACGCTGCGCACCAACCAGGGACCCATCGGGCTGACCCTCGACCGGGCCCAGGCCCCGTGCACCGTGCAGAGCTTCCTGCACCTGGTCCGGCACAAGTTCTACGACCGCACCGACTGCCACCGGCTCACCGTGTACCCGACGCTGAAGGTGCTGCAGTGCGGCGACCCGTCCGGCACCGGCTCCGGCGGGCCCGGCTACCGGTACGCCGACGAACTCCCCACCGACCTGCCGCCGGCGCCGACCGACCCGACCGGGGTCCGCCGCCTCTACGCCCGCGGCACCCTCGCGATGGCCAACGCCGGCCCGGACACCAACGGCAGCCAGTTCTTCCTGGTGCAGTCCGACTCGGCGCTGCGCCCCAACTACACCGTCTTCGGCACGATCGACGCCGCCGGGCTGGCCACCCTGGACCGGATCGCGGCCGGCGGGATCGCCGCCACCCCGGAGGACCCGGCGCCGGTCGACGGCGCACCGGCCGTGCCGGTGGAGATCTGCCGGGCCAAGCGGGGCCGCTGAGAGCACCGGGCGGGGCGGTACGCCCGCCCCGCCTGAGTCCGGCGGAGGCTCAGACCAGCCCGTCGACCGCCCGCACCGCCGCGTCGACGTCGGCCTCGCTGTTCGCGATGGTCGCCCCGAAGCGCAGGTACGACGGGTCGTAGGGCGTGGCGCTGGCGATCACCCCGGCGGCGTGCAGCCCGCCCAGCGCGTCGCCGACCAGCAGGTCGCCCACCTGGCAGCAGACGATGCCGGCCGACAGCTCGGCGGAACGCGGGGTCACCAGCCGCACCCCGCGGAGCCCGGCCAGCCCGTCCTTGAGCCGGTCGGCCAGCTCGCGGGTCCGCGCGGCGACCCGCTCCGGGCCGATCCGGCGGTGGAAGTCGAACGTCTCGGCCAGCGCCCACCGGTGCTCGAACGTGTGGTAGCCGCCCGGCGTGTGCGCCGGCCCGCCCGGTGTCGGCGGCCGGCCGGCCGCCCGGGACAGCCAGTGGCCCATGCTGCGCCCGTCGAACGGGGGGATCACCGGGGTCATCCGGTCCCACGCCCGCGTGCTGCCCCAGACGAGACCGGTGCCCCGGGGCCCGAGCAGCCACTTGTGGCAGCCGGAGACGAGGACGTCGCAGCCGAGCTGCCCCGGGCTGGTCGCTTCGGCGCCGAAGCCGTGGACGCCGTCGACACAGACCAGCGCCTCCGGGCTGCGGGCGCGTACCGCCTCGGCGAGCTGCGGGATCGGCAGCTTCACGCCGGTGCCGGAGTGCACCCAGGTCAGCGCGACCACCCGGGTGCGGCGGGTGACCGCCGCGGCGAGGTTGCCGACGATCTCGTCCACGGTGGTCACCGCCGGATCCCGGTAGAGGCGCACCCGGCGGACGGTCACCCCGTCCCGCTCGGCCCGCAGCCGCAACGACTCGTGGGTGGCGTAGAAGTCGTGCTCGGTGGTGAGCACCTCGTCGCCGGGCCGCAGCCGGATCGCGGCGTAGAGCAGGCCGAGACCCATCGTGGTGGAGTCGGTCAGGGCGACCTGGTCGGCACGCGTGTCGAGGTGACCGGCGGCGGCGTCGCGCACCGCGGCGTCGAGCCGCTCCTCGTTGGCGGCCAGGTAACCCATCGCGTCCCGGTCGAGCCCGTCGCGGTGGGTGGCGACGACCGCGCGGACCGGCTCGGGATGCGGCGCGAGGACGTAGGTGGCCAGGTGCGCCCGATCGCGGTCCAGCGCGAACTGCGCCCGTACGCTGTCCCAGCTCGCCGGGTCGAAGGCCGGCGCGGCGCCCGCCGAATCGCCGGGCGACGGCGCGGCGGCCCCGCGCGGCTCGCAACCGGAGGCGAGACCACCCATCCCGGCGGCCGCCGTCACGCCGAGCAGGTTCCGTCGGGTGAGCTGCATGTCGCTCATCGTTCTCCGTCGACGTCACGGTCAGGTCACCGCTGGGGCGCGACCCGGCCCGCCGTGCCGCCGGCGTGCGCGGACCGGGCGGCGTGGTAGACATTCGGCGTGGTTGAGGTGGCCCAGTCCGGCGAGCGGGGCGTCGAGGACGCGGTCCTGGACGCCGCGCGGGACTGCGTCCTCGCCTACGGCGTACGCCGCACCACGTTGACGGACGTGGCCCGGCGCGCCGGGGTGTCGCGGATGACGGTCTACCGCCGCTGGCCGGACGTGCAGTCGCTGATCGGTGACCTGATGAGCCGCGAGTGGCACCAGGTGCTGGTGGCCACCGCGGCCGACGAGGGCGCCGGCCCGGCCCGGTCCCGCCTGGTGGCGCGGGTGGTGACGGGAGCACGGCTGCTGCGGGAGCACCCGCTGCTGTGCAAGATCCGCGACGTGGACCCGGAGGTGCTGCTGCCGTACCTTCTCGACCGGCGTGGCAACGGCCAGGACGAGATGCTGCGGTTCCTGGCGGCGGCCCTGGCGGCCGGCCGGGCGGACGGCTCGGTGCGGGCCGGGGACGCCGAGGTCATGGCCCGCGCGGTCTACCTGACCACGCAGTCCTTCGTGCTGTCCGTCCGCACGGTCGCCGACGGGCGGCCCGACGCCGAGTTCGACCGGGAGCTGGCCCGGCTGGTAGACGGCTACCTGCGACCGGACTGAGCGTCGCCGGTGACGACCTGCAGGGCCCGTGGGCGGAGTTCGACCCGGACGCGGTCGCACCGGCCGACCGGGTCGCCGTCGCCGTACACGGTCACCGGCCGGTCGGCCTGCACGGTGACCACGCTGCCCCGGTAGCAGGCCACCTGCGGCCGCCGCACGTGCCGGCCGGCGCGCATCTGGCGTAGCACGAGCGGGAAGAGCAGCCGGCTGGCGTGGCCGATCACCACGACGTCCAGCGCGCCGTCGTCGGGCCGGGCCACGGGGGCGACGTGCAGCCCGCCGCCGTAGTACCCGCAGTTGGCGACCACCACCGTGTACGCCTCCACCTGCTCCGCGTGGCCGTCGACGGTGATCGTGTACCGGGTGCGCGGCCAGCGCAGCAGCGCCCGCAACCCGGTGGTGGGGTACACCAGCGACGCGGGCAGGCGGGACCGGTTGGCCAGCTCGTTCGCGGCCGCGTCGGCGCCCGCGTAGACGCTGCCGACGACCGTCTGCCCCGCGACGCGGAGCACGTCGACGTGCCGGGTCCGGCCGCGCAGCAGCAGGTCGGCCACGGCGGCGGGGGAGTGCGGCAACCGGAGCTGCCGGGCGAAGTCGTTGCCCCGGCCGGCGGGGACCACGCCGAGGAGGCCACCGGCGTCGGCGACCGCGCCGGCGAGCAGCCGGATGGTGCCGTCACCGCCGGCGGCGACCACGACCTCACCGTCGCGTACCGCCGCGGCGGCGCGCCGCCGGGCCTGGTCGGGTGTCTGGGTGTAGTCGAAACGGATCCGGGCCCCGGCGGCGCGCAGCTCGTGCGCCACCGGCATCAGGCGGGACAGTCCCCGGCGCGCGTCCGGCCCGAGGATGGCGGCGAAGGCGCGCACCTCACGGCACCAGGATGCCGGGGTTGAGGATGCCGGCGGGGTCCAGCTCGCGCTTGACGGCCCGGAGCAGGTCCACCGCGACCGCCCCGATCTCGGTGGCGTACCAGGCCCGGTGGTCGGTACCGACACCGTGGTGGTGGGAGATGGTGGCGCCGGTCGCCGCGATGGCCTCGCTGGCGGCGGCCTTCGCGGCACGCCACCGGCCGACCGGATCGGAGCCGGGGGAGCAGATCACCGTGAAGTACAGGGAGGCGCCGGTCTCGTAGACGTGGGAGACGTGGCCGAGCACCAGCGCGCCGTCCGGCAGCGCGTCGAGGATCGCCCGCCGGACCCCCTCGTGCACCTCCGGGATCCTCGACCAGTACGCCGCGGTCTCCAGGGTCTCCGCGAACGCCCCCGCGTCCAGCAGCGCGTCGCGCAGGTACGGCGCGTCGAAGCGGTGCCGCGCCCACTGCCGTCCCGTGTCCTCGCCCAGCGGCACGCCGCCGTGCGCGGCGAGCACACCGGCGGCCGCCTCGACGCTGCGCCGGACGTCCTCGCCCTCGTACCCGGCGATCAGCAGGCAGCCGCCGTCGGAGCGGCCCGACCCGGCCGCCCCGATCATGGTCTCCACCTCGTCGGACAACCGGAGCACGGTGGGCCGTGGCCCGTCCTGCGCCAGCCGCCGCACGGCGTCCAGGCCGGCGGCGAACGACTCGTACCGCCAGCCCTCGTAGTGCGACCGGGCCGGCAGTGGGCGCACCCGGACGGTCACGTCGGTGATGACGCCGAGCGTGCCCTCGCTGCCGAGGAAGAGTTGTCGCAGGTCGGGGCCGGCGGCCGAGGCGGGGGCGCGGCCCACCCGCACGGTGCCGCGGGGCGTGGCGACGGTCAGCGCCGTCACCATGTCGTCGAAACGGCCGTACCCGGCCGAGGCCTGCCCGGAGGAGCGGGTGGCGGCGAAGCCGCCGATGGTGGCGTACTCGTAGGACTGGGGGACGTGGCCGAGGGTGAAGCCGTGTCCGGCGAGCAGCCGGGCGGCGTCCGGAGCACGCAGCCCGGCCTGCAACGTCGCGGTGCGTGAGACGGGGTCGACCGCGACGAGGCGGTCCAGCCGGCTGAGGTCGACGGCGACGTGCCGGGTCGCGGCCGGCGTCAGCCCGCCGACCACCGAGGTGCCGCCCCCGAAGGGCACCACGGCCACCCCGGACCCGGAGCAGACGTCGAGCACGGCCAGCACCTCGGCGTGGCCGGCCGGCCGGACGACCGCCTGCGGGGTCCGGGGCAGTTCGCCGTGCCGGCCCCGCAGCAGGTCGGGCGTCGACATGCCGGACGCGTGCCGGGCCCGGGTCGCGTCGGCCGTGACGACGTGGTCGGTGCCGACCACGCCCCGCAGCGCGTCGAGGACCGCGTCGTCCAGTTCGCACTCGGGTACGGCGACCCGGGGCAGCGGGACGGGCGGCGGCGGTGGCGCCAGATCGAGCACCTGGGCCAGCAGCGCCGTCGCGGACTCCGGCAGCACCTTCGCGTCGCGCGCCGTCCCCCAGCGGGCCCATCCGGCGGTGACTTCCCCTCGCGTATCCATGTGTGACAGAGTGACATCAGATGTCACTCCATTGCAAGGGAGGATCCGTGCACGCATCGCTCACCGGCGCCCGCCGCGACCGGGACCTCACCGAGCTGGCCGGCGGCCGGCCCGTCGACGTCCTCGTCGTGGGGCTGGGCGTGACCGGCGCCGGAGTGGCGCTGGACGCCGCGAGCCGCGGGCTGTCCGTGGTCGCGGTGGACGCGCACGACCTGGCGTACGGCACCTCCCGCTGGAGCTCCAAGCTGGTCCACGGCGGGCTGCGCTACCTCGCCCACGGCCAGGTCGGCGTCGCCTACGAGAGCGCCGCCGAACGCCACGTCCTGATGACCCGCACCGCGCCGCACCTGATCCGGCCGCTGCCGATGCTGTTGCCGGCCACCGGCTACACGACCGGCTGGCAGGACCGCGCCGCGGCCGTGGGGCTGCGCGCGGGGGACCTGCTGCGTACCTGCGCGGGGACCCCCCGCCGGATCCTGCCGGGCACGCGCCGGCTCGGCCCGGCCGAGGCGAGCGCAATGGCACCGGCGCTGCGCCCGGCCGGCCTGCGCGGGGCACGCCTGTCCTGGGACGGCCAGCTCTGCGACGACGCCCGGCTCGTCGTCGGCCTGGCCCGCGCGGCCGCGGCCCGGTCCGCCCGGGTCCTGCCGCGCTGCCGGGCCGTCGAGCTGCACCGCGACGGCGCCACGATCGAGGACACCCGGACCGGTACGCGCCTGCACGTCCCGGCCCGCGCCGTGATCAACGCGACCGGCGTGTGGGCCAGCGGGCTGACCCCGCACGTACGCCTGCGGCCGTCCCGCGGCACGCACATCGTCCTGTCCGCCGAGCGGCTCGGCGGGCTCTGGGCCGGGCTGACGATCCCGGTGCCGGGGGAGTTCACCCGCTACGTCTTCGCGCTGCCGCAGACCGACGGCCTGGTCTACGCCGGACTGACCGACGAGCCGGTGGACGGTCCGGTCCCCGACGTGCCGCAACCGACCGACGCCGATGTCGCGTTCCTGCTCGACGTGCTCAACAGCGTCCTCGACCGGCCGCTGGGGCCCGCCGACGTCCTCGGCGCCTACGCGGGCCTGCGGCCCCTGCTCGCCGACGCCGACGACCGGACCGCCGACCTGTCCCGGCGGCACGCCGTCATCGACGATCCGGACGGGATCATCAGCGTCGTCGGCGGCAAGCTCACCACCTACCGCCGGATGGCGGAGGACGCGGTCGACACCGCCGTGCGGCACCGGAATCTCTCCGCCGGCCCCTGCCGCACCCGTCGCCTCCCGCTGCCCGGGGCCGCGAGCCGGGCCGGGCTGGCCCGGGTCCCCGCGCCCCGGCGGCTGGTCCACCGGTACGGCACCGAGGCGGCCGACGTCCTGGCCGAGGCGCCGGCCGACCTGCGCCGGCCGATCGGGCCGGACATCCCGGTCACCGGTGCGGAGCTGCTCTGGGCGGCCCGCCACGAACTCGCCCTCACCGTCGGGGACCTGCTCGACCGGCGTACCCGCGTCGGGCTCGTCCCGGCTCACCGGGAGGCCGCGCTGCCGCTGGCGCGCGAGGTCCTCGAACGGGCGGCCGACCGGTAGGCGCGGGCGGGGGTGGCGAAAACCTTCGGGACCGCGGCAATACATCGGCAACTATCGACATCGACGTCCGTCGAGTTGTATCGTGCGTGCACCCACGGCGGGCCGCACGGCCACGGGCCCGCCACGCCCCGCCGATCCCGACGCCCCCGGAGGACACATGAGACACTCCGCCACCCTGCGTGCCCTGGTCGCGGCGCTCGCCGCGGTCTCCCTCGTGCTGCTCGGCCCACCGAGCCCCGCCGCCGCGGCGACGGTCACCGTGGACAACGCGACCGCCGGCCGGTTCACCGCCAGCACCAACTGGGGTACGTCCGCCTGGTCCGGCCAGAAGTACGGTGCGGACTACCGGTTCGCCACCCCGTACGCCGGGGCCAGCGACGCGGCCTGGTTCTCGGCGTCCATCGCGGCGACCGGGCCGCACCTGGTCGAGGTGTGGTACCCGGCGGACGCCGGCTACAACAACGCCACGCCGTTCATCGTCGCGACCACCGGCGGCAACCAGACCGTGACCGTCGACCAGCGCGCCAACGGCGGCCGTTGGGTCAGCCTCGGCACCTTCAACCTGGCCGCCGGCGACCACAACGTGGTCGGGGTCAGCCGCTGGACCAGCGGCACCGGCTACGTCGTCGCCGACGCCGTACGCCTCACCACCGCCAGCGGCGGCAGCAGTTTCGCCCTGCCGCTGCCGAAGAGCGCCCTGCCGCGCAGCGAGTACGACGACCCGCACCACGACTACCCGGCCATCGACCTGCCGGTCGGCACCGGTACGCCCGCGTACGCGGTGCGCGCCGGAACCGTGACCGTCATCAACGACACCTCCTGCGGCCGGGGCATCAACCTCACCGGCACCGACGGCGCGGTCTACACCTACTGCCACTTCTCCTCGTGGTCGGTCAGCAACGGCGTGACCGTCTCGCCCGGCCAGCAGATCGGCCTGACCGGCAACACGGGCAACTCCACCGGCCCGCACCTGCACTTCGGCATCCGGACCGGCAGCACCCGCCGCTGCCCGCAGAACTTCCTGCTGGCGCTCTACGACGGGGTGACCCCGCCCGCCGCGACCAGCCTGCCGACCACCGGCTGCTACTACGCCACCCGCAGCGCCGAGCCGGTGCTGCCGCTGGGCTGAGACCCTCCGGTCCGCGCCGGACGGTGCCCTGAGGGCGCGGTCCGGCGCGGCCGGCGGCGGGCCGCAGTCCGGCCGGCGGCGGCCACCGGATGGGCCGTCAGAGCGAGCGGTCGGCGTCCCGGGCGGTCGTCAGCGTGACGAGGAAGCTCGCGTGGTCGGTGGTGCCGGCCATGCCGATCGACCGGCGACCGCCGACGACGAAATCGGTGGTCGCGACGACCTGCTGCACCGCGCCGTCGCCGGCGCGCAGGTAGCCCCGCGGCAGACAGGCCCGCACGTCCGGCGAGCCGCCGGGCCGCAGGTTGAGGTCCCCGCCGAGCACCGTGGGCTGGTAGCCGGCCTGCCGGTGTAGCGCCGGGATCGCCGTGCCGAGCAGGTGGGCGCACTGGTCGAGGGCGAGGAACGCGCTGGTGTAGGCCAGGTGCGTGGTGCAGGCGTGGAAGGCGCCGGTGACGGCGACGCAGAGCCAGGCACGGTGTTCGGGGTCGACCGGGTCCTGCATCGGGTAGATCCCGCTGTGCACGGTGTGCCCTCGGTACGGTGCCGGGACCGACACCAGGAGGCCGACGCCGTACGGCTGGCCGGTCAGGCACCGGTAGGGCTCACCGGTCCGGCCGTGCCGCGCGGCCGCGAAGGCCGACAGCACGGTGCCGCCGGGCCGGGCCTCGGCCAACACCCGCTCCAACGCGGCCACGTCGTCGCGGCAGACCTCGTTGAGCGTCACCAGGCCGGGTGCCTCGGCCCGGATCACCGCGCCGGCCCGGGCCACCGAGCGGCCCGTGTAGCAGCCGGCCTGGCCGCTGTTGCAGAGGTTCATCTGGAGCACGCGCAGCGTCGTCGGCCCCGCGGGGCCGGGGGTCGCCGACGACCCGCCCGACAACGCGACCGCGCCGACCATGACCACCACGGCCAGCACGCGACGCAGCCCACGGTACGACCCAGCAGCCATCCACCCGCCCTGCACTCCGGCTGCCGGAAGTGTATCCGCGACCCCGACCGCCTACCGGTGCGCCGCCGAGACTCAGGTCCGTGGCGTCGGCACGCCGAACAGGTCCACGATTCCGGCGGGGAGCTGGGCCAGCAGGTCGGCGCGCTCGTCGTCGTCGAGTGCCTCGGCGACCGTACGCAGCACCGCCTGGGCGTGCAGCCGCACCTGGTCCGGGTCGGCGCACCGCTCGCGTACGCCGATGACGCGCAGGAACTCGCCGACGTCCCAGGACCGTCCCCGCGGGTTGCGGGTGACCGACAGGTCCAGCCGTTCGGGCAGCTGTTCCGCGAGGTGGTCGGCCTGCCGTCCGGCGAGCCGTTCGCCGAGTGCCGACAGGACGGCCCGGACCGCCCGGTCGGCCTCCTCGTCGCCCAGTCCGGTGCGCTGCCGCACGGTGGAGATGAACCGCTCGTACTCCATCACCCGCTCCTTTCGCCGGCTCTCAGTCCCGGCGGTCCTCGTCCGGCGTCGGGATCTCCTGGTTCTGCTCCAGCGCGTCCGCCGGGGTGACGTCGTCGCGTACCGCGCCGGCGAGGCCCGTCCGGTCGCTCGGTGGCACCAGGGCGCCCTGTTCCGCCAGGTCCGCCTCGGTCGCCTCCGGCACGGCGCCGGACCCGGTGTCGGGGGGACCCACCACGGTCTCGTCCTGGCGCTGCTCCTGCGCGTCCGCCTCGGGCGGCCGGCGCAGCGGGTCGCCGTCGGGCTCGGTGGTCATCCGGTCAGGCCTCTCGCCGGACGAACGGTGCGGTCTGGTCGGCCACGTCGCCGTACTCGGCGGGCAACTGGGTGGCCACCTGTTCGTAGCCGCTCGGGTCGAGGACCTCGCGGAGGACGTCGAAGACCGCCGTGACGCCGTCCCGCGCGCGGTCCACGTCGACGTCGGCGCGGCCGCTGACCCGTTCGACGAACACGTCGAGCCCGAAGCGTTCGGCCGTCTCGCTGCCGCCGAAGGCGTACGCCCGCAGCCCGGGCGGAAGCTGCCCGGCCAGGTCGCGTGCCTCGCCGCCGTCGATCCGTTCGGCCAGCGTGGTCAGGGTGGCCCGTGTGACGGCGGTGGCCTGCTCCGACGACATCCCGGTGCGCGTCGCCACCAGCGCGAGGAACTCGTTGTCGTTCACCGTGCGGCCTTCCTCTCGGACGGGCCGGCTGGGTTCCCGGACCGGGGGGCCGCAAACGGGCGCGCACCGATCAGGGCGGTCCAGCGGGGGTGGCGGCGAGCGCGAGGCTCTCCGGAACCGACCGGTGGGCGGGGTCCAGGCCGGTCAGCAGTCCCCGGCGCCCGCCGCGCCCGTCCCGCCGGACCCAGTCGCGGCCGGCGACGCTCCAGCACGTGGTGGCCAGTTGGGCCAGGACGCGCAGCCGGACGTCGTCCGGGTCCAGGTGGAGCTTCCCGGCGGGGACCTGGCCGCGGCGGGGCGGGTGCTGACCACCGTCCTCGGGCGCGCGAACGACCTGCTCGCCGAGGCCTGATCCGCCGGGGCGTCCGTACCCCGACCGGGCGTCCGCCGCCTGCGCGCGGACGCCCGGTCGGGGCCCGTCACGGCGTGGTCGCCGCCGGTGGAACGGCACCCGGTCGGCTCGCGACGCCGTTGTCCGACGTGGCCGGCGCGACGGCCACGCCCAGCGCCTGCCCGACCGCGATGAGGACCAGCAGCCACTCGTCGGCGTCCAGGCCACCGAGGATGACCGTCGCGAGGACCTGCAGGCCGGCCAGGAGCGCGGCGACGGCTGTCTTCGCCCAGCGGTAGCGCGGGGCGAGGGGGACGAGGTAGACGCCGACGGCGCTGACGGTGGCGATCGCGATGGCGACCCACTCGTCGGGGTCGACGCGGTCGTCGC
Source organism: Actinomycetes bacterium (assembly GCA_023402505.1). Lineage (GTDB taxonomy): Bacteria > Actinomycetota > Actinomycetes > Mycobacteriales > Micromonosporaceae > Micromonospora. The sequence goes on from JAEYGD010000428.1 coordinate 13,818, forward strand.
CGGAGGAGACCGCGTACAGGGCGGTGAGGGCCGCGAAAACCGTCGCAGCGATCGCCTTGCCGTACCGGTGGAAGAAGGGTTCCATGCCGCACCTCCGCTCGGGAGTCGGTCGTGTTCATGAGCGGCCCGGGAGACCCGACGTTGGGTGAGGCTTCGACTATAGGCCCGTGGTGACGGTGAATGCCCAGCTCAGAGTGCGGATGGCCGATGTGGGGCGTCGTCGATCCGACAGCGGGGTGGGCCGTCGCCCGCCCACCCCGCCCGTTCGGCGGCTCAGCCCCGCCGCCACCGCTGGTTCGCGCTGCCGGTGCAGTCCCAGAGCTGGAGTCGGGCGCCGTCGGCGCCGTTCCAGTCCTTGATGTCGACGCACCGGCCGGCCCGGAGGTTCACCAGTTCACCGACGGCGGTGAGGGCGAACTGTTGGGCGCCGGTGCCGTTGCAGGTGTAGAGCTGGACGACCGCGCCGTTGCCGGTCGCTCCACCGTCGACGTCCATGCACTTGTCGTTCTGGCTCTTCACGGCGGTGCCGCTGATCGTCCAGCGCTGGGCGGCCGTGCCGTTGCAGCCCCACATCTGCAGCGGCACGCGGTCGCTGAAGTTGCCGTTCGGCACGTCGACGCACTTGTTGTTCCAGGTGCTCACCAGCGGCGTGCCGCCGGCGGGCGTGCCGGTGCCGCCGCCGGACCCGAACGGGCTGAGGACCAGACCGGCCGACCGGGGGTCACCGTCGTGGACCAGCGACTCGAAGGCGCCGACGTCGTCGAAGGCGAAGGCGTACGCCTTGCCGTCGGCCATGTTGGCGTGGATGACGCGGGCGTAGTGGTTGGTCGGGTTGTTGCGGTAGAACTCGGCGGCGTTGGTGCTGGGCTGGGTGTCGACGGTGCCGAGCGTGCCCCGGTTCAGCGCCGCGCAGAGCGTACGGGAGATCGGGCCGACGACCTGGTCGTTGGGCGCGGGCAGGTCCCCGTCACAGCCCCACACGCTGGCCGACGACGGCCGGTTGAACGAGGCGACCACCTGTCCGGCGCCGTTGGTGAACGTCATGACGTTGCCGGAGGTACGCCCGAAGTAGCGGACGGCGGGCTGGTGGGCGAACGGCACGACGGTCAGGGTGCGGGTCGTGTACGCGTTCCACGCCCAGGCGATGTACGAGTCGAGGTAGGTGGGGCTGAGCAGGCCCGCGCCGGCCGCCTTCCCCGGCGCCAGCACGCGCAGCACCGTGCCGTCCGATCGGGTGTGGACGGTGTTCGTCCAGCCGGCCTGTGCCCGGATGCCCTCGATGATCGCGTGGCGGCCGTTGGCGACCACGTCACCGGTGCGCTTCGTGACGCCGTCGGCTCCGGTGACGGTCACCGCGTGCGGCACCGCGAACATGTCGACCTGTGAGCTGTTGAGCCACAGCCCCGCGTCGTTGTAGGTGAACTCGCTCCAGTCGAACAGGATGTCGCGGTTGGCGTCCCCGGCCGCCCACGGCGCCGGCTGGACCAGCCCGTCGGGCGTCAGGAAGAACCGGAGCTTCTCCCCGAAGGAGAAGTAGACGCGGCCGGAGAAGCCACGCGGGAAGCGGATGGTGGTGCTGCCGCCGGTGACCGGGCCCGGGATCGACGCGTCCGGTGCGGGCGCCGGCGGGATCTGCCCGCCGGACCAGGGGACGAACGTGCCGGCCTGGTTGACGTAGCCGAGGCGGCCGGTGGCGAGCTGGGTGCCGATCACGTAGAGGTGCACCGCCTCGCCGCGGCCGGTGGCGTTGCTGACCGTCACGGGCAGCAGCGCGGGACCGACCGCCTGGGCCGGGGTTGCGACGACGGCGAGCGAGGCGGCCGTGACCAGGCCGGATAGGGCGGCCAGGAGTCTTCTTCGGATTCCCACAACAACTCCTCGGAGTGTCGGGACGGGACTGAGAGAGCGCTCTCTCAGACTCGCAACTGTTAACAACATGTGTCAATAGATGAGTGACGATGTGGTGTGCGGCCCGCCGACCCGGGTAGTCGGGTCGGCATGAAGGTCCGGAGCTCACTACGCGCGCTGACCAGGAAGATGAACTCGATCGTGGTCCGCCGCCGCGGCAAGGTCTATGTGATCAACAAAAAGGATCCCCGGCAGAAGGCCCGGCAGGGCTGAGCCGGCGGGCGCGACCGCGGCGGCCGCCACCCGGCAGGGCTGAGATGGCC
>JAEYGD010000026.1 GCA_023402505.1 Actinomycetes bacterium
AGTCCGGGGCGGCCACCTGGCGCGGCGGTTCCGCGGCCGGGCGGGCCGGGACACCGGCGGCGGCGTCCATCGCCGCGTTGGCCAGCGCGTCGGCGTGCTTGTTGCGCTCCCGGGGGATCCAGGTGAACCGGACGGCGCCGAACCGGCCGACCAGCGCCGCCGCCTGCGCGGCGAGCGGGCGCAGGCCGGGGTGCTTGATCTGCCAGCGACCGCACATCTGCTCGACCACGAGCTTCGAGTCCATCCGGGCCTCCACCTCGGTGGCACCCAGCTCGGCGGCGGCCTCCAGACCGGCGATCAGCCCCCGGTACTCGGCGACGTTGTTGGTGGCGGTGCCGATCGCCTCCGAGCGTTCGGCCAGCACCGCACCCGTGTCAGGGTCCCGGACCACCGCGCCGTAGCCGGCCGGACCGGGATTGCCCCGGGACCCGCCGTCGGCCTCGACGACGACCACGCCTCGCCCCACCGCTACAGACCGGACTCGTTGGTGCGGACCATGATCCGGCGGCACTCCTCGCAGCGGACCACGTCCTCCGGGTCGGCCTTGCGGATGCGGGCCAGGTCGGCGCCGGACAGCTCGATCCGGCACCCACCGCACCGCCCGGCGGTGAGCAGCGCCGCGCCGAGCCCGGTGTCCTCGCGGATCCGGTCGTAGAGGCCCACCAGGTCGCCGGGGAGATCGGCGGCGAGCGGCTGCCGCGCGCCCCGCTTGAACTCCTCCTCCTTGGCGATCTCGGCGAGGCTGTCGTCCCGGCGCCGCTCGACGGCGGCCCGCTTCTCGCGGGACTCGGCGAGCCGCTTCTCGACGCCGTCCAGGACGCCCTGCGCGGTCTCCCGCTGCTCCATCAACTCCAGCTCGGCGTCCTCCAGGTCACCCTGGCGGCGGTTGAGCGAGGCCAGCTCGTGCTGGAGGGCCTCCAGCTCCCGCGCCGGGCCGGTGCCCGCGGCGAGCCGGTCCTCGTCCTTGCGCTTGCGGGCGCGGACCTGGTCGATGTCCTTCTCCAGCCGGGCGATGTCCCGGTCCAGGTCGTCGACCGCCACCTGGGCGCGTACGCGCTCGTCCTCCAGCGCGGACAACTCCCGGGCGAGAGCCTCAAGCTCCGCCCGCTCGGGCAGCGACCGCCGACGGTGGGCGAGCTGGGCGAGAGCGGTGTCGATCGCCGCCAGGTCGAGCAGGCGGCGCTGGACGTTCGGGTCAGCCTTCACGGTCGGGCTCCTTGTCGTCCGCCGCGGGCGGGGCGGCGTGTACGGTCCACGGGTCGGTGTCCAGGTCGGACACGAGCGTCTCGACCCCGGTGGTCTCCCGCAGGACGGCGGCGAGGTCGTCCAGCCAGGGTCGTTCCGTCGCCCAGTGGGCGGCGTCGAGCAGGGCGGGACCCTCGGCCGCCAGGTGCTCACCGGCGGGGTGGTGACGCAGGTCGGCGGTGAGGAACGCGTCAACCCCGGCCGCGGTCGCGTCCCCGAGGAAGCCGTCGCCGGAGCCGCCGCTGACAGCGAGCGTACGCACCACGCGGCGCGGGTCGCCGGCCGCGCGTACGCCGGAGGCGGTGGCGGGCAGCACGGCGGCGGCGAGCCGGGTCAGCTCCGCGAGCGTCATCGGCTCGGGCAGCTCGCCGATCCGGCCGATCCCCCGGCCGGCGCCGTACGCGGGCGAACCGGGCGCGGGCGGGTGCAGCGGGCGCAGGTCGGTCAGCCCGAACCGGGCGGCCAGCGCGTCGGAGACGCCCGGCTCGGCGACGTCCGCGTTGGTGTGCGCCACGTACAGCGCGACGTCCGCCTTGATCAGCCGGTGGACGATCCGCCCCTTGTATGTGGTCGGCGCGACCGAGGACACCCCGCGCAGCAGCAGCGGGTGGTGCGCCACGATCAGGTCGGCGCCGACGTCGACCGCCTCGGCGACCGTCTCCGACACCACGTCGACGACGCAGAGCACCCGCCGGACCGGCGCGCACGGCTCACCGAGCACCAGGCCGACCCGGTCCCACTCCTCCGCCCACGCCGGCGGATAGCGCCGCTCCAGCTCGGCCACCACGTCGGCGACCGTCGGCGGGAGTGCGGGTGTGCTCACGGCGGGCCAGCTTACCGGCGCGGGCGGCGGCGGGGCGCGTCGCCACCCGGACCGGCCCGCGGCGGTCAGGCGGCGGAGGTCGCCGGGGAGCGGTCCCGCAAGGCGGCCAACGCCGCCTCCCACGGGAAGGCGTGCAGGTGACGCTCCCCGGAACCGGGCGGGTGCAGGGGGAAGACGTGGTCGCCGAAGAGCACCGTGACACCCCACTCGGAGAGCCGCGCGAGCGCCGCCCGGAACGCCGGGTGGGCGGCCATCGCCACGTTGGTGTACGGCACCGCGACCAACGGCACCCCGAGGCCCTGCGCCTCGACGAGCAGCCCGAGGGCCAGGGTGTCGGTGATCCCGGCCGCCCACTTGTTGACCGTGTTCACCGTCGCCGGGCAGACGATCATCGCGTCGGCCGGCGGCAGGACGTCCGGGTCACCCGGATTCTTGTAGTGCGTGCGTACCGGATGCCCGGTCTGCCGGGCCAGCGTCGGGCGGTCGATGAACTTGGCGCCGTCGGGTGTGGTGACGACACCGACCTCCCACCCGTCCTGCTGGGCCAGCTCGACGAGCCGGCCGACGTGGCGTGCCAGCGGCGAACCGCAGGCGATGACGTAGAGCATCCTGCGTTGCTCCCCGGTGCGGTGCGGCCCCGCCATCAGGCCGGCTCCGCGCTCATACCCCTACTCCCATGTGCCCAGCCAACTCCGCGATCGGAGAAGGGGGCGCACCACGTGTGCGACGCAGGATGTCGGACATCACCTCGTGGGCGATCGGCCGGCAGCGGACCTCCGACGGGGCGAGCCGGTCGCCGCGCAGCAGCATGTCCCCGGCGTTCGCCACGTCACCGACCTGGGCGTAGCCCCGGGCGATGTCGAGCAGGTGGTGGGCGCGGCGCTCGGGCAGCAGGGCGCCGAAGTACGGCTCGTGGATGCGCTGCTGGTGGATCTCCACCGCCCGCCCGCCGTCGCCCAGCTCGACCGCCGCCGCGGCGCGGTGCAGCTCCACGTTGGTCGGCCCGAAGGACGTCCAGTAGCGGTTCTGGTCGCCGCCCAGCAGCTTGGCGGCCTCCTCGGCCCCGCCGAGCAGGTCGTCCACGGTGGCGGAATCACCGATCCGGGACGCCGCCATCGCACCCTGCAGCAGCAGCATCCCGTAGACCGACAGGCGGTCGGGGCTGGTGTCGTTGCCGCCGCCCGGAGCGAGCCGGTTCGCGATCGTCACGTTCAGCTCCAGTGCCGGCCGCGGCCGGCCCATCGCCACCAGCGCGTTGCACACCCGGGTGGTGGCGATGCCGGCCAGCAGCGGATCGTCGGCCCGCTGGGCGACCGCCATCGAGCGGTCCGCGGCCAGCCAGGCCAGGTCGCACTCCCCCAGCTTGCGCAGCACCGAGGAGGCGATCTGGTAGACCTGCCCGAGCAGGTGCGCCGCCTCCCGGGCGTCGTCGCCGCCGAAGCCGGCGTCGGCCGCCTGCGCGTCGCGCAGCAGCTTGGGCAGGGCGCGGGTGAGCATCCCGTACCGGCCGTACTGGTAGGTCAGCCAGGCGTGGGTGACGGCCTTGCGCATGTCCGGCAGCGGCGGCGGGTACGGCGCCGCGTCGAAGTACGCGCTCATCGAGTCGTACCGTTCGAGGGCTGCGCGGATCTCCTGCACCTCGACCTGGTCGATGCAGTTCAACGCGTCGCTGCGGCGCTCCGGGTCCTTGCCGAGCAGCAGTTGCACGTCCACCTGGAGGATGTCGGCGATCTCGTAGAGGACGGAGAACTTGTCGAGCCGGCGTACCCCGCGCTCGACCTTGTCCACCCAACTCTTCGACTTGCCCAGCCGGTCCGCGAACACCTGCTGCGACATCTTGCGCCGCCCCCGCCAGTAGGCCACGCGCCGCCCTATGGGTAACTCGTCCATGTCCCCATCCCTCCCCTTGCGTCCACACCGGCTGGTCGGCCGGGGGTCCCTTCGTGGGCGCGGCGCTGCATTTGTTCAGGTTTTCGCTGGTCGCACAGCCTGTACGTCAGCCGTACGGCCGATCCTCGTAGTTTTCGTGCAAGTTGCACCAGCCGTTCGTCAACTCAACGATCGCGGGTTACGGCAGTGACGGTGCTCGACATGGGACATCGACGAAGCCACGTCCGGCGAGGGGAGATGGCACACATGTGGGGGAATGTCGGACCGCGCGTCGCTCAGCTGTCGCACCTGGAACGGGTACGACTGCGCCGGGTCGCCGTACGCTACGCGCTGCACGGCTGGGAGGTGACCCCCGGCGCCTGCCTGGCCCGCAGCCGCTTCGTCTGCGGGCGGGCCGGCTGCCCCACCGTCGGCTGCCACCCCGCGCTGGAGGACTGGGAGCGCGCCGCGAGCGCCGACCCGGCCCGCGTGGCGACGTGGTGGCACGCCCGCCCGCACGGGGTGCTCCTGCCCACCGGCCGGGCCTTCGACGTGCTGGAGGTGCCCGCCGACCTCGGCCGGCAGGTGCTCGCCGCCGTGCAGGACCACCCGGCCGGCCCGGCCGTACGCGGACCCGTGCTGGCCACCCCGACCGGACGCTGGATGTTCCTGGTCCGGCCCGGTGACCCGCTGCGGCCCGAACTCGACCACTGCTTCCACGTGGTCCGGCACGGTCCGGGCTCGTGGATCCCGGCGCCACCCACCCGGCTGCCCGAGGGCACCGTCCGCTGGGTGGTCGCGCCGGAACAGGCGCGCTGGCAACTGCCCGACTCGTACCTGCTGCAGAACACCCTGATCGGCGAGTTACGGGCCAGCGGGGTGACGCTCGTCGCGGACCTGCTCCCCGGGCACCTGCCGCTGCCCCGGCGGGGCCGCTAGACCGGGCGGGCAGCGTCGTCGGGCCGGTCCGGCTCGTTGAACCAGCCGAGGAGCGCGAACGCGCCATGATCGGGGGTTGGCCGCATGTCCACCGACGACACCACGCGCGAGCCGTGCGACGCGGAGCCGCCTCGCCACCACCGGCCCCGGCACCGTTGGGCCGGCACCCGGCCGGCCGGCTCTCGCCCCGGCCGCCCTCGCCCGGCCGGCTCCCGCCCCGCGGGCACCCACCGCCCCACCCGCTAACCCCGCACCCCCGTCCCTCCCCGCGATCTTGCACTTTCGGCCCCGGCACATGCCGCGTAAAGGGCATATCGAGGGCACAAAGTGCAAGATCGCGGGGAGGGACGGGGAGGGACGGGGGTTAGGCCACGGGGAGGTTTGTCGAGTGTTCGAGGCGGGCGTCGTCGGTGACGATCGCGTGCCGGTGGTCGGGAAGCCGGTCGAGCCAGGACCGCCCGGCGGTGCCCATCGCGACGGCCGCGGTGGCGTACGCGTCGGCCACCCCCAGGTCGGTGCCGACCACGGTGACCGACCGCAGCCCCCGGGCCGGCGCGCCGCGCCGCGGGTCGAGCACGTGGTGCCCCCGCTCGTAGACGCCGGAGGTGGCCACCGCCAGGTCGGTGCCCGCCAGCACCAGGCAGGTCGCCATCGGGTTCCACGGGTGCCGGACACCGATCCGCCACGGCCGTCCGGCCGCCGAGTGACCCCGGGCCCGCACGTCGCCGCCCGCGTTCAGGCAGTGGTTCGCCGACCCGGCGGCGAGCAGCCGGTCCGAGGCGACCTGCGCGGCCCAGCCCTTGACGTACCCGGAGGGGTCGAGCGTGCCGTGGGCGTACGCGTCGAAGAACCCGTCGGTGGCGGCCCACAGGTCCGCGCAGCGCTCCAGCACCAGCCGCAGGTCCGCCGACGCCTCCGACAGCAGCAGTTCCCCCCGGCCGAAGCGGCACACCTCGCTGTCGGTCCGGTACGTGCTGAACCGCGCGTCCACCTCCCGCAGCCAGCGGAACGTCTCGTCGGCCAGCCGGTCCAGTTGGGCGCGGGGCAGGTCGTCGGCGAGGTCGAGGCTGATCGCCGTACCCATGACCTGCTCGACCCGGCGCAGGCCGGGCCGGGCCGGCGCGGGGGCCCCGGGCGGGGTTCCGGCGCCGCCGGGCGGTGCGGTCGACACCGTCCTAGCGCGCCCGGTCGAGGGCGGCCTGCAACGACTGCTTGTACGAGGTGCTGGTCGCGGTCGCCCCGGACACCGTGTCCAGATCGGCGCTCTGCTGTTCCACCACCAGCCCCGACCTGCCGCTGTACGTGTCGTCGACCTGCCGGCTGCGCTGGTCGGACTGGGCGGTTTCCTCGGGCAGTTCGACCGCGACGACGTCGACGATGCGCGAGCCGGAGAGGGTGACCTGCACCTGGACGTTGCCGTACTCGTTCTCGACCACCGGGCCGGTCACCGTCCGGGTGGTCGGTTGGGCCGGCTTGCTGCTCGTCTTGCGGGGAGCCGGCGACCGGGTGCCGGAGGTCGGGCTCGACGCCGGGCGACCGGTGGGCTCCCGGCCGGCGCTGCGGCTCGGCCGCGGCGCCGGGGCGGTCGTGGACGGCGCGGCGGACGTTCCCTCGTCGGCGGGGGCCGCGCCGGCGGGTAC
>JAEYGD010000075.1 GCA_023402505.1 Actinomycetes bacterium
CGGTTGGCCCGCCACGACCGGCCCGACCGGCCGACCGGGCGCGACCGGGCGGGCCGGCACCGGGAACTCGGCCCGGATCGCGGCGGCCAGCTCCGCCCGCCGCCGCCGGGTCGCACCCAGCCGGTCCGCGATCTGCTGGTACGCCTGACGCGCCCGCTCCACCTCCGCGCCGAGCGTCACGATCTCCCGGTCGAGCTGGATGACCTCGGCCGCGGGCGGGTACGGCGGGCGACCGCACCCGGAGCAGCCGGCGCCGAGATCAGCCGGCGCACCGCAGGCGGGGCAGGGGTAGGCGGAGTTCTCCACGCGGCCATCCTGGTCCACCGGAGATCATCCGACCAGAGTGCGCGTACCTAGGACAGGATCATCCGTTCGGGCATCGCCGGGGTCGACAGGAGGGCCGTCAGTCCCAGCCGGAGATCACCGACATCAGCAGCTCGTGGGTCTCGGCGTCTGCGGCGGCCACGAGTCCCCGGCCCGCCGACCCGACCGGGCTGCCGTCGATCCCGCTGACGACGCAGCCGGCGGCCCGGCACAGGGCGATGCCGGCGGCGAAGTGCACACTTCCCGAGAGGTCGTCGCCGTCGGTGACGTACGCGGCCCGCCGGCCGGCCGCGACCCAGGCCAGCGCCAGCGTGGTGGACACCACCCGGGGCCGGAACCGCTCGACGAACCGGGGGTGCGCCAGCAGGTCGACGCCCCGGAACGCGGGGGCGCTCGGGAACGGTGGATCCAGGTTGACGTCCACCAGCCGGGTGGCGGGCGTGGGCGTCATCGGTGTGTCCACGCCGTCCTGCCGGACCCGGGCGGTCCTGCCGTCGGTGTGGAAGATCTCGCCGCTGAACGGGTCCGCCACCGCCGCCGCCCCGCCGCGCAGCGCCACGTTGACGGCCACCAGCATGCTGCCGGCTGCGTAGTTCAGCGTCCCGCACAGCGGATCCACCAGCCACTGCCGCGGGGCGTCGGTCCCGCCCCGCTGCCCGCCCTCCTCGCCGAGCACGCCGTCGTCGGGCCGGGCGGCGCGGAGGACGTCGAGGATCGTCCGCTCGGCGGCCAGATCGGCGGCCGTCGCGAAGTCACCGGCACCCTTGTCGACGCGGTCGAGGCGCTGGCCGTACATCTCGCGTACCACGTCGGCACCGGCGCGGGCCGCGGCCACCGCCACCTCGGCGTCGTCGGGGTTGGTGCTTGCCACCGGCGGGACGCCCCGGTCAGTTCTGCTCGGTGAGCCGGGCGACGAAGGCCCGCCAGGCGGCCGGGTCGAAGGTCAGGGCCGGCCCGGCCGGGTCCTTCGAATCGCGGACGCCCACCACACCGGACAGATTGTCGGCGACCTCCACGCAGTCACCGCCGTTGCTGCCGCTTTTTGTGCTCTTTCGCCACCGAGCGCCGGTCAGCTCCATGATCTCGCCGCTTCCCTGAGAAGGTCCAGGGAACGTCCGCGGGGAAGTGCCTCGCCCCGGATGCGTTCCCACCGCCGCTCGAGCGTAGCAATCTCGGTTGCTTGATCGATGATCTGCGCTTGCGCCTGACTGTCCACATGCGCCACTCTCGTTCCGTTCATCAGCTCGGCGATCGTGAACGGGCCGTTCAGTCCGGGATACGCCACGGTGTCACGCGGCACTACGTGGAGCTGGACGTTCGACCACTCGGCACAGGTCACAAGTCGAGCCAGCTGGGCAGCCATCACCTCCCGGCTTCCCGCGACCGGACGGCGAATGACTAATTCGTCGATCACAACGACGAAGAGGGGCGCACGCTCACGGGTCAGGATCGCCTGCCTGTCAATGCGCGCCGACACAAGTTCATCGACCTCGGCCGGGAGCAGCGCCTCCCAAGCCAGGGTCGCGCGGGCATACGCCTCGGTCTGGAGAAGGCCCGGAATCCAGGCGAGCTGGAACGCGCGCAACGCCACCGCGTCGCGTTCGATGTCGATCCACGGCCGGAACCACACTGGTTCACGCCGCTGGAGTGCGTCTGGCCAGAGTTCCGCCACGCCCTTACCGAGGATCTCGGCCACCTGGGCCCGGTGTCGGGGCTGCGGCACCCGCCCCGGGTTCGCCCACCGGGCGACCGTCTTCGGGTGCAGCCCAATGCGACCTGCCAGGCTCTCAGCGGTCTCGGACGCCTCGGCGAGCGCCGCGACGAATGCGTGGTTCATGGCGGTCCCTTCTGGAGCCTTTTGAACGTTCCCGAGAAATCATCTAACGCTGTGTGATTGTCCGGCAACCGCCGGCAAGGTGCCTTCTGAACGACGTGAGCCGGTTGGGGACCCGAGAGCCACCGGTCGCGTTGTCGGGGGCCGCTCCGGGGCGACCAGCCGGGGCGGCCCCTTTCCAGGACCCTCCAGGACCCACAGGAGACCGCCGTGCGCCCGATCAACCTCGCCCCGAACACCACGATCCGCGTCCCCGAGCAGGGCTACCGGTTCGGGACCGGCCCGCTCACCCTGACCGTCACCGAGGTCGTCGCGAGCGAGGTCGTCGACGGCAGGGTCTGGGTGCGGGTGAAGGGCCACGAGATCCGGCCCGACCGGTCGGTGGCGCCGCGCGAACGGTACGCCGAGGTCCGGCTCGACCTGGTCACCGAGATCGACCCGGTGCGATGAGACGCCGCGCGGAGCACACGCCCTCCCGGCCGACGTGGCGCTGTGCCGCCTGCGGCATCGCCTGGCCCTGCTCGCCCGCGAAGCTGCGCCTGCTCGGCGAGTACCGTACCGACCGCACCGCCCTGCTGGTCTACCTCGCCACCTGTCAGGAGGATGCCGCCCGGCAGTTGGCCGGGCTCGGCGACCTGCCCGCGCCGGAGCGCCTGGCCGAACGCTTCACGGGTTGGGCCCGGGCCCGCTGACCGGGCGGTCGGGACGGGCATCGGCGTGTCGCGTGGGGAAGCAGACTCGCACTACGTCGGTATTCCCCTCCGTCATAAAAATGCCGGAGAGGAATACCCGAGGGCAGCGACTACGACTCTCCCCGGCGACACGCCGGGTCCACGACACGCAAGCCCACGACACCCGACGACGCGGGCGACCGGGACCTACGACCGGGTGTGCTCGTGCACCCACGCCGTGTAGTCGGGATTGCCACTCTCCACCCGGGTCACCAGGATCTCCGGCACCTCGTACGGGTGGCTGGCCCGGATCTGCTCGACCAGCGCGGCGACCCGGTCGGGTGCGGTCTTGAACTGCACGGACCACTCGGTGCTGGTCTCCACACCCTGTTGCCACCAGTAGGTGCTGTCCACCTGGCCGCCCACCTGGGCGCAGGCGGCCAGCCGGCCGGCCACGGCCGCGGCCGCGAGCACGTCCGCGACCGAGCGCGCGTCCACCACCGTCGTCACCACGCAGATCTGGTCCACGACCGCACCCTACGCGGCACCGTCCCGGTTGGCCGCGATCCACGCGTCGATGCGCCCCCACCAGTCGAAGAGCCAGTCGATGCGTTCCTGCCGGCCGGTCGGCACCTCCTCCGGGGGCACGGACCAGAAACGCATCACGATCCGCTTGTCCATGGGAAGCTCCCGCCACACGTCGGCGACGGTCAACATCCGGTCCAGGCCGGTGTGCGCCACGAAGATGACGCCGGCGTCGGGGGCGGCGTCCAACGCGGCCAGCAGCCCGCCCGGCTGCGGGGCGAGCACGTGGCGCATCCGTTCCGCGCGCCGGGCCATCAGCTCGTGTCCCAGCTCGCGCAGCCGGGCGATCGCCCGCAGCCGTCGCTTCGGGGTGAAGTTGCCGCCCTCGGGGAAGATCACGAACGCGTCGTCGTCGTCCAGACCGGTGGCCAGGTGCCCGATCTGCTCGGTGACCGTGCCGCGACCGTCGGGGCCGGGCGCGATGAAGCGGTTCGGCAGCCGGTTGAGCAGCACGTCGATCGCCGGGTCCCACTGGAGGCTGTCCTTCAGCACGATCCGCGGCTCCCGGCTGAACCAGTTGACCAGGGCGTGGATCAGGATGAACGAGTCACCGGGACCGGCGTGCCGGCACAGCACCAGCTCCGGCCGCCCCGGCAGGGCGGTGTCCGGGTCCGCGCCGGCCACCTCGATGGACAGCCGCAGCGCCCAGCGTGCCTGCCAGAACAGCACCCGCAGGAACCAGCCGGCCAGCACGTAGTGCGCCCGCTGGAAGGCCGGCGACCGCACCCGCCAGCCGAAACCGGAGGCCACCCAGAGCGCGAAGAGCGCGAGCAGCGCAGCCGCGTCCCAGACCAGGTAGACCACGCCGATCCAGAGCACCCGCAACGGCCGCAGCCGGCCGGGCACGAACGGCGAGGCGGCCAGGGCCAGCAGGGCCCAGGCCGGCACCGTCGTCACCATGAGAACCGCGAGCAGCACCACGCCCGGGGCGAGGACCAGCCGGCGCAGCCACCGGGGCGGTAGCGGCATCAGCGCTCCAACTGGGCCAGGTAGTGCCGGGTCGCGGTGTAGGCCCGGCTGATCCGCCGCCCCACCGCCGCCATGTCCCGGTACGCCCACGGCGTGTCGTCGCGGGGTTGCAGCCCGCCGGTCGGCAGCACGTGCACCTCCACTCCCTCGGGTACGGCCGCCAACTCCCGCGCGAACCGGTGCCTGCGGGCGATCTCGAACGCGACCTGGGCGATCTCCCAGGGCCGCCGGGGCGGGCTCAGCTCCCGTTCGATCCGGCCCACCTGGAGTACGAAGATCCGGGTGGCCCCGGCGGCCACCGCCTCGCCGATCGGGATCGAGTTGACGATCCCCCCGTCGATGTAGTGCTGGTCGCCGATGCGGGCCGGCGGCAGCAACCCCGGCACGGAGGCGCTGGCGAGGACCGCCGGCACCACCGGCCCGCTGTCGAACCAGTACTCGGCGGCGCGCTCGATGTTCGCCGCGCAGCAGCGGAACGGCACCCGCAGGTCCTCGAAGGTGGTGTCGGCGCCGAGTTCGCTCTCCAGCAGCTTGCGCAGGGGGCGCGGCGAGTGCAGGTGGGTACGCGCGGCGAACCGGCGCAGTTGCCGGGCCACCGAGTCGCCGTACACCTCGCTCGCCTCGGGGGATGCCCAGAGCCGCACCAGGCGGTCGGTGACGGCCTCGGAGGGTTCGGCGGCCACCAGGGCACCGTTGACCGCGCCGATCGACGTGCCGAGCACCAGGTCCGGCCGGATGTCGGCGCGGAACAGGGCCCGCAGCATGCCCACCTCGACCGCGCCGAGGACACCGCCACCCCCGAGCACGAACGCCACCGGTCCCCGCCCCATGCTCCTCATCCTGGCACGGCCGCGCCGCTCGCCCTCCACGCGGACCACCGCAACCGTTGACAGGTGAGAAACATTGACGCAACCTGATAGCGCTCCCACCCCGAGGCAGGTGCGATCCGTGAAGCCGGCACTGCATCCCGGCCGGTTGCTGTCCCGCAGGTACCGGCTCATCGACCAGATCGGCGCCGGCGGCATGTCGGTGATCTGGCGGGCCCACGACGAGGTGCTGGACCGGGTGGTCGCGTTGAAGGTCCTCGTGCCCTCCCTCGCCGCCGACGCCCGCTTCCGGGACATGGTCCGGGAGGAGGCCCGCGCCGCCGCCCAGCTCGACCACCCCCACGTCACGTCCGTGCACGACTACGGCGAGACGGTCGCCCCCGACGGCACGATCACCTCGTTCGTGGTGATGGAGCTGCTGGCCGGCGAGGAACTGGAGCTGCGGCTGACCGAGGGGCCGCTGCCGTGGGCGGAGGCGGTCGAGATCGGCGCGCAGGTCGCCGACGCGCTCGCCGCCGCGCACCGCCTGGGCATCGTGCACCGGGACATCACCCCGGCCAACGTGATGATGACCCGCACCGGGGCCAAGGTGCTCGACTTCGGCATCGCCACCCGGATCGGCGCGCCCGACGAGGACGAGGACGGCGGCACCTTCGGCACTCCGGCGTACGTCGCTCCGGAACGGCTCGACGGGGCGCCCGCCCAGCCGGCCACCGACGTGTACTCCCTCGGCGTGCTGCTGTTCGAGGCGCTCAGCGGCCGGGTGCCGTACCCGGCGGACACCTGGGAGCAGCTCAGCGGGGCGCTCGCCGAGACCGCCACGCCCACCCTCGCCGACGTGCCCGGCCTGCCACCGGAGGTGGCCCGCGTGTGCCTGCGCTGCCTCGCCCGGGACCCGGCCGCGCGGCCGACCGCCCGGCAGGTCGCCACGGTGCTGCGCGACCAGATGCTCCCCGCCGATCCGCAGGCCGCGACGATGCTCGCGCCGACGCTCACCCTGCCCGCCCTCGGCGCGTCGGCGGCGGCGGCCGAGACGCCGCGGCCCGGCACCGCACCGGTCGACGAGCCGCGGCACCCGGCCC
>JAEYGD010000080.1 GCA_023402505.1 Actinomycetes bacterium
CGTACAGCCCGCTGCGTAGCTCCGGCGAGACGATCAGGTCGGCGAGGGCCTCGTCCTCGGCGGCGGTGCCGTCGGCGAACGGGGTCTCCTTGGCCAGCGCGAGCAGGTCCAGTGCCCGGTACGCGGACGGCACGGCGCCGTGCAGCCGCTGGTCGAGCTGGTGGCGGGCGAAGTAGAGCACGCCGTCCCACATCTCGCGGTCGATTTCCGGGCGGGTGATGGTGACGTCGCCGCGAACCACCCCGGCTGCCCACTCCAGGGAGAGTTCCAGGAAGTCCGCCGGTTCCAGCAGGATGTCCGCGATGCCCATCTCCGCGGCCTGTTTGGGCTTGAGCATCTTGTTCTGCATCAGCGGGTTCTGGATGATCACCTGGGCGGCGGCGGGGATGCCGATCAGGTTCGGCAGCAGCTGGGTGCCGCCCCAGCCCGGGATCAGGCCGAGCGAGACCTCGGGCAGCGCGAGGGCCGCCGCGCCCGCCGACAGCGTCCGGTAGTGGCAGTGCAGCGCCAGCTCCAGGCCGCCGCCCATCGCCGCGCCGTTGACGAAGGCGAACGTCGGGATCTCGCTGTCCTTCAACCGGGCGAAGACCCGGTGGCCGAGCCGGCCGATCTCCAGGGCCTGCCCGCGGTCCGCGAGCAGTGGCAGGCCGGTGATGTCCGCGCCCACACAGAAGATGTACGGCTTGCCGGTGACCGCGATGAACGCCGGGTTCGCCGCGAGGGCCGCACTGATCGCCTCGTCCAGGCTGGTCAGGCCGGCCGGGCCGAAGGTGTTCGGCTTGGTGTGGTCGAACCCGTTGTCCAGGGTGATCAGAGCGGCGGGACGGTCCAGCCCCGGTACGTTCACCTGGCGCAGCAGCGCCTTGGTGACGACCTCGTTCGGTGCGGCGAGGCTCACCGTGCCTCCTTCGTTCGCGACTGCGGGGCTCGCAAGCTCACTCCTCGCGCTCACTTGTTGCCCTCCCAGTGTGGGTTCTCCCAGATCACGGTGCCGCCCATGCCGATGCCGATGCACATGGCGGTGAGGCCGTAGCGGACCTCCGGGTGCTCGGCGAACTGGCGGGCGAGCTGCGTCATCAGCCGGACACCCGAGGACGCGAGCGGGTGACCGATGGCGATCGCGCCGCCCCACGGGTTGACCCGCGGGTCGTCGTCGGCGATGCCGAAGTGATCGAGGAAGGCGAGCACCTGGACGGCGAACGCCTCGTTCAGCTCGAACAGGCCGATGTCGTCGATGGTAAGGCCGGCGATGCGCAGTGCCTTCTCGGTCGACGGGATCGGCCCGACGCCCATCACCTCGGGCTCGACGCCGACGAACCCGTACGACACCAGCCGCATCGCGACCGGCAGGCCCAGCTCGCGGGCGGTCTCCTCGGCGGCGAGCAGGCTCGCGGTGGCGCCGTCGTTGAGGCCGGCGGCGTTGCCCGCGGTGACCTTGCCGTGCGGGCGGAACGGCGTCTTGAGGGAGGCGAGCTTCTCCATCGAGGTGTCCCGGGGAGCCTCGTCGACGGTGGCCAGACCCCAGCCGTTCTCCTCGTCGCGGGTCGCCACCGGCACCAGGTCGCCCTGGAGCTTGCCGTTCGCGTACGCCTTGGCGGTCTTCTGCTGCGAGGCGAGCGCGAACGCGTCGGTGCGCTCCTTGGTGATGTGCGGGACCCGGTCGTGCAGGTTCTCCGCGGTGGCGCCCATGACCAGGGCGGACGGGTCGACCAGCTTCTCCGCGATGATCCGCGGGTTGGGGTCGACGCCCTCACCCATCGGGTGGCGGCCCATGTGCTCGACACCGCCCGCGATGGCGACGTCGTACGCGCCCATGGCGATGCCGCCGGCGACCGTGGTGACGGCGGTCATCGCGCCGGCGCACATCCGGTCGATGGCGAAGCCGGGGACGGTCTTGGGGAGGCCGGCCAACAGGGCGGCGGTCCGGCCGATGGTCAGGCCCTGGTCGCCGATCTGCGTGGTGGCGGCGATGGCGACCTCCTCGACGCGCTCCGGCGGCAGCTGCGGGTTGCGGCGCAGCAGCTCGCGGATGCAGCGGATCACCAGGTCGTCGGCGCGGGTGTTGGCGTACATGCCACCCGCCTTGCCGAACGGGGTGCGGACGCCGTCGACGAAGACGACATCCCGAACTTCACGGGGCACTTGAGCCTCCTCTTCGACCACGATTCGGCCTCCGGACCGCCAGGCGGCGCTCCAGCCGAACGAAGGTCGCCGGCACTTTTGGCGTTTCCCTCGAATGCTACTCGTCAGTAACCATAGACGACACCACCCCCCGTGTGGCCCACCCCACACCACATCCACCCGCTCGCGCGGGCTCGACGAGGTGCCCCGGGTCAGGCTTCGGCGGGAGGCGCGGGGTCCGTCAGGCTTCGGCGGGAGGTGCGGGGTCCGTCAGGGCCTTCGTCAGGTCCGGCAGGAGCAGGCCGAGCTGCCACTCGCGGGCACCGAGGCCACGGAGCGTCTCCCGTACCGTCTCGTCGGTCACGTCCTCCGGCGGCACCCACGCCAGCCGGCGGATCGAATCGGGAGCGATCAGGTTCTCCGGCGGCAGGGTGTGCGTGCCGGCGACCCGGACGACCACCTCCCGGCACCGGGCCAGCCGGGCCGCGGCGACCGGGTCACGCTCCGCCCAGCGGTGCGGTGGTGGCGGGCCCTCCACGGTCGGCGCGATCGGCAACGCGTCGTCCGGTAGCTGCCGGGCGTCGTCGAGCGCGGCCAGCCAGGTGCGGGCCAGCCGGCGGACCGAGCGACCGCCGAAGCCGGGCAGCGTCAGCAGGGTCTTCTCGTCCTTCGGGTCCA
This sequence comes from Actinomycetes bacterium, assembly GCA_023402505.1. Taxonomy (GTDB): domain Bacteria; phylum Actinomycetota; class Actinomycetes; order Mycobacteriales; family Micromonosporaceae; genus Micromonospora. The sequence goes on from JAEYGD010000080.1 coordinate 2,800, forward strand.
GCTCGGCGGCCGCCACGATCGCGGAGTCCGGCAGCACCCGGCCGGGAGCGGCGTCGCGGCGTGCCGCGATCTGGTCCCGGGCGTACCACAACGACCGGACCCGGGCCTGGGCGCGCGCCCCGCGTACGCGATGGATCCCGGACGTGCGGCGCCAGGGCTCGGCGCGGACCCGGGGCGGGCGGGCGCCGTTACGGACCAGCGCGGCGAACTCCTCCGCCGCCCACCCGGACTTGCCCTGCCGGGCCAGTTCGGCGTCGAGCGCGTCACGCAGCTCGACCAGCAGCTCCACGTCCAGGGCGGCGTACGTCAGCCAGGACTCCGGCAGCGGCCGGCTGGACCAGTCCGCCGCCGAGTGGTGCTTCTCCAGGCTGAAGCCGAGCAGCTGCTCGGTCAGCGCGGCCAGACCCACCCGCTCGAAGCCGGCCAGCCGGGCGGCCAGCTCGGTGTCGAACAGCCGCCGGGGGCGCAGCCCCAGCTCGGCCAGGCAGGGCAGGTCCTGGCTGGCGGCGTGCAGCACCCACTCGGCCTCGCCGATGGCGTCGTCCAGCACGGCCAGGTCCGGCAGTGGCAGCGGGTCGATCAGGGCGGTCCCCGCGCCGGCACGGCGCAGCTGCACCAGGTACGCCCGCTGGCTGTACCGGTAGCCCGAGGCACGCTCGGCGTCCAACGCGACGGGGCCGGTGCCCGCGGCGAAGCGCGCCACGACCTCGGCCAACCGGTCCGGCGTGGCCACCGGCTCGGGCGTGCCGTCGCGGGGGGCGGTCAGCGGCACAGGGCTGGCGGCCTCGTGCGGAGCGGTCGGCGGCCCGCCGGCGGTCGGTTCGTCCCCCGCGCCCTCCGGCTCCGACGGGGGCCGGCGCGGTGTGTCTCCCGTGCGGCTTTCGGCGGCCCGACGGCGCAGGGGTGGTTCGTCGGTCACCTGACAACCCTATTGCGCCGCGGGCGATCTTCGCGCGCACCCGCCCCGCAGCGTGTCCCGCCGCCCGCCCAGCCCCGTCGATCATGGACTTGTGGTGCCCCGCAAAAGGCGTGAATCAGCCTCAAACGCCCACCACAACTCCATGATCGACGGGGAGAGGGGGGAGAGAGGGGGGTCAGGTGTGGGG
>JAEYGD010000094.1 GCA_023402505.1 Actinomycetes bacterium
GCGTCACCCGATCCTTCGACCGCATCGCCGCCTGGTCACACCTACGCCGCCGCTACCAAGCCCGCGCCAAACAATCCCACTACCAGCGAAGACAGCTACAACACAACGAAGCACTGTTGTAGTACTAATACGGCAGCCGCCGTTCGGGATCATGGCTGGAGTTCGAGGTTGAGTCGGCGTGTGTAGTGAGCTCGTCGGGCTCGGGCTTGATGCCGGCGGCGCCAGCCTGACCAGTGCAAACGGTGGGCGAGGTCGCTGATCGGGCGGATGATGCAGGTGTTGATCAACCGGCGGATCTCGTTGACGGTCAGGTTGATCAGCCTGTCGGTTGAGCCGTCGGTTGCGTCGGCGGTGCTGATCGCCAGGACGGCGAGGGCGGCCAGGGCGAGGGTGGTGAAGCGGTGCCAGGAGTCCCAGCGGCGGACCTGGTGCTGGTCGAGGCCGACCTGGCTCTTGGCGGCCTGGAAGCTCTCCTCGATGCTCCAGCGGATGCCGGCGACCCGCACGAGTTGGGCGAGAGTGGCAGGTCTGGGGGCCCAGCAGCGGTAGAAGGCCAGTTCACCGGTGCTGGTGTTGCGGCGGATCAGGAGGCTGTGTCGGCCGCCGTCGTCGGGGTCGGCGTCGGTGCAGACGTCGTCGAGCCAGGCCCAGTCGTAGAAGCGCGGGCCCTTGGATCCGGCGCCGGCCGATCGGCGTTGCCATGCCGTGGCGGGTAGGTCAGCGGCGATCCGGTCGGCGCGGACGCGGGTCTTGCCGCCGTCGAGTGGGACCAGGTGGCTGCGGGACACCGCCAAGACGTAGCCGATCTCGTGTTCGCGCAGGGCAGCGCGGAAGGCTGCGCTGTTGCCGTAAGCCTCGTCCGCGGCGGCCCAGCCCGCCGGCACTCCGGCATCCAGGGCAGCGGTGATCATCTCGGCGGCCAGCTCCGGCTTGGTAGCGAACCCGACCTCGTCGGGCACCCCAGCAGCTGCGCAGCGATCCCGGTTCTCGGTCCACGACACCGGCAGATACACCCGCCGGTCGATCAGGGTGTGCCCGTCGGTGCCGGCGTAGCCCAGGAACACCCCGACCTGGCTGTTCTCGATCCGCCCCGCCGTGCCGGTGTACTGCCGCTGCACTCCGACCGTGTGAACGCCCTTCTTCAGGTCCCCGGTGTCGTCGACGACCAGGACCGCGTCCGGACCACCGAATCGGGCGGTGATCAGCTGCCGCAGGTCGTCGCGGACGGCGTCGGCGTCCCACACCGCCCGATACAACAGGCGTTGCATCGCGTCCGGCCGGGCGTGTCCGGCCTGCTCGGCCAACTGCCAGCACGTCTTGACCTCGAGATCGGCCAGCAGGCCGGTCACGAACTGTCCCGCCGCACGGCGCGGCTCCACCCGACCGAACCGGCCCGCGAAGCAGCCCAGCACCTCGGCCAGCACCCGCTCCCACCGAGCAACCGCTACGCTGTGGCACGCGGCCACCGCCAGATCTGAAGTTATGTCCACAACGTACAGACGATCACGCGGTGGCCGCCTCGCGTCCACCCCGCCCCAGCAGCAACATCTCAAACGGCGGCTGCCGTACTAACGACGGACCTACGCCTGCATATCGGCGTCGCCGTCGGCGGCCAGGGCCTCGGGCCGGCGCTCCTGATCGGCTACGCCGTCGACTGCAAGGTGACGTGTCCACCGTCCGCCGCTTCAGCGGCCCGGGCCGAGTTGCTGAGGTCCGCCGCCTAGACTCTTTGCCCGGAGCGCGGGCGGCGGACCCCTCGACAGACGCAGTTTCCCGCGTCCACCCACATTGGTACGCGGCGCCGACCGACCGTGAACTCAGCGAACGCCGACGTGAGCGGCATCACAAAATGGCCCAGACAAATTGAGCAGCCGGCGACACCAGAGGACGATGTCCGCACAACCGAATCTCGAGGCCATCCAGCTCAAGCAATCTTGCCCGGAGCGCGGGGCTGCTGGCCTCTCGACAGACGCAGGAGTACCCCTTGAGCGAACGCTCGGCGGGGAAGCGGCAGCGCGCCTACGCTGACCCTTCCCGCACGAACAAGCGCCGGATCATCACCGGCAGCGTCTTGGTCACCCTGATCGGCGCCAACGAGTTACCCCTCCGGCTGCTCGACGCCGTCCACCATCACCCGATCATGCGCGGCGCAATCCTCCTCGGCGCCGGAGTCCTCGGCGCCGACTACGTCGTCGAAGGGTTGGTCAAGCTCAAGCGACTGATCTCGGGCCGGGTCATCGTCTTCGATTTCGGACCTAGCGACCAGGCGCCGCGCGAGTGATCGTCGTTGCCTCGCCGTCACCGGCGGAGGGGCGAGCTGACGTGCTGTACAGCCGCGGGCCATCCGAGGTGATTCGCATCGACGCCGGCGGGAACGGCCAGTTCCCGCCGGCCGAGGTGCTGCCATGATCTCTGAACGTGGTGGCGGCGCCCCCAAGGAGGGCGATGAGCACTCCGAGTTCGCCACTTTCTTCCGAAGCGAGTACCGAGCCGTGGTGAGGACTCTGATGTTCGCCGGCGCATCCGCCGAGGAGGCGCAGGACGCGACACAGGACGCCATGACGGAGATCTTCCTCCAGTGGGATCGGGTTCACCAGCCGAAGGCGTGGGTAAGGAAGGCTGCACTGAACAGATACATTCGATCCGCCAGGCGCGATAGGGACCTGCCAGAGAGACTGGCGGCCGGCGGCTGGCGACAGGAGGTCGAACGTGCAGCAGATGGCGAGGTTGGTGAGGCCGAGTGGGTCCTCGCTCTCGTACGTCGGCTGCCCCCCAAGCAACGACAGGTTCTCGCGTTGTCCTTTGACGGCCTCACATCACCCGAGATCGCGAACATTGTCGGCGACAACCCTCAAGCCACCCGCAAGAACCTACAACTGGCCCGCGACCGCCTGAAGAAGGAACTTGCCCGACTCGATCCGGAATGAGTCAACACCTCCCCCGGTAGCGCCACGTCCGGAGTCACCCCGGCTAGCAGCCGCCGGAGTAGGACCAGGTGTTGCGGGCGGCTGGCACGCCCCGCCGTGCAGCCTTACGCAGATCCGGCAGTGCTGTCTGATCATCGGCGACTCGGGCCAGCAGCTCCTGAAGCGTCCTGGTCAGCCGGATCATCGCCGCGGCGATCCGGTCGACGTCTCCATCGCTGGAGGCGTACCGTGCGGGCGACGTAGAAGCCGTGCCCGTCGATCCAGCCGAGGCACAGGGCCTCGTCGACCGCCTGCTGCCAGGTCAGATGGTGGCGGTGCCGCCCTTTCTGGTCAGGGCGAGCCAGACGCCGGGCGACCTGTTGTGGTTGGCCGACAACCACGTGCGCAGCGCGTTGGCGTCCGCGACGATCAACTCATCCAGTTCTGAGCTCGCCATGACGGCAGGTTATCGCGACGCCGTGGCGGCAGCCGCTTGTCTGTTGCCCGGCCCGACCCGTCGGGCTGCCGGCCGCCGGTCGCTCGGCAGACCGTCGGGGCAGGACCCCGATACTCAGGACGGTCTTGACGCCGGCCCGGCATGTCGGTCTCCTCGTGCACCTGCCGGGGCACGGTGAGCGTCGGCCACGACCATGAGCCGCTCACCATTGCCAGCACCATCCACAGCGGCGGCCAAGCCATACCAGCCGGCGACGCCCGGCGACCCAGCTGCGCACCTCAACCGCTCGGCCTGCGACTACTTCTTTCATTGGCCGTCATGCTCGCGCAATGTTCCATCAGCTCGGGCTCGCGGGCACGGTCCACAGGGTCACCGTTCGACGGTGACAACCGCGCGTGGACGGCGCAGCGCTCTCCTCTAACCTTGGCTGGTCCCAGGGGAAGGGGAGAACGTGCGCTGGTGGGAACGACGACAGGCTGGGCGGGTCGGCCCGTCGAGGTCTGCCGACGGTGATGTCGCGCTGCTTCCGCTGACGCCGCAGTTCCAGCCAGATCAGCATGAGGAGTACGTCGTACGGCTGACCGCCGCCCTGCAGGTCCCGGACGTCCGCAACATCGCGCTGACCGGTCGCTACGGCGCGGGCAAGTCGAGCGTCCTGAAGGCGTTCACCGACCAACACACGGGACGCGTTCTCAATCTCTCCCTGTCGACCCTCGGGCCTTCCGAGGATGAGGAGTCGATCACCAACCGGATCGAAAAGGAACTCGTCAAACAACTGCTTCACAGCCAGCCGCAGCGGACGCTGCCCCGCTCGCACTTCCGGCGCATCGACAAGCCGGACTTCCGCCGGGCCGTCGCCTTCGCCACGACGCAGGTCGCGGTGGTTGCGCTGATCCTGTTCCTCCTCGGCCGCTTCCCGCGCCTGGCCGGCGCCACCAAGGACCATCCATGGCCGGTGCGGGCCGGGGCGGTCCTGCTGTTCGGGCTGCTGATAGTGGCCGTGCTGACGTGGATCCGGCAGGTCGTCCACAACCGGGTCGTCTCCTCGGTGTCCGCCGCCGGAGCCACCGTCGAGCTCGGGGCAGAAGAGGTCAGCTACTTCGATAAGTACCTCGACGAGATCGTCTACTTCTTCGAGTCGACGAAGTTCGACGTCGTCGTCTTCGAAGACCTCGACCGGTTCGATGACCCGCACATCTTCGAGGCGTTGCGCGAGTTGAACACCCTGCTCAACACCTCACACGCAGCGCGGGGCCGGACGATCCGGTTCGTCTACGCGCTCAAGGACAGCATCTTCGAGCGGCTGGGCAACGACACCATGCAGTTGGACGACGGCGCCTCCGCCGAGTCGGTGCGGGCGAACCGCACGAAGTTCTTCGACCTGGTCGTGCCAGTGGTTCCGTTCATCACCCACCGCACGTCACGTGACTTGCTCACCAAGCTGCTGGCCGACCCGGCGCTCGTCCCAGTGACACCCGACCTGGTCGACCTGGTCGCGCGGCACATCAGCGACATGCGGCTGCTGAAGAACATCCGCAACGAGTACGCCGTATTCGCCGCCCGCCTGATCACCGCGAAACACGGTGTGCCCCAGCTACGCGCCGACTCGGTCTTCGCGATGATGGTCTACAAGAACGTCCACCTGGCCGACTTCGAGCAAGTCTCGCTGGGCCGCAGCGACCTCGACAAGCTCTACAAACTCAGCCGCGACCTGGTGAATCAGTCCATCGCGAGGCGGCGCGACCGCCTCAGCGAGATCGCCGACTCCGAGGCACTGGCCGACGTTCTCCGGGACAAGCCCGAGCGTTTCGCCGAGCGTTTGAACTGGCATGCCGACGTCATCCGACGCTCCGCCAACAACGTTCAGTACAACCTCGAGAGCTACACGATCGGCGCCCAAACGTTCACTCTCGCCCAGGTCGGAACCGCGCGATTCTGGCGAGCGCTGATCGCCGACAAAAACGGACTGACCGCAAACTTCAGTCGGTACAACTCGCCGTGGACCGTTCCCATCCCGATCGGCGACATCCGTGAACTGTTCCGGGCCGAGCTCGACCTGGACGACTGGGACTCCCGCGAACGTAAGGCGCTGGACGCCGAACGTCAGAACGCGAACGCCGAGATCACGGCGCTACGGAAGGCCGACTTCGCCGACCTCGCCGCGAACCCTGCCTTCACCCTCGCCCGCGGCACGGCGGAGGTCACCTTCGAGACGCTCCTCGGGGAGACGATCCGCTCCGAGGTCGCCCGCGACCTGATCCGGCGCGGCTTCATCGACCAGAACTTCACCCTCTACGTCGCCCAGTACTACGGCGAGCGCGTGTCCATCCGCGCCATGAACTTCATCGTGCAGCACGTGCAACCCAACATCCCGGACACGTACTACGCCTTCGACGGGCCGGATGACATCGTCGGCGTCCTGCGGGAGACCAAGGCGGACTTCCTCGACCTGGCCAGCGCCTACAACATCGAGATCCTGGACCACCTGCTGGCGAATCGGCACCCTGGCGCACGGACCGTCCTCGACCGTCTCGCCGAGATCGACGGCCCGGCCGAGCGCGCCTTCCTCCAGGCATACCTGAGCGGCGGAGCACAGGCCGTGGAGGCCGTCCGGTGGCTGTCCGGCACGTGGCCGCCGATCCTGAGCCGGATCCTGCAGGTCCCGGACCTGCAGCCGGACCGCCGGCTCGACCTGGTCAACGAGGGAGTCGCGCACGCCGACCCGAACCTCGATCGGCAGATCGAGGAGCAGGTGACGACCTATCTCCAGGACAACTACGCTCGCCTGGGTTGCCTGACCCGACCCATCGACGAACCGCCGGCAGGCAACGCGGTCGCGTTGCTGCGGCAGGCTCGGGTGGTGATCGACGACCTGACCGTTCTCGATCACGGCGTACGTGCCCTGGTCGTCGCCGACAGCATGTACACCCTCACCACGGGGAACCTGCGCGGCGCGCTGCACAATCCGCCGGTCCTGAGCCTGGACACCGTCCGGGCGATCGATCTCACCGTCTACCGCTACTGCGTCGCCAATCCCGCCGCCTACCTCTCCGCGGTCGAAAACGACGGGCCCACGACGGTGACGGTCGCGGATCCCGGCACCTTCGCGGACATCGTCACGGAGATTTCCGGTTGGGAGGCCGGCCTGGCGGAGTCGGCCTGCCGCGCCGCGGCGACGGAGTGCCGGATCGAGCGTCTCGCCGAGGTACCCGCGGAGGTCTGGCCCGCGCTGGCACGCTCCCGGCGGTTCCCGGCGACGGTGACCAACGCCGCCGCCTATATGGAGCAGTCCGACGGGGTCGACGCCGATCTGGCCGGTCTGCTCGTCGACGCGGGCGCGATCAGCGCTCCCGCAGGAGAGTCAGATCGGCTCGCCGAGCAGAAGACGCAGGTCGCCGTGACGATCCTTCGCAGCCGGGATACGATCCCCGTCCCCGAGACCCGCGCCGCGTTGGTCGCCACGCTCGCCCTGACCGAGTCGATCGCTGCGAGCCGCGTCGAGCCGGAGGACGGCCCCCTGCTCGGCGAGCTGCTCCGCCACCAGATCTGCGACGACACCGCCGAACTGTTTCAGCGGTTCGCCACCGGCGACTGGGAGACACTGCGGCACGGCATCGAGTGCTCGGCAAAGTTCGCCGACTTCGTCACGCCCGCCCTGCTCGACGAGGACATGACGGCCCGGCTGCTAAGCAGCGCCTCAATCAAGCAGACGGTCCGGCAGGCTGTCCTGTCCCGGCTGGACGAGTTCGTCAAGACGGACCATCGCGACGCGCTGCGGGCCGCAGGGCGCTTCGCCGCGACGGCCCGGGTGCCGCTGAGCCCCGCCCAGCTGGAGCGGATCGCCCGGGTGACCCGCGACGCGGCGCTGGTGGTCCTGCTGGTAGCCCAGCTCGGGAACGCCATCTCGACGGACCAGATCATCGCCGTCCTCGCGAACCTCGGGAGCCCTTACGCCGATCTGACCACCCCTGCCGCATCGCCGACCTTCCCAAACGACACCCATCACCTCCAAGTCCTCACCCGGCTCAAGCAGGAGGGACGGCTGTCGAAGTTGACCCGGCGCCACGCCAAGTCCCAGATCAGCGTTACGATCACCTGAACATCGGCCCTACAGAGGTGTAGCCACCGGAGACCTCAAGGTCCTAGGCGGTGCCCCACGGGGCTTCGAAAAGGGGTTAACCCGCGGCGCAACGTCCTGGAACGCTGCTTCAACCGGCTGAAACAATGGCGCGTGCGGTCGAATCGCAACACCCAGCGCGCCGCCCCTCTACGGCTCATCGCCGCCGCACGTCGCCGCTTGGAGCTGGTTGCGATGAACGACAGGTGAAAGTTGAAACTTCCGCAATCCGCGAAACGCTCGCCGCAACTATTTCGAGGTGATCCGCCTACCGCCGGCGCGAACGCATCTCGGCTACTTGTTTCATTGACCTGCGACCGTGGCCCGGCCAGGCTTCGGTCGAGGCGTCCGGGCTGTCGCTCTCATTTCGGCTGCCCACGCTGGTCGTGTGGCTCTCATCTGGCCTGCGCGGCCCGGGCGTCGCCCCAAGGGCGGGGAGAGGCTCAAGAGGGGTTTGCTCGGCTCGAAGTAGCGTTGCCCTCCCGGCTCGACAACCCAGGTGGATCGAGCATCGGAGGACGCGGTGGGTGGCACGTCAGATCGTGTGGTCATCGGGATGGACCCGCACAAGCGCTCTGCCACGATCGAGGTCATGGCCGGCGACGAGACCGTCGTCGGCGGCGGCCGGTTCGACACTGACCGCGACGGCTACACGGCGATGAGGAAGTATGCCAGCCAGTGGCCGAACCGGGTCTGGGCGATCGAGGGCTGCCAAGGGATAGGCCGGCATATCGCCAACCGGCTCTTGGCCGATGGCGAGCAGGTCGTCGACGTGCCGCCGAAGCTGTCGGCCAGGGCACGGGTGTTCTCCACCGGGCAGGGCCGCAAGACCGATGCCACCGACGCGCACTCCATCGCGCTGGTCGGCACCCGCATGACCGGGCTGCGCCCGGTGGTCAACGATGAGCAGCTGGCCCTGCTACGGATCCTGGTCGACCGGCGCCGCTCCCTCGGCGAGGACCACACCCGGATGGTCTCCCAGCTGCACCAACTGCTCCTCGAGCTGATCCCGGGTGGGGCGAAGAAGAGCCTGTCCGCCGCCCAAGCCAAAGCACTGCTGGCCACGGTCCGGCCCCGTGATGCGGTCGGCAAGGCCCGACGGCGGGGTCGCCGCGGAGCTGATCGCCGACCTCGAACGGATCTACCGACGCTCCAAAGAAGCCGACAAGGAACTCAAGGAACTGGTAGCCTCCACCGGCACCACCCTGATGGACCTGCACGGCATCGGACCCTCCGCGCCGCCCGGCTGCTGGTCGAGGTCGGCGACATCACCCGATTCCCGAACCGGGCCCACTTCGCCTCCTGGAACGGCACCGCCCCCATCGACGCGTCCTCCGGCGAACAGGTACGACACCGGCTCTCCCGCGCCGGGAACCGGCAGATCAACCGGGTGCTGCACATCATGGCCACCGTCCAGCTCCGCAACCCCACCGAAGGACGCGCCTACTTCGACCGGAAGAAATCCTCGGGCAAGACATCGATGGAAGCGATGCGCGCCCTGAAACGACGTCTGTCCGACATCGTCTACCGGTGCATGATCAACGACGCAGTGGCCACGGCGGCGGGCCCGGGAGGACAACGGGGAACGACTACTGGCTCCAACGTGACCGACTCTCATCCCCCAGCCGGCTCTTCGGAGAAGTCACTTCCCGGACCCGCCGAGACCCAGGATAGAACTCTCCTCCCGGCGGTGTCTCGACACAGAGGGGAGCCAGATCCGCGCACCTGCCGGCGCCATCACCGCGGTGGCCCCACTCGGGATTGGCACGGCCGAGACGTTGCGCAAGCACGTCCACCGGCACCGGTCGACAATGGGCAGCAGCCCAGGGGTGACGATGGAGCAGTCAGCGGAGCTGAAGCGGCTGCGGCGGGAGAACGCCGACGGCCGGCCATAGCCTGACCCCGGCCGCCACCCTCCCCCTTCCAGGCGAGATCCTTGCCCGGCTCGACGACCCAGCGCAGCCACGCTTCCCGATACTCGCCGGGCACTTTCTACGAACGCATAGCGGACTCAAACAGTGCGCTTGAGCAGCGCAAACCTTGCTCAGGATTTCACGCATCCCCATGAGTCAAACTTCCCCCGCAGAGAACAGGACGCAGCTGCCGGTAAGCCCGGTCCTGGAATCTGACATACTTTCTCCCGCCGACGTCGATCATCGCGGTATCCCACCCCAGACCCGATCGGCGGGACAGGCCCTCGCCCGACGATTCGAGTGTCGTCAGGCCCGCCTCGAGGCGCCCCCACGGCCACCTTGCACTTGACGGCCGCGACGGGTGCACTGAACAGGTAGGCGAACAGGCCTGTGGGATGAGCGACAGCATCCTGATCGGACGCCACCCGTCAATCGTTGACCGACGGGTGATCCACTACCGACGTGTGGGCCGGGAACTCCACTCCGCATCCCCGGCACTCGACCATCAGACGGGGCTTCACGTAGGGAGCGCCGGACACCCCTCGCGCTCCGTCGATCTTGAATGAGCCGCACTCAGGGCACGGATAAGGCATGAAGGAGTGATCAAATCTCAAACATGACCACTGCCCTTCCCCTCGTAGCGTGGAGGGGGTCTGTCAAACGAACGGTGTAACTCGGGTTGTTGACGGCTACTTGCGGCCTGCGGACAGGCGTCCTTCGAAGGCGATGTCGAAGGCGTTCAGGGCTGGTTTCCAGCGGATGGTCCAGCGCCGGCGGCCCTGCCCGGTCGGGTCCAGGCTCATCACCGCGAGGTAGACGCACTTGAGCGCGGCGGCCTCGTTCGGGAAGTGCCCGCGGGCCCGGACAGCACGGCGGATGCGGGCGTTGACGCTCTCGATGGCGTTGGTGGAGCAGACGACGGTGCGGATCTCGGCGTCGAAGGCCAGGAACGGCACGAACTCCGCCCACGCCTGCTCCCACAACCTGACGATCGCCGGATACTTCTCGCCCCAGGCATCAGTGAACTCGGCGAACCGGGCCTTGGCGGCGGCCTCGGTCGGCGCGGTGTAGACCGGCCGCAGGGCTTTGGCGATGGCGTCCCAGTGCTGCCGTCCGGCATACCGGAACGACGCCCGCAGCAGGTGGATCACGCAGGTCTGCACGACCGCTTCCGGCCACACCTCACCGATCGCCTCAGGTAGGCCCTTGAGCCCGTCGCAGACCACCATGCACGCGTCCGCGACGCCCCGGTTCTTCAACTCCGTCAGGACCTGCAGCCAGAACTTGGCGCCTTCGCCGCCGTCACCGGCCCACAGGCCGAGGACGTCGCGGGTGCCCTCGACCGTGACGGCCAGGGCCAGGTAGATGGGCCGGTTGGCGACCTTCCCATCGCGGATCTTCACGTGCACCGCGTCGAGGAAGATCACCGGATAGACCGGATCCAAGGGCCGGTTCTGCCACTCGGTCATACCCTCGATCACCTTGTCGGTGATCGTCGAGATCGTCTGCCGCGACACCTCGGCGCCATACACCTCGGCCAAATGGGCCTGGATCTCCCCGGTCGTCAGGCCCTTGGCGGACAGGGAGATCACCATGTCGTCCACGCCGGACAACCGGCGCTGACGCTTGCGGACGATCTGCGGGGCGAAACTGCCATCGCGATCCCGCGGCACCTCAATTTCGACCGGGCCGATGTCGGTCAGCACCGTCTTGGCCCGCACACCGTTGCGGGAGTTCCCGCCGTTCTTACCCGCCGGGTCGCCCTTGTCATAGCCCAGGTGATCGGTGATCTCACCCTCGAGCGCCGATTCCAGGACCCGCTTCGTGAGCTGCTGCAACAGACCGCCATCGCCAGTCAGCTGCAGACCCGCCGCACGGGCCTGCTCCACGAGCTGGGCGACCAGCTCCGCCTGGTCACCATCCGCCGGTCGTCCCGGCCCCTTCTTCGCCACCGCGGCAGTATCCCCGGCAGCCATCGATCCTTCAGACATCAGGTGCTGCTCCTTGATCAGGAGTTACACCGTTCGTCTTACAGTCCCGGCCCCCGAGACCACCGCAGGCGTCTAACAGCGACCAACTCAACTCGCGACCATCGGCACGAGCGGACGCTGACCGGGCACGTGACCAGCGGCAGAACATCGGACCTGTCTGCGAGTTTCGACGCCGTCGCGCCGCAAAGCCGCTGATGGCCTAGGTCTTTACTTACCCCTGGTTGGCAAGACTGGGCGTCAGCACCGGACGAATCCCAGAGCCTCGTCACGTAGCCCTTCCAGCACTTCGACGTTATGCAGCATGACGCCTGGGTCGTAGGTATGGGTCACCTTCAGCCTTGACATCCGATCGAGCACCTCCTCGTCGGTCAGTTGGGCCAGCCACGCTGCGATCTGCTGGTCGCTCGGGGAGCCGTCCACCTGGCCGATCAGATCGACCAGGTCGGTCCGGACGACTGCCGCGCCCAGGCGCTGTATTTGGCGATCTGCGGCCGACGTCGTCGAACCCATCGACATCGCGCGGCGTTCGTCCTGGTGGCCAACGGCGATCTCATAGCGCGTCGGAAGTGCCGGCTCGGGCGGCTCCGTGCCCGTGACGAGGCGCGGCACCGCCTGGGTGCGGACCCAGTGGGAGATCTCATCGAGCTCCTGCATCAGCACCGGCCACCGGTCCGTGCCCGGTCGATTGATCCCGACCGTCGGAAACAGCGTGACGGGGATGATGGTGCCGGTCGGGGTTTCCGCGATGACATCGCCGACGCGCAGCGGCTCTTCGGGCCGCGGTGGCAGGTCGCGTACCGAGCGGGGCAATTGGTCTTCCTGGTACATGGCAGCCAGGCGGACCGCGGTGATCGCGGGCGTCCTGTGCTTCGCGTGGTTCGTGTGGAGCACCAGTCGAGCCAAAGAGTGCATCTGAGGATCGCTCTGACGGTGGAAGGGCTGCAGGCGATCGATCCGCCGCACGAGTTCGCTGCCAGCTCGCAGTGACGGCGGACGGTTACGAAGTTGCTTCCTCGTCCACTCCTCGAACTTGTCGTATGTGTCCGACGCAGGCATCTCGACGAGTCTGGCCGCCTTCTCGTCGAGCGGCGCGCCGTCCAAGAACTCGACCTCGGCGAACAGTGCGTGCTCAAGCGCGGCCCGCAGTGCCACCAACGCGTCGGCCACCAGGAGTGGCACCTTGCGTGGGATCGGAGCCACCCTGCCTACGACGGTCCGACTGAATGATCCCGCCGGAACCTCGCGCAAGCCGACCACGCCATCGGCCTGCGTCTGGTAGGCGAAGAGCAGATCGCCGACCTGTCCGATCAGCTCGTCCGCGTGCGAGAGCGTCGCGGCGACGCCGAGATGGCGCTCGGGGAGCCAATGGGGCGTCGAGTCCGTCACGCTGCGATCTTACGTGGTGTCGAAATCGGGCACCCTCGTACAACGCACCGTCTCGGCCCGACCGCACGCTGGGCACTGCCGTCCCTGGTCACGTTTGGTGACGCCCGGTCGGCGCAGATCCGGGCGGCGGTCCGGATCTGGCGCGACCACGACGATAACCGCGGCGGCCCCATGCCCGCTTGCGGGTTCGCCGAAGTCCTCACCGGGCGGACAACTCTGGTCAGGACTGTGCAACTGAGATTGATCTTCCAGATAGATGGACGGTTCGGGGCTCGCAGACACCCGCATAAACGCGGTCGCGGACCGGGAAGACCGTGCCGGCCGGTGCAGGTGACCGCTTACGAGGGGTCGGGAGATCGGTGGGGCCGGTGCTCGGCGAGGACACCGCACAGGCTCTCGACGAGATACCACTGGTCGAGATTCGCCGGTGCCCTCCTGAGAACATCGAGGATGCCCGGGACCGTCGGCATCAGTTCCCGGTAGAAGACCTCCAGCTCGGGGTGGTCGAGCAGGATGGACGGTGCTGCGGCAACCACGGCGGCGCTCAGAAGGACAATCCTCGCCCGGTGGGGATCCGGACGCTCGCCGTGCCGGACGTACCGCCTCAGCAGATGCACGACGGCTCTCATCAGCGATCTGAGGTGCGCTTCCGAGAGCGACTTGGCCTTTCTCACCGCTAGCAGCGCGATGAGGTGCACGGTCTGCTCATCGAGCCTGCCGAGATCCGTCAGTTCGTCGGTGACGTCGCAGATACCATCCACGTTGCCGTTCCGGTGCAGCAGGGCGTGGAGAACGGCGCCGCGAAGCTCATGCTCATCGCGCCTCTCGAAGGGGATCACGCTGCCGAGAGCGCCGGCGGCGGTCAGGTAGGAGCCCGGCGTCTCGCCGACGAAGGCCTCCTCGTCCGCAGGCAGTAGCCCGTGCGGAGCGTAGGAGTGTCGGCGGGAACGGATCTCCCTTCCGTTCGCCTCGAGCGCGCCGACCAGGGATCTCCAGCCCTCGCCGTACAGACCGCCCTGCCACAGGCGGACTGTCGTCCGGAACCACTGGTACTCGAACTCCGCCGACGGGACGCCGGGCGAGTTCTCGGCGAGGAGGACCCGGACCAGGGTGAGATTGGCGAGGTAGGACGCGAGGGCCGTGACGTGGTTGACCCGACCGCTGACGTAGGGACGGCCGCCCTGCGGGACGGGCCGGTACGGGGCCTCCCGCAGCAGTTCGTCGATGAACGCCCCGATCCGGGCGGCGGTCGTGGCGTCGAGGCCCGCCAGAATCTCCCCGAGGAAGAGCAGGATCGGGCGGGCGAGGGACAGCGGGCGGTGGGACAGCAGCGGCCGGAGGAGGCTGTCATCCAGGCGGGGGGTCGTCGAGTATCCCTGGTGATCCGACCGGTGACGGTCGGCGGCCTGCTCGACCAGCCGGACGACGTACCGTGCGATGAGGTACTCCCCGAAGGTGGCGTGCAGGAACTCATAGGAGCGGTCCCCATCGTTTCTGGCCCGTTCCAGGGCGGCGGTGTGCACGAAGAAGAACCGCTGCACCGTGTCCTCCGCGAGCACCCTCCACTCCCTGCGGTCCGGGCGGCCGTCATCCGGATCTAGGAGCGACGAGAGGTCGTCGATCAGGTCGTCCTGCCGGATGAACTGCCGGCCCCGGTTGTAGATGCCGAAGGCGACGATCGCAAGGCGCCACATCTGCTCCTGGATCCTGGCCTGGACCGCGTCACCGTCCACGCTGTGGGGCAGCTTGCTCAGCTCTCTGCGGATGTAGTTGTCGAGCAGTTGCTCGTAGAGGCCGGTGCGGGACAGGTTCGCCTCTTGCTGAGTGGCGAACGACGGGTCTGCCAGGTACATGGCCAGCATCACCAGTAACAGCGGCTGGGTGGCGAGGTGCTCGTGCCGGAGGACCGCTTCCGGTGCCACTGGCCGGGCGCGTCCCGTGTCGATCGCTGCCCGGTTGACGTGGTTCCAGTACCCCAGCCAGTCGCCCACCTGCTCGTGGGTGAAGTCCTCGATCCGGATCAGCAGCGAGCCCTCCGGGATGTTTACCCAGTCCGCGACGAGAGTGCGCGTGGTGACGACGGCCGCCACCGGATGGCCCTGCGCGGTCTCGATCTGCTGGAAGTAGGCGACGTCCTCCAGGTAGCCACCGCGCCGCTGGGACGTGGCCTGCAGCAGTTCGTCCAACCCGTCCAGCAGTACCACCCGGGTCACGTCGCGGCTCGCCTCCACCAGGTCGGGCCAGCTCGAGACTCGGCTGTTCGTGGCGGAACTCAGCGCCAGTTCGACCTGCCGGTAGACGAGCGCGTCGGGGTCCACCTGCCGCAGCGGGACCACGACGGTGGTGAAGCTCTCGGTCGGCAGCCGGGCCGCGAGTACGCGTGTGAGCAGCGACTTGCCCGCTCCCGGATGGCCGAGGACGACGAGGGGTAGGTCGGTGCTCTCCGGGCTGATGAAGTACCGGGCGAGGAAGGCCTCCAGATCCGTCCCGAGAGGTGCCTGGCCCCACCAGTCCTCGTCCGACGGTCGCGCGGACTCCGAGTGGATCGCCCAGCGGAAGTGCGGCGTGACGTAGGCGGCGTTGACGCTGGGGAACGTCAGGGTTTTCACGTGAGTCACCAGGCGACCGGGCGCGATCGATTGGCCCAGGATCATCCGGTTGGCGTGTGCGAGTTGCTCCCGCACCTGGTGGTCGTGTCGGGGCGAGGTGGGTCGGATCTGGTCGAGTAGCCGCTCCAGCCGTGCGAGCGCGCTCTCCTGCACGGTTAGGGCGCCGCGGATCTCGTCGGAGACGTCAGTCAGCTTCCGGTGGATGGAGGAGGTCTCGTTGAGAGTGGCCCACATTCGGAACTCGGGAACCTGGGAGCTGATGGTGATGTACGAGTCGCGGTAGCGCTGCACCGCAGCCGTGGTGAGCTGGTTGACGGAGACCTGGGGGCGGTGTCTCGTCCACCCGGCTAGGCCCTCGCAGAACGCCAGCAGTTTCGTGATCGACTGATACAGGTACGGAGTCAGGTGTTCCTCTACGGTCTGCTCGAAACCCACTGTGGTCGACGGAACCGGCACCCGCCCGTCGTAGAGGGTCCTGTAGGCGTCGTCGGTGAGGTCACGACCGCCGACCGTTAAACTCTGCTTGTCGGCCTCGCTGATCTCCAGCGCCGCGTAGTTCTTCGTCCCGATGGCGGCTCGCAGGCTCTCGAAAGCGGCGTCCACGACGATGACCGTGTGCGAGGCGATCAGGAGGCGCTGCCGGTCCAGGCCCGACTTTTCGACGATGCGGGCGGTAGCGGTGTTTCTGAGTTGCCCGAGCAGGCGTACTGCCTCGTTCTTCTGGTCCACCAGTCCCCACAGCGCCGTCGTCGCCGCTCCCGGCAAACCGGACGCCAGGATCACGCCACCGAGTACGGCGTCCAGCGCGGTCAGGGATGGACTGTCCTCGGCGCCGAGGATTCTCAGTGCGCCCCGATACGTGAACTCGATCCGGCGGATCATGGCGGCTCCTGCGCGATGGGGTAGCAGACTCGCGGCTCCGAGTCTCCCAGACAGACGCCATCGTTCGGCCCGGCCAGACACGGTATCTCGTGTCCCGCCGTCTCGGTGGGTAGCGTGGCCGGTACGCGGCCATCGGAGCCGTCACCTCTCCGCAGCTGCGGCTGTGACTGACGGCGATGCCCACCATGACGGGGAGCTCGAACGATCGGCGACATGCGAAATCCCTACAGGGGCTTGAACGCCTAAACTTGGAGGCCGGCCTGCCCAACGTTCGGCGCCGGTACCACGCGTCACCGAACACAGGGATGGCAGCACCGTTCGAGCCGGCATGGCCGTGGTCCAGCTGCGGAACCCGCACCGAAGGCCGCGCCTACTTCGACGCGAAGAAGGCCGCCGGGAAGACCTCGATGGAAGCCACGCGCGCGCTGAAGCGGCGACTGTCGAACGTCGTCTACGCCCGCATGATCGCCGACCAGAAACGCAGGCAGGCGGCGGATCCGGGAGGGCACTCGGGGACGACTCTGATATCCAGCGTGACCGACCTGACCCCGAACGTCGGTCCTTCGGACAAGCCACTTCCCGGACCCGCCACCAACCACCCTAGACCCCTGGTTCCGGCGGTGCCTTGACATAAAGGGGTGCCATGAGCGGATGCAGCCGAAGCTCCTGTCACGGTCGACGTGACGTGAGCTTCTGTCCCTCCTGGGCATCGAGCACTCACTGCGGCTGACTGATCGGCCCAGCAGGAGCTTGAAGCAACCCCATGCTCGCCGGCCACTTTCCACAGCGCAGGAACTCGCCGATGCGGCCCTGCTCACCAGCAACGATGCCGCAGAATGCTCGATGCTTCTCGATGATTCGAAGAATCAGTGCAAGGCAGTCGTTCGGCGGCATGGGCAAGCCCGATCCCGGAATCTGACACGTTTTTCAGACCTGGCCTGCCAGCGCGACGGTCGGCCATCCGGGGGGCGTCCCTGTCCCCCGAACAACGGGCACCCGCAGGACGGCATCCGGATCTTGGTGTCCCGAGCGTCAGTTAGGCGCTACAGCGCATTGTCTGCGGGCTACGCACGTCTCGACCGTGGTCCCGGCGACGTTGAGTTGGATGCCCGACCTCCCCGGTCTCGAGGGCGTGCGCGGGTCCGCCGATTGCGCGTAGCAAGCGGCTGGCAGCGGCGATCCCGCCAGTTCAGCGATCACCGCGCGGTTCACTCCGAGGTACTCGCCCCCAACCGGGGACCGCGAGCCACAAAGGATCCGGTGCGAGGTTGCGTCCACGAGCGTGGTGTACGACTTGCCCGTGATGGGCGTGTTGCGTAGATGAGAGACGGCCATCGCGTCGATCCTTCAAGACGACCAAGTCAGAGAAGGAAGAGGTACGCGATGGCCGCATCAGAGAGTGTGAACCCCGTTGAGCTGCTGTGCGAGCAGATCGAGGGCGCGTCGCCGGATGTGTTGCAGGCGATGGTCAAGACGTTCGCGCAGGCGTTGATGTCCGCCGAGGCGGACGCGATCTGCGGCGCGGGCTACGGGCAGCGCAGCGAGGAGCGGGTGAATTCCCGCAATGGCTACCGGCATCGGGAGTGGGACACCCGCGCTGGGACGATTGATCTGGCGGTGCCGAAGCTGCGCCAGGGTTCGTACTTCCCGGACTGGTTGCTGACTCACCGGCGGCGGGCTGAGCAGGCTCTGGTGTCGGTGGTGGCGACGTCGTATCTGCTCGGGGTGTCGACGCGGCGGGTGGAGAAGCTGGTCGAGCAGCTCGGGATCCGGCAGCTGTCCAAGTCGCAGGTCTCGGAGATGGCCGCCCACCTCGACAGCCAGGTCGAGGCGTTCCGTAACCGGCCCCTCGACTCGGGGCACTACACGTTCGTGTGGATGGACGCTCTGACGATGAAGGTCCGCGAGCACGGCCGCACGGTCAACGTTCACGCCCTGATCGCTGTCGGCGTCAACGCCGACGGAGGGCGCGAGGTCCTCGGCGTGGACGTCGCCTCCGACGAGGACGGTGCCGGCTGGCTGGCGTTCCTACGGTCGCTGACCGCCCGCGGCCTGACCGGTGTCCGCCTGGTCATCTCCGACGCCCACGCCGGCCTCGTGTAGGCCATCGGGGCGGCTCTGCCGGGAGCCTCCTGGCAACGGTGCCGGACCCACTACCTGCGCAACCTGCTGACGAAGGTGCCGATGTCTGCGCAGCCGTGGATAGCGACGCTGGTGCGAACGACCTTCGACCAGCCCGACACCGACGCCGTCCACGCCCAGTTCCAGCGCGTCGTGACCACGATCGAAGCCAAGTTCCCCGCCGCCGCCGAGCACCTCGACCAGGCTCGCGATGATCTCCTGGCGTTCACC
>JAEYGD010000131.1 GCA_023402505.1 Actinomycetes bacterium
GACCGACGCCGCCGGCAGCGAGGAGCGCTCCCCGCGTCGTCGCCGGCGCCGCCGGGCCGGCGACGTGGTCGCCGCCGGTGAGCCGACCGCGGTGATCTCCGCGGAGAGCACCGGCGACGCCGACCCGGCTCCCGCCGAGGGCGCGGCGGCCACGAAGCCACGCCGCCGCCGGCGTCGCCGGGGTGGCGGTTCGGGCACGGGTACGCCGGCCGAGGCGACCGCCGACTGACACGCAGTGACCGCTCGCGTTCCCCGCACCGCTGCGCCGGTGCGGGGAACGCCCGCTTCTGACCCGTTTTCAGGTCGCGTCGCCGGCCGATCCGACCACCTCAGTTTTCCCGCTTTGCTCTGCACCCGCGGACGCACCGGTCACTCCCCGTGCGTGGTGCGTCCGCGGGTGCAGAGCAAAGGCAGGCGAGCGGACGTTCCTTCCGGCCGAGCCGGGAGGCACCGGCCGGACCGGGGGCGGCCGGTCTTGCAACACCGTCGACCAGGAAGATGGAGTCATGCCGGAACCGTTGGACGCCGCCCTCGCCGAGGTGCGTACGCTGCTGCTCGGTCCGGCGCTGACCCGGGCGGTCGCCGCCGGCCGCCGCCGCGGACAGCGCCCGTCGGTCGTCCGTGCGGAGCTGCGGCCGGTCACCCTAAAGGCCGGCCCCCGACTCCAGATCGCCACGTCCGACGGGAGCCGGCCGCACACCCGCAACGTCGCCCCCGGCACGGAGGCGGACGCCGCGGTGGACGCGCTGCTGGCCGAGCCGTTCGGCAACTGGCACGTGGAGACCGCCGGGTCGACCCTGCAGCTGCGGGTCACGAAGTCCGGCGAGGCGCAGGTGCACCGGGCGGCGACCAGCCAACCGGCGGCCGAGCCGGCCGGGCACGACCGGGCGAAGGAGTACCTGCTCGACCCCGGTGACCCGATCTTCGCCGAGATCGGCGGGACGGCGGCCAAACGGCGGCAGGTGGACGCGTTCCTGCGGGCACTCGCCGCGACGCTGCCCGACGACGTGACCGGCCCGCTGCGGGTGGTCGACCTCGGGTGCGGCAACGCGTACCTGACGTTCGCGGCGTACCGCTGGCTGACCCGGCGGGGCCTCGACGTCCACCTGGTCGGGGTCGACGTCCGCGAGGACCAGCGGCAGCGCAACACCGAGCTGGCGCAGCGGCTGGGCTGGGCCGGGCGGGTGCGCTTCGTCGCGGGCACGATCGCCGACGCGGTCGTCGAGCCCGCCCCCGACCTGGTGCTGGCGCTGCACGCCTGCGACACCGCCACGGACGAGGCGCTGGCGCGGGCGGTGCGCTGGGAGTCCCGCTGGGTGCTCGCCGCGCCGTGCTGCCACCACGACGTCGCCGCGCAGCTGCGCGCCAAGCCGGCCCCGCCGGCGTACGACCTGCTGACCCGGCAGGGCATCCTGCGGGAACGGTTCGCGGACGTGCTCACCGACGCGGTGCGGGCCGGGCTGCTGCGGCTGCACGGATACCGGGCCGAGGTGGTCGAGTTCGTCGACTCCCGTCACACCCCCCGGAACCTGCTCATCCGCGCCCGGCGCACCGGCGCGGCGCCGACCGGGGCGCAGTGGGCGGAGTACCGGGCGCTGGTCGACCAGTGGGGCGTCGTACCCCACCTCGAAACCCTGGTCGGCGAGCCGGCCGGGCCGCGCGCCACACCGGCGACCGCCTGACAATCATTTTCGGCCCCGCGTACATCAGCGGAACTGATTGACAAATCAAGTCCCGCGGACGGGACGGTCTGGTCGATCAGTCAATTGCTTCCGGCAGTCGGCGTACTACCCTCGAACTGCGCACCGGCCGGGTGCCGGTCGGGAGGGAAGACCCGCTGGAATGGCTTCGGGAGAGGTAACGCCGCAGGCGGCGTTCGCACGCTTCGTGCGACGCGCCATCGACGACGCCCGGGAGGAGCGCGGCTGGACGGTGACCGACCTGGCGTCTCACACGGGTGTCGGTCGCTCCACCGTCTTCCGCTGGCTGGCCGGTGACTGGCAGGACTACCCCGAGCTCGCCAAGGTGCGGGGCTTCTGCGCCGCGCTCGACCTGCCCGTCGCGGCCGCGTTCCGCGCCCTCGGCCTGCCCGACGCCGGCCCCGCACCCCGCCGGCGCAGCGACGACGGGCCGGTCGACGCGGACGTCCGGGTGATCCTCCAGCGACTCGCCGACCCGACGGTGCCCGCCGAGGAGAAGCACCACATCCGGGACCTGCTGCGCTACCTGGCGCGCCGGCCCATCCGCCGGGTCGGTTGACCGGTCAGGGCACGTCGACGGTGAACTCGGCGGTCCGCACCACACCGGCCACCTGGAAGTCCAGGTAGAGGCGGTAGCGACCGGAGCCGGGAACGGTCAGCCAGAACCGCACCGCCCCGTCGACCAGTTCCGGTTCCGGGTGCACGTGCAGGTAGCCGAGGTCCCCGGCCCGGAGCGCGACCAGGTGGCCGTACGCGCCGAGGTAGCGCTCCACCGCGGCGGTGCCGCCGCCCGAGGCGATCCGGAAGGTCAGCGGCACCGACAGCCCGGCCTGCGGAGTCCCCTCGTAGTCGACCGCGAACCCGTCCACCGTCGTCGCGGTCGTCGCGGCCGGCAGCGCGCGGGGCTCGTAGTCGCCGGCCGCCGCCAGGTCCGTTCCCAGGGTGACGGCGGTCTGCCGGCCGTCGTCGGCGAGCGCGGTGAAATCGGCGTACGCCCGCCAGACCCCCGGCTGCGGCAGCGTCAGCGGCACCGACCAGGTGCCGTCCGCCGCCATCGTCGGGTGCAGGTGCTGGTAGCCGGTGAGGTCCCGGCGGACCACGATCAGGTGCATCGGCTTGTCGTGCACCACCGCGAACCGGGTCACCGGCCGGCGCTGCGCGTCACGGATCTGGAACCTCAGCTCGCCGGCCCGGCCGGCGGTGATGTCCCCGGTCGACGGGGCGATCGTGTACCCGGCCGCGCTGACCGACAGCCCGGAGGCCTGGGCGGCGAGTCCCTGGTCGGCGCCGTGGTCGTGCGCCCCGGTGCCGGGCGCGTGGGTGTGGTCGGCCAGCGCGCTGTCGTAGCCGACCGCCGTGGCCGCGTCGCCGGCGCCGAGGCGCCCGAGCCCGAAACCGAGCAGCACCGCGAGGACGAGCCCGCCGACTGTCAGCGCCAGCCGGAGGGTGCTCCCGTCCGGCGCGGCGGAGACACCCTCGGCGCGCACGGCGTCCGGCGGCTGCTCGGTCATGCCGCTCACGCTACCGCCGGCCGTGCCGGCTCCCGGTCGGGTGCCGGCCCGGCGTGGCGACCGTCGCAATCCGGGCGGCCCGGGAACTTTCCAGGCCGCCCGGACGACGGTACGGGCAGCTCAGCGGCCTCCCCCGCGGTGACGGTGGACCGCCTCCGACGGTACCGCGCCGGCCGGTGCGAGCGGCTCAGCCGGCCACCGCCAGGGCCAGCGGCAGCACGTCCGGCGCCCCGGCCCGGCGCAGTTCCCGGGCGACCGTCGCCATCGTCCAGCCGGAGTCCACCAGGTCGTCGACGAGCAGCACCGGCCCGTCGAGCCCGACGAGGGCGTCGGTCAGCTCCGGGGCCAGGGTCACCGCGCCGTGCAGGGCGCGTACCCGCTGGGCGCTGTTGCCGCGCGGACCGCTCGCGGCGGCCACCGCGGCGGCGCCGAGCAGCGGCAGCCGGCCCACCGCGGAGATCCGCCCGGCGAGCGAGGCGACCAGTCGGGGGTGGCGGCGCGAACCGACCGCGACCACCCCGACCGGGCGACGCGGCCACGGGTCGGCACCGTGCGCCCACGCCTTGAGCACCTCGACGACGGCGGCGGCCACGTCGTCCGGTACGTCGGCGTCCGCCGCGTCCGGCCCGACCAGCTCGCGCAACCGGCCGCCCCAGCCGAGGTCGGACAGGCGGCCGACGGCCCGGCCGGGCAGCGCCTGCTCGGTGGGGGCGATGCGCCCCTTCAGGGGTACGCCCACCGCCTCCAGCCCGGTCGGCCAGAGCTTCTTCGGCGGGATCTCGACACCGGGGCGGCCGAGGAAGGTCTGTGCGGCCCGCAGGGCGGCGTCGGAGACGTCGGCGCCGAACACCGGGCCGGCGCACCGGTCGCACCGGCCGCAGTCGGCCGCACCCGCGTCGTCCAGACAGTCGCGCAGGTAGCGCAGGCGACAGCCGGGCGTGGCCGCGTACTCCCGCATCGCCTGCTGCTCGGCGGTGCGGGCGGCGGCGACGCGCCGCAACCGGGCCTCGTCG
The DNA here is from genome assembly GCA_023402505.1 of Actinomycetes bacterium. GTDB lineage: Bacteria > Actinomycetota > Actinomycetes > Mycobacteriales > Micromonosporaceae > Micromonospora. Next base: position 4,225 of record JAEYGD010000131.1, read on the forward strand.
TAGGTCCACGGCTCGCCGGTGGCGATCCAGCCGCCGCGCACCCGGCGGACCGCGCCGTCGACGTCCAGGACCTTGAGCATCAGCTCCAGCCGGGCACGGCGCAGGTCCACGAGCGGCTCCAGGGCCTGGGTGGACAGCGGCCGGTCGGTGGGCAGGGCGGCCAGCACCGCGCGCACCTGCTCCTCCGGCGGGAAGGCGAGCGACGCGAAGTACCGCCAGATGGCGGCGTCCTCGACACCGGGCAGCAGCAGGACCTCGGCGTGGGCGACGGCCCGGCCGGCACGCCCGACCTGCTGGTAGTACGCGATGGGGGACGGCGGCGCGCCCAGGTGCACCACGAACCCGAGATCCGGCTTGTCGAACCCCATCCCGAGGGCGCTCGTGGCGACCAGCGCCTTGATCTTGTTGTCGAGCAGGTCCTGCTCGGCGGCGCGGCGGTCCGCGTCCTCCGCCTGCCCGGTGTACGAGGCCACGGCGTAGCCCCGGGAACGCAGGAACTCGGCGGTCTCCCCCG
>JAEYGD010000148.1 GCA_023402505.1 Actinomycetes bacterium
TTTTCCGGCGTTGGGGGTGCGGGGCGGGCGGCCGGGGGGGCGCCCGGGGGGGCCGGAAAAGGCGGCCGCGGCAACCGGGTTGCCGGCGCCGCGGGCCGCCCACGTCAGGCGGCCACGACCACCGGCAACGAGATCGTGCCGAGGATGAAGTTGGACCGCAGCCGGCGCACCGGGCCGGCCGGCGCCAGCCGGATCCGGCGCTCGGTCAACGGCCGGAACACACTGGCCAGCTCCACCATGCCCACCGGCGCTCCGACGCAGCGGTGGATGCCGCTGCCGAAGGTCAGGTGCCGGTTGGGGGAGCGCGTGATGTCGAACCGGTCCGCCCGGGGGAACTGCCGCTCGTCCCGGTTCGCCGCCACGTTCCACAGGGTCACCGAATCACCCTGCCGGATCTCCCTGCCGCCCACCGTCACGTCCCGGGTCGCCACCCGCTGCACGTACGCGTTGGTCGACCCCCACCGCAGGATCTCCTCCATCGCGGAGTCGAGCAGGTCCGGACGGGCCAACAGCAGGTCGTACTGGTCCGGGAACTCCATCAGCGCGGTGATGCCCGCGCAGGTGGTGTACGACGACGTCTCGTTGCCGCCGACGGCCACGTTCATGCAGTTGTAGAGGATGTCCTCGTCGGGCAGCCGGCGGCCGTTGATCTCCGCCCGGAGCAGGATGCTGACCAGGTCGTCGCCGGGACGGGCACGACGCTCCCGGATCAGGTCGGCGAAGAACTCGAAGATCTCGCTCTGCAGCCAGGCCAGCCGGAGCCGGGCCTCGTCGTCCTCCGCGCCGACGAGATCCGGGTCCTGAAAGCCGATCATCCGGCGGGTCAGGGAGACCAGTTCCAGCGCGTCCGCGTGTCCGATGTCCACCATCGTCATCAGCGCACCGGCGGGCAGCTCCGGCGCCAGCTCGGTGGCGACGTCACCGCCCCCGGCGGCCAGCAGACGGTCGAGCGCCTGGGTGACCAGCCGGTCGACCTGCCGGCGGACCCGGTCCACCATGCCCGTCGCGAACACCGGGTGCATCTGCTGGCGCAGCAGACGTTGGCGGGGAAGGTCACTGGCGACCAGCATCCGACCGGCCGCCGTGTCGGTCTCACTACGGAACGAACCGCCGAGGATGGCGCCGCACGACGAGCTGAAAGTGGTGTGGTCCCGGTACGCCCGCAGCACGTCGTCGTAGCGGGTGAGCGCCCAGAACGCCCCGTCGCCGAGCGGGTGCTGGTGCACCGGGTCGTGCTCCCGCAGCCACGCCAGCATCCCGTGGTGCTCGTTGCGGACGAAGGCGTCGAGGTCCGTCAGGTCGACGGCCACCGTGCCGGTCACCGGTCCGCCCCTTCCCGCTGCTTGCGCGACACCACCGAGGCCAGCTCGCCCAGCACGCTGTTGTCCAGCAGGTCCCGGAACTCCAGGGCCACCCGCAGGTCCCGCCGGATCCGGCGCTGCGCCCGGAAGGCGAGCAGCGAGTGCCCGCCCAGAGCGAAGAAGTCGTCGGTGAGACCGACCCGCTCGGCACCGAGCATCTCCTCCCACAACGCCGCGAGGTACCGCTCCGCCTCCGTCCGGGGTGGTTCGTGCTGCTCGACCCGGCGTCGGTGCTCCTCCAAGAGCTCACCGAGCCGTCGCCAGTCCCGCTTGCCGTGGTCGTTGGCGGGAATCTCCGGCAGCGTCACGAAGGAGGCGGGCACCATGAAATCGGGCAGCACCTCCGTGGCGAAGCTCCGTAGCTCCCGTGGCGTCACCCCCTCGTCCAGCACGACGAACGCCACGAGGTGCTTGTCCTGGCCCTCGCCGGTGGCGGTCACGGCGATCTCTCGGATCAGCGGGTGCCGGCCGAGCTGCCGCTCGACCTCACCCGGCTCGACCCGGTACCCGCGGATCTTCACCTGGTCGTCCACCCGGCCGACGAACTCGATCAGCCCGTCGTCGCCGAGTCGGGCCAGGTCACCGGTCGCGTACATCCGGGAACCGGGCGGACCGAACGGGTCCGGCAGGAACCGCTCGGCGGTCAACCCGGGCTGCCCGTGGTAGCCGCGCGCGACACCCGCGCCCCCGACATGCAACTCGCCCGTCCGGCCGGCCTCGACCGGCTCGAGGTCGCCGTCGAGGACGTACACGGTGGCACCCTCGATCGCGGTGCCGATCGGCACCGTCCCGGCCTCCTCCTTCGTGTCGCGCACCTCGTAGGCGGTGCACGCGGTCGTCGCCTCGGTCGGCCCGTACAGGTTGAAGAACCGCCCGGTGAAGGCGCTGCCCAGCACGTCCCGGCAGCTCGCCGGGAGCAGGACGTCGCCCCCGGTGTGCAGGATCCGGAGCGGCGCGAAGGCGTCCCGGTCCTCCTTGATGACCTGGTTCACCGCCATCGTCGGCACCAGCATCGCGGTGATCCGGCGGCGCCGGAGCTCCCGCTGCAGGTCCGCGGCGATCAGGTCGGTGATCGCGGGCAGCACCACCACCTCCGCGCCGTGGGCGAAGCTGCACCAGGTCTCGTAGTGGAACGCGTCGAACGACAGGCTGGAGATCTGGCCGGTCCGGTCGCCGGGGTGCAGGGCTGGGAGCGCCGGGTTGGCACCGAACATCACCAGGTTGCGGTGCTCCAGGACGACCGCCTTCGGAGCCCCGGACGATCCGGAGGTGAACAGCAGACAGGCGGCGCTCCGCGCGGTCGGTGGCGTCGGGACGGCCGCGCCGCCCGGGTCGCCGGTCACCGGCTCGCTGTGCCACTCCCACACGTCCGTGGCGAGGTGCGCCAGCCGGTCGGCCCACCCCGGTTCCACCAGCGTGACGCTTGCGCCGCTGGCCTCGATCATCAGGTCCCGCCGGTGATCCGGATAGCGCGAATCCACCGCGACGTACGCGGCCCCGGCCTTGAGCACGCCGAGCATCGCCACGAAGACGTCCACCCCGCGCCGGCGGTAGATCGCCACCGTGTGGTCGGCACCCACACCACGGTCTACGAGCCGGGCCGCGAGGGCGTCGGAGCGCCGGTCCAACTCGGCGTACGTCAGGGTCTGCCGGTCGTCGGTGACCGCCGGCCGGGAGCCGTGCCGCGCGACGGTGCCGGCGAACAGGCGCACCAGGGTGCCCTCGTCGCCGGCGTCCGGTGCGAGCTGGGCGGGCGTGCCGGCCGCGACGCGCACCCGCGTGTCGTCCAGGCACTCGGCGCGGGAGCCGCTGACGCCGGTGTCCGCCCAACCGTCGGGCAGCGGCCGGCCGGCCGCCCAGATGCTGACCTGGCCGGCGTCGTTCCGTACCAGGCGGAAGGTGGTACTGGGTTCAGGTTCCATCGACTTGCGGTCCTCCATCGTGGTCCGGGCAGCCGGCCTGCCGCCGGACGGCCGCCCTGTCCGCGCCGGGACGCGGGCGTGCGGGAGCGAGCGTCGGCCGCGATCCGCGCCGGACATCGATGACCGCCTGCTCGCGGATGCGATGTAACCACACATGCTCGTACGGTGCTGCCCCGTGTCATGCCCGCGCACCGTCCACCACCGTCCACGGTCGACCCCGTCGCCGGCCGGCCACCCGGGGTTGCCGAGACGCCGGGCGGCCGGCAGACTCGGGGCCGGACGCGTCCGCCCGGCGACGGCGGAGGCGGCACGGGGATGTTCGACACGCGCGGTTCCGCACTCGATACGGCCGGCCGATGACGCCGACGGCTGGGCTGGCCCGCTACCGATGCCTCCGACCAGCTCGGAGGCATCGCGCCGCCGATCCCGTGGTCCGCCTCCCGAGCGGTGCGGACGGTCGTGTCCCCGGCGCCCACCGGCGCCGTCAGCCCACGGGCCCGCCGGTCGGAGCCGGCACCGCCCGGCGGCAACCGGGTCAGGCGACGGAGGGGTGATCGATGGCGATGTCAACCGAGGCGTGGGCCGGCGACCGGACGCAGCAGCCGGCGGTGCTCGACGGCCCGCCACCGCCGTACCTGTTCGGTCGGACCGTCCACGAGGTCTTCCTCCGCGTCGCCGCGCGGCGCGGCGACGCTCCCGCGCTGGTCGCCGGCGACCGGACGATCAGCTACGCCGACCTGGCCGGCGCGGCCCACCGGGCCGCCGCGGCGCTCGACCGGGCCGGGGTGTCCAGCGGTGACGTGGTGCCGGTCCTGCTGCCCCGCTCGCCCGAGCTGGTCGCGTCGCTGCTGGGCATCCTGCTGCGCGGTGCCGCGTACGCCGTGCTGGACGTGCGCTGGCCGGCCGAGCGGCTCGCCTCGATGGTGGCGGCGGTCGGCGCCCGGATGGTCGTGGGTGACCGGTCGGTCGGCGGCCTGCCCACCTGGCAGCCCACCGCGGACCTCTTCGACGGCAGGGACGCCCCGGTCGCCGCGGTGGGCGGTTCCGGCGACGAGGTGTGCTGCGTCTTCTTCACCTCCGGATCGAGCGGCACGCCGAAGCCGATCCTCTCGCCGCACCGGGCCACGACCCGGCTGTTCGGCCCCGGGGCCCTGCACGGCGACTTCGGCCCGCAGTCCCGCATGCCGCAGTGGGCGCCGCTGCCCTGGGACGGCCTCACCCTGGAACTCTGGTCGATGCTGCTCACCGGCGGCACGTCGGTCCTGCACGACGAACGCCTGCCCACGAGCGCGTCGCTTCGGCGGCTCGTCGACGAGGGCGTCGACTCGATGTGGCTCACCAGTTCCCTGTTCAACGTGATCGTCGACGAGGATCTCGACGCCTTCGACGGCCTGCGCCAGATCTGGGTCGGCGGGGAGCGGCTCTCCGCCGCCCACGTACGCCGTTTCCTGGGGCACCACCCGGCCGTCCGGCTCGTCAACGGGTACGGGCCGGCCGAGTCCTGCGTCTTCGTGACCACGCACGAGGTGACCCCCGCCGACTGCGACGACCCCGCCGGCATTCCACTGGGCGACGCCGTCGCCGGGACGTCGGTGTTCGTCCTCGACGGTGACCGTCTCTGCCACCGCGAAGAACCAGGCGAGATCTGTGTCGGCGGCGACGGCCTGGCCGACGGATACCTGGGCGACCCGGAGCTGACCGACCGGAAGTTCGTCACCCTGCCGGTGGCCGGTCGCCCGATCCGGCTGTACCGCACCGGTGACCGCGGCGCCATCGGCCGCGACGGGCTGCTGCGGTTCCTCGGCCGGGTGGACCGCCAGGTCAAGGTCCGCGGCCACCGCATCGAACCGGGCGAGGTCGAGGCACACCTGCGGGCCGTCGACGGCGTGGTGGACGCGGTGGTGCTGCCCGACCTCGACCCGTCGGGCACCTGCACCGGCCTCGCCGGCTACTACGTCCCCGCCGAGGGCGCCGCCGACGGCCCGGACACGGTGCGATCGGCCCTGCTCACCAGGGTGCCCCGGCACCTCGTGCCCGACCGGCTGGTCCCGGTGCCCCGGATTCCCGTCACCGCCAACGGCAAGGCCGACCACGCCGCGTTGCGGGCCCACGCCACGCGGGCGCCGGCCGGGGAGCCCGCGCCCGACCCCACGGCGGATCCGGTGCTCGCCGCCGTGGCGACGCTCGTCACCGGTGTCACCGGCACGCACGCCACCGGCGCCACCCGACTCGACGACGGGACGATCAGCTCCCTGCAGGTGCTGCGTCTGTGCATGGCCCTCGGCAGCCGGTTCGGCGTGTCGCCACCGCCGGAGGAGGTGTTCGCCGTGCCCACCGTCGCCGACCTGGCCGACCTGGTCCGGCACAGCGACGCCAGCGACGGCGCGCCCCAACCGGTGGGCCCCGAGGTCCCACTGGCCGACACCCAGGTCGGTTTCCTGGTGGAGCACGAGATGCGGCCCGACAGCACGGCCGGGCACTGCCTCATCGGCTACCTGGCGCGGGGTGGCTTCGACCCGGCCGTCTTCCGCGCCGCCATGGCCGACGTCCAGGAGCGGCACCCGGCACTGCGAGCGCGCTACGAGCCGGACCTGGAACCCTTCCTGGTGCCCGAGAAGGACCACCCGGTCCGGTTCGCCGAGTTGGGCACGTTCGCGAACCTCGCGGCGGCCTGGGAGGTGGCCCGGGCGGATCTGCTGCGGCCGCTCGACCTCGGGTCGGCCGAGGTCTGGCGGGGCAACCACACCAGCGTCGACGACCAGCACCTGATCTCCCTCGTCATCCACCACGTCAGCTATGACGGTTGGTCGGAACCTGTGCTGGCGGACGACCTGTCCGTCGCCTACGCCGCCCGCGCCGCCGGCCGTACCCCCGAATTCAGCGTGCCCGCGCCCAACCTGGCCGCCGCGGTGGCCGACCGGCGGGCCGAGGCCGGCCGGCGGGCGGCGTCCCGGGCCAGCACCGAGTACTGGGTCCGGCTCCTGGCCGACCTGCCCGAGCACCGGGTCATCCGCGGAGCCACCGAGAGCGACACCCTCAGCGTGGCCGTTCGCACCCACCACCTCGCGGTGACGGTGCTCGACGGTGTGGACCGGGCCGCCCGCCGGCTCGGCACCACCCGCTTCGCCGTCCTGGTCGCCGCCTACGGCCGCGCGACCGCCGAGGTGCTGGGCCAGGACGACTTCGGCATCGGTGTCCCGGTCTCGGTCCGCCGCCACCCGAGCCAGTCGGACGTGGTCACCTGCCTGGTCGACACGGTGTGCCTGCGGCTCGCCCCGCACACCGACGCCGGGCTCGGGGACGCGGTGCGGCGGGCCCACCGCCAGATGATCGCCGGCCGTGGACTGCACGCCCTGGCGTTTCCGGACGTCGTACGGGCCGTCAACCCCGTCCGGCAGCGCGGCCGCAACCCGCTGTTCCGCACCATGTTCGTGCTGCAGGACAACCGGCTGCCGCGGCTCGACCTGCCCGGTGCGGACGTCCAGGTGCACCGGCCGCCCGTGCCGGAGCCCATGAGTGAGCTGCTCGTCGAGGTCTGGCCGGAGCCGACCGGCGCTGCGCGGGTCGATGCCACCTTCTATCCGGAGTGCGTCTCGGAGGCGGCGGTGACCGCCTCGTTCGCCGCCTACGAGCGGATCCTGCGGGAGCTACCCGACTGTTGAGGTCGCGGGCGTGCTCAGACCCCCGGTCGGCTGCCGTGCCCCGAATCCCGGGTTGCGCAGCAGCCACGCCAGGTACGCCGGGTGCGCCGCCAGCGCGTCGGTGTACGCGGCCAGCGCCGTCTGCAGCACCCGGTCGGCGACGCGGGCGGCGGGCGCGTCCGGGTGCCAGCCGAGCATCAACCGCCACCGCAGCGGGATCCCGGCCAGCCGCCGGGTCACCAGCCCGGCGATCGGGCGGAACGTGGCCTGGCACAGCGCGATCGCCTCGCCCGCGTCCACCAGGTCCAGGCAGCCGCGCACGTCCGCCTCGTACACCTTGCGCGGGGTGAAGCCGGCGCGGGCGCAGGCGGCGGCGAAGCAGTCCCCGAAGCAGCCGTCGCCGGGCGCCGCCACCCACTGCTCGTGCCGCAGGTCCGCCAGCCGGATCTCGTCCCGGTCGGCCAGGGGATGGGTCTCCGGCAGCAGCACGTGCACCGGGTCGATCGACACCTCCCGCCAGCACAGCCCGAACTCGCCCGACGGGCTGGAGTCGCCGCAGACGCCGCTGAGCGCGAAGTCGAGGCGGCCACCCGCGACGAGTTGGCCCAGCTCGTCGGCCGACCAGGACGCGTACGTGGTGATCTGCGCCTGCGGCTGCTCGGCGGCGAGCCGGTGCACCATCCGGCCGAGGATCGGGCTGTTCACCCCGCCGAACCGGTAGCGGCGGGGTGCGTCGCCGGCGCCGGCCAGCCGGGCCGCCTCGTCCTGCAGGCCCTTCATCGCCGGCAGCAGCACGCGGGCGCGGGCGAGCACCAACTCGCCCAGTGCGGTGGGACGGGCGCCCCGCCGGTCGCGCTCGAACAGCGGGCCACCGAGGGTGCGTTCGATGCGCTGGAGCTGGGCGGTCAGGGCCGGCTGGGCCAGGCCCAGCGTCGAGGCGGCTTTGGTCACGCTGCCGGTCTCGGCGATCGCGCAGACCACCCGGAGGTGGCGGAGCTCCAGGTTCATAGCCCGACGGTAGGGCCGTGCGGCGGCCGGGGGAAGGGTTCGGACGGATCAACGATTGGCGATGTGTGCAGGACCACTCAGCCGGGTGGAGGTTCGGTCAGATCGGTCATCCGGGTCGGCCGGCCGGCGACCGCGTCGCGCAGCTTGTCGACCACGCCCATCGCCGGCTCGACGATCTTGTTCCAGGGCGGGGTCGCCGGGGTACCCGGGTGCGGCCGGGTCGGCGCCGCCTCCTCGGCGATCTCCAGGCGGTTGCCCAGCCGGATCAGCTCCTCCCCGGTGGCCACCTCCCGCAGGTCACGCACCAGCGCGCCGACCTCCGTGACATGCCGCCGGACCCGCTGCGCCACGTCGGGCAGCCCGTCCGGGGTCAGCCCGGCCAGGGCCGTCAGCAGCTCCCGGTCGCCCCGCAGCACCCGCTCGACCCGCCCGGCGTCCTCCGGGCGGGCGGCCCGCACCGCCGGCAGCAGGTACTGCTCCTCAGCGGACAGGTGCCGCGACAACGCCGCGGTCAGCACCTCCAGGCCGCCCTCCGGGGCGGTCCGGGGGTCACCGCCGGCCAGCCGGTCGACCAGCCCGCACAGCTCGCGGTGCTCGGCGTCGACGATGTCGGCGATGCTGCGCCCCCCGGGCCGGTAGTGCTCGTCCTCGCCGGTGGGCGGCAGCGGGGGCAGGGGAACGGTCACGGCGCCCTCCTGACGGTACGGCCGGCGGTGCCCGGGCGGGCGTCCGGCGTGTCGCGAGCGCCGGTACCCGTACCCGCGGCCGGCGAAACCGCGCCCGGACCGGCCGGGGGAGCCGACCGGCCGGCCCGGCTGGTATGAAGAGGCAATGACCAGCGCCCCCGCCCAGCCCGCGCCCACCGACGAGGTCGTCGACCTCTGCCGGGACCTGCTGCGCATCGACACCACCAACACCGGCGACAACGACACCAGCGCCGGTGAGCGCCGCGCCGCCGAGTACGTGGCGGAGAAGCTCGCCGAGGTCGGCGTCGAGTCGGTGATCCACGAGTCGGCACCGGGCCGGGCCAACGTGGTCGCCCGCATCCCCGGCACCGACCCCGCGCGACCCGCCCTGCTCGTGCACGGCCACCTCGACGTCGTGCCCGCCGACGCCGACGAGTGGTCGGTGCACCCGTTCTCCGGCGAGCTGCGCGACGGCTACCTGTGGGGCCGGGGCGCCATCGACATGAAGGACTTCGACGCGATGGTGCTCGCCGTGGTGCGGCACTGGCAGCGCACCGGCGTCCGCCCGCCCCGGGACATCGTGCTGGCGTACACCGCCGACGAGGAGGCCGGCAGCGACTACGGCGCGCACTTCCTCGTCGAGCGGCACCCGGGGCTCTTCGAGGGCTGCACCGAGGCGATCGGCGAGGTGGGCGGCTTCTCCTACACCGTCGACGACAGCCGGCGCCTCTACCTCATCGAGACCGCCCAGAAGGGCATCGACTGGCTGCGCCTGCACGCCCGTGGCCGCCCCGGCCACGGCTCGATGATGCACGACGACAACGCCGTCACCGCCCTCGCCGAGGCGGTCGCCCGGGTCGGCCGGCACCGCTTCCCGATCGTGATGACCGACACCGTTCGGGCCTTCCTGGAGCAGGTGTCGGAGGTGCTCGGCATCGAACTGGACCCGGACGACCCGGAGACCGCGATCGCCAAGCTCGGTCCGATCGCCAACATCGTCGGCGCGACCGTCCGCAACACCGCCAACCCCACCCGGCTGGCCGCCGGCTACAAGGACAACGTGATCCCCGGGCGGGCCACCGCCACCATCGACTGCCGCAGCCTGCCCGGCCAGTCGGAGGTGCTGGAGCGGCAGCTGCGCGAGCTGGTCGGCCAGGACATCGCCATCGAGTACGTCCAGCGCCAGCCCGCCCTCGAGACCACCTTCGACGGTGACCTGGTCGAGGCGATGTCCGCCGCGCTGCGCGCCGAGGACCCGGGCGCCCGGCCCGTGCCGTACATGCTCTCCGGCGGCACCGACGCGAAGGCGTTCTCGCAGCTCGGCATCCGCTGCTTCGGCTTCGCGCCACTGCGGCTGCCCGCCGACCTGAACTTCTCCGCGCTGTTCCACGGCATCGACGAGCGGGTTCCGGTGGACGGACTACAGTTCGGCGTGCGGGTTCTCGACCGTTTCCTCCGCACCTGCTGAGCCGCGTCCGCCTCACGGCGCGGCACCTCCCGAAGGGACGCCACACATGACCGACCAGCACGGTGAGCTGGACGCCGCCCTCGAACGCGTGATCGAGGCGGCCCGCCACCACCTGGCCGCCGTACGCGCCGCGCAGGGCCGCATCGACGACGACGACGTCTGGCAGGCGTACGTGGCGTTGAACAACGCGTCGTACGCCTACGACGAGCAACTGATGGACGCCTTCGGCGAGGTGACCCCCTGGGACGTGCGGGCGATCGACCCCGACGAGGCCGACCGGCGCTTCGGCGGCCCGGAAGGGCTGGAGGAGACCGACCCGCACCCGCGGGTGATCTCGGTGCGGCAGCGGCGCGACTACCGCGTGCCGAGCGTCGCCGCGCTCCTGCGCGCCGCCGAGGCGGCCCGCCGGGAGGGCACCCCCGCCGAGGACGAGCCGGCGCCGGTCGAGGGGGTCGGCGAGGCGGTGCTGGAGCTGCTGCAGAGCGGCGACGGCTCGCTCGCCGCGCTGGACGTCCCGGAGCTGGAGCCACTCGACGGCGTCGTCATGGTCAGCGAGGTCGGCACCCCGGTCGACCTGGAGTCCTTCGACGACGACGACCCGGTGGGCCCGTTCCAGCCGCTGCCCGACGACCGGCTGGTCGGCCGGCTCGACGAGCACCCGTTCCTCGAACTCGACGACGAGGAGCACGACCACGCCCACTAGGGTCCCGCCCGAGCCCGGCGGCGCGGTCGACCACCGCCTCGCGGGGCAGGCGGCTCCCCGGTGCCGGTCGGCACCGGGAACGCCGGCGTCCTCGTCAGTACGACAGGCCGGGCTGGGGCTGGTTGACCCGGCGGCGGCGCAGCATCACCTGCCGCGTCCCGTCGCGGAACAACCGGACCCGGGCCAACTCCCACCCGGAGAACTCCGCCTGGATCGCCAGCTGCGCCGCGGCGGTCAACCGGTCGACATTCGGCGGCAACCGCAGCGGCGCGTATTCGTAGTCCATGAGCCCTATGCTGCCCAGCCGGGCGGCCCCGGCGCCACCCCCGCGGCCTGCGCCGTCGCGGCCCGGCCTCAGCCGTCGCGCTCCGGATAGCCCACCGGGACGGAGGAGACGTCGTCGAGCGCGGTGATGATCTCATCCGGTAGGGTCATCCGCTCCACCTGGAGCGCGCCCAGCAACTGCCCCACCGTGCGCGCGCCGAGTATCGGCGCCACGACGCCCGGCCGGTCGCGGACCCAGGCCAGCGCGACCTCCAGCGGGGAGACGCCGAGACCCCCCGCGGCGGTGGCGACCGCCTCGACGATGCTGGAGCAGCGCGGATCCAGGTAGGTGGCGACGAACCGCTCGAAGTGCGGCGACGCCGCCCGGGAGTCGGCCGGGCGGCCGTGCCGGTACTTGCCCGTGAGCACCCCGCGCCCCAGCGGCGACCAGGGCAGCACCCCCAGCCCCAGGGCGTCGCAGGCGGGCAGCACCTCCCGCTCGATGCCGCGCTCCAGCAGCGAGTACTCGACCTGGGCGGCCACCACCGGAGCCCGGCCCGGCCAGGCCGCCTGCCAGGCGGCGGCCCGGGCGGTCTGCCAGCCGGAGAAGTTCGACACGCCGACGTAGCGGACCCGCCCGCTGGCCACCGCGTGGTCCAACGCCGCCAGGGTCTCCTCCAGCGGCGTGTCCGGGTCGTACCCGTGAACCTGGAACAGGTCGACGTGGTCGGTGCCGAGGCGACGCAGCGAGGCGTCCAGGGTGCGCAGCAGATGCCCCCGCGAGCCGTCCCGGCGCCGGCCGCTGCCCGGCCGCAGCCCCGCCTTCGTGGCGATCAACAGCTCGTCCCGGGGGACCAGCGTGCCCAGCAGGGAGCCGATCACCGACTCGGCGTCACCGTCACCGTAGACGTCGGCGGTGTCGATCAGGTTGCCGCCCGCGTCCAGGTAGCTCTTCAGCTGGGCCGCCGCGTCGTCGGCATCGGTGTCCCGGCCCCAGGTCATGGTGCCGAGCGCGAGCCGCGAAACCGCCAGCCCGCTTCGGCCGAGCGGTCGCTGTTGCATGGCTGAACCTTATTTCCAACGTGGGCCGCACCGATATCCTCGCTCCCGCCAAGTCTGCCGGCCAGCCCGTGGATCCGCTCGCCCGGGTCACCGGTGTCCCGCTCCCACCGGTTTGCCCGAGCCGGTGATCGGACCCGGCCACGGCATTGCGTAACCTGGTGCGACCTGTGCAGCGAATGGGGGAGGACCTAGTGCGACTCGGGCTCAGCCTCGGATACCAGACGGCGTGGAGCACGCCGGCCGACCATCTGGCTCTCGCCCGGGAGGCTGACCGGCTCGGCTACTCGGTGGTCTGGGCGGCGGAGGCCTACGGATCCGACTCGCCGAGCATGCTCGCCTGGATGGCCGGCCAGACCGAGCGGATCGAGCTGGGCAGTGCGGTGATGCAGATCCCCGGGCGCACCCCGGCGATGACCGCGATGACCGCGGCGACCATCGACGCGCTCTCCGGCGGCCGGTTCCGGCTCGGCCTCGGCGTGTCCGGCCCGCAGGTCTCCGAGGGCTGGCACGGCGTCCGGTTCGGCAAGCCCCTCGCCCGCACCCGCGAGTTCGTCGACATCGTCAAGATGGCCCTCGCCCGCGAGGAGGTCAGCTACGACGGCGAGTTCTACACGCTGCCCCTGCCCGACGGGCCCGGCAAGGCGCTGCGCCTCGGCTTCCATCCCCCACGCGAGCAGATCCCGCTCTACCTGGCCGCCGTCGGCCCGAAGAACCTCGAACTGGCCGGCGAGATCGCCGACGGGTGGCTCGCCATCTTCTACGCCCCCGAGTTCGCCGAGGAACAGCTCGCCAGCGTCCGCGCCGGCCGGGCCAAGGCCGGCAAGGAACTCGCCGGGTTCGACGTGGTCCCGTCGGTGCCGGTCGTCGTCGGCGACGACATCGAGTCCTGTGCCGAGCTGGTGCGCTGGTACGCCGCCCTCTACGTCGGCGGCATGGGCAGCCGGCAACAGAACTTCTACAACCAGCTCGCCACCCGGATGGGGTACGGCGACGCCGCCCGCGAGGTGCAGGACCTCTACCTCGCCAAGCGGCAGCGCGACGCGGCCGCCGCCGTACCGATGGAGTTCATCGACCGTACCTCCCTGCTCGGCCCGAAGGAGCGCATCGCCGAGCGGATGCGGGAGTACGCCGCCGCCGGCGTCACCACCCTGTCGGTGACCCTGTTCGCCGCCGACCGCGACAGTGGCGTGCAGACGCTGCGCACCGTCGCCGAGGCTCTTGACCTGTCGGGAGTCGGGGAGTGACCTGGGTCGAGGCCATCGTCCTGGGCGTCGTGCAGGGGCTCACCGAGTTCCTGCCGGTCAGCTCGTCCGGGCACCTACGGATCACCTCTGCGATCTTCTTCGAACGCGACGCAGGGGCGTCGTTCACCGCGGTCACCCAGCTCGGCACCGAAGCCGCCGTGCTCATCTACTTCGCCAAGGACATCTGGCGGATCACCCGTACCTGGGTCGTGGGCATCTGGGACCGCTCGGTGCGCTCCAGCCTCGACTACCGGATGGCCTGGTATGTCATCGTCGGCTCGATCCCGATCGGCCTGTTCGGATTCCTGTTCAAGGACCAGATCCGTACCGCCGGGCGCAACCTGTGGCTGGTCGCCACCACCCTGATCGTGTTCGCGTTCGTGCTCGCGTTCGCCGAGTACTGGGGCCGGCAGACCCGCACCCTGGAGAACTTCCGGATGAAGGACGGCGTGGCGATGGGCTTTGCCCAGGCGATGGCGCTGATCCCCGGCGTGTCCCGCTCGGGCGGCACGCTCACCGCCGGCCTGCTGCTCAACCTGACCCGGGAGACGGCGGCCCGGTACTCGTTCCTGCTGGCCATCCCCGCCGTCGTGATGTCCGGCATCTTCAGCATCGGTGACGTCTTCGAACCGGCCGCGCCGGGCACATCGGTCCCCAGCGTCGCGCAGATGGTGGTCGCCACGATCATCGCGTTCGCCGTCGGGTACGCCGCCATCGCCTGGCTGCTGCGCTACGTCGCCCACCACACCCTGTACGTCTTCGTCCTTTACCGGGTGGCCCTCGGCACGCTGGTGCTCGCCCTGCTGATGACCGGCACGATCAGCGCCACCTGACGGCCCGGCTCCCCGGGCTGCCGTCTCCACCGGATATCGGGCCGGGTGCCCGCGGTCGGCCCTGTCGACCGTCAGGCGCGGGGTAGGAGCACTGCTGGCCGGCACCCGTTGTGGGTGCCGGCCAGCGTGGTTCCCCCTTGTGAGGAAGGTCTGTGGTTGTCCGGTTGTCAGCTGTTCCAGTGTTCGGCGACGAGGTCGGCGGCCTGCTGTTCCCACTGGGCGTAGTGGTCCGGGTAGGCGGAGACCTGGACGGTCTGCGCGGCCACGGTCAGCGGCATGTCCTGCCAGC
>JAEYGD010000155.1 GCA_023402505.1 Actinomycetes bacterium
GCTGGCAGGACATGCCGCTGACCGTGGCCGCGCAGACCGTCCAGGTCTCCGCCTACCCGGACCACTACGCCCAGTGGGAACAGCAGGCCGCCGACCTCGTCGCCGAACACTGGAACAGCTGACAACCACAAACCTTCCTCACACAGGGGGAACAAGACCGCCGGCCGGCACCCACAACGGGTGCCGGCCAGCGGCGTCCTCTCGCCCCGCACGCTCACCGGAATCGTTCAGCGCTAACGGAAACCGTCCAAGAATCACCGACCGGCGGGCGGGACGAGGCGGGTGATGGGGGTCACTGGTACCGCCGGAAGAGCCGGGGCGGGTAGCGTGTTGAGTCAGGTGTCGGTGTGTCCAGTGTCCCCGGGCCTCACCTAAATTGCCTTCGCGGAATACCGTCCGGCTGGAGCCGCGTCGCGCCACTCGCCGAGAGGCGACCTGCACACCGGCACCCCAGCGCCGCCCCCGAGCCCATCCGGGCCCGGGGGCGGCGCTGTCCGCGTACCCGGGCGACGATCGGGTCGCGCGCGGCGGCGGGCTGGCCTAGTGTTCGAGAGGTCGGCGTCGGGGCCGGGAGGGGGTGTCGCGGTGGGCCTGCGCAGCTTCATCCAGGGCTGGCCGGTCTATCGGCAGCTCACCGGCACGGATCCGCTCGGCCGGGGTGCCGCGGCGCAGTCGACGCGGTCGGCGGAGCTGACGGCGCGCACCGGGTCCGCGGACCGGGTGGCCCGCTCGGTGTGCCCGTACTGCGCGGTGGGGTGCGGCCAGCGGGTGTACGTCTCCGACGAGCGGGTCGTCCAGATCGAGGGCGACCCGGACAGCCCGATCTCGCGGGGTCGGCTGTGCCCGAAGGGTGCGGCCAGCAGGAGCCTGGTGACCAGTCCGCTGCGGGAGACCCGGGTCCGCTACCGGCGGCCGTACGGCACCGAGTGGGAGGACCTGGACCTCGACACCGCGCTCGACATGATCGCCGACCGGGTGCTCGCCGCGCGGGAGCAGACCTGGGAGGACGTCGACGGCGAGGGCCGGCCGCTGAACCGTACGCTGGGCATTTCCAGCTTGGGCGGGGCGACGCTGGACAACGAGGAGAACTACCTCATCAAGAAGCTGTTCACGGCGATGGGGGCACTCCAGATCGAGAACCAGGCGCGCATTTGACACTCCGCCACCGTCCCCGGTCTGGGGACCAGCTTCGGTCGCGGTGGTGCGACGGACTTCCAGCAGGACGTCGCCAACGCTGACGTCATCGTCATCCAGGGCTCCAACATGGCGGAGGCCCATCCGGTGGGTTTCCAGTGGGTGGTGGAGGCCAAGCGGCGCGGCGCGAAGGTGTTCCACGTCGACCCGCGGTTCACGCGTACCAGCGCGCTGGCGGACACGTACCTGCCGATCCGCGCGGGCACCGACGTGGCGCTGCTCGGTGGGGTGGTCAACTACATCCTGAGCAACGAGCTGGACTTCCGGGAGTACGTGCTGGCGTACACGAACGCCGCCACGATCGTCAGCGACGACTTCGTCGACGTCGAGGACGGCGACGGCTTCTTCTCCGGATTCGACCCGGCGGCCGGCACGTACGTGCAGGACAGCTGGCAGTACGCGGGCCACGAGCACGACTCGGGCAGCGGGCACACCGAGAAGGAGCGCGACACGGCGGCCGGGCTGCGGCACGAGTCGCACGGCGCCCAGGTCAGCGGCGACACGCGGCGGGACGAGACGTTGCGGCATCCCCGGTGCGTCTACCAGATCCTCAAGCGGCACTTCGCCCGCTACACCCCGGAGATGGTGGAGCGGGTGTGCGGTGTGCCCCGGGAGAAGTTCCTGGAGCTGGCCCGCGCCTGGACGGAGAACTCGGGCCGGGAGCGTACCGGTGTGCTCATCTACTCGGTGGGCTGGACGCAGCACAGCGTCGGCGTGCAGTACATCCGCACCGGGGCGATCATCCAGCTGCTGCTGGGCAACGTCGGCCGGCCGGGCGGCGGGGTGCTGGCCCTGCGGGGGCACGCGAGCATCCAGGGTTCCACGGACATCCCGACGCTGTTCAACCTGCTGCCCGGCTACCTGCCGATGCCGCACCACGCCGACCACCCGACGTTCGACGACTGGGTCGGCAGCATCCACCACCCGCGCCAGAAGGGCTTCTGGGGCAACGCCCGCGGGTACGCGACCAGCCTGCTCAAGGCGTACTGGGGTGACGCGGCGACACCGGAGAACGACTTCTGCTACGGGTACCTGCCCCGGATGACCGGCGACCACGGCACGTACCAGCAGGTGCTCAACATGATCGACGGGAAGGTGCGGGGTTACTTCCTGCTCGGCCAGAACCCGGCGGTCGGCTCCGCGCACGGCCGCGCGCAGCGGCTCGGCATGGCGAACCTGGACTGGCTGGTGGTGCGGGACCTGTTCCTGATCGAGTCGGCGACGTTCTGGAAGAACGGGCCGGAGGTCGCGACCGGGGAGATCGTGCCGGAGGAGTGCCGCACCGAGGTGTTCTTCCTGCCGGCGGCCTCGCACGTGGAGAAGGAGGGCACGTTCACGCAGACCCAGCGGCTGCTGCAGTGGCGGGAGAAGGCCGTCGACCCGCCGGGCGACGCGCGCTCCGAGCTGTGGTTCTTCTACCACCTCGGGCGCCGGCTGCGGGCGAGGCTGGCCGGCTCGGACCAGCCGCGCGACCGGGCGCTGCTCGACCTGACCTGGGACTACCCCACGCACGGCCGGCACGCCGAGCCGAGCGCCGAGGCCGTCCTGCGTGAGATCAACGGGTACGAGGTGGCGACCGGTCGCCCGCTGTCGACGTTCGCCGAGGCCCGCGACGACGGCTCCACCGCGGTCGGCTGCTGGATCTACACCGGTGTGTACGCCGACGGGGTGAACCAGGCGGCGCGGCGCAAGAGCCGCCACGAGCAGGACTGGGTGGCCGCCGAGTGGGGCTGGGCGTGGCCGGCGAACCGCCGTACCCTCTACAACCGCGCCTCGGCGGACCCGCAGGGCCGCCCGTGGAGCGAGCGGAAGAAGTACGTGTGGTGGGACGCCGAGGCGGGCGAGTGGACCGGTTACGACGTGCCGGACTTCGAGCGGACCAAACCGCCGTCGTACCGGCCGCCGGAGGGCGCGTCCGGGTCGGAGGCGCTCGCCGGCGATGACCCGTTCGTCATGCAGGCCGACGGGAAGGGCTGGCTGTACGCGCCGTCGGGCGTGCTGGACGGGCCGCTGCCGACGCACTACGAGCCGGCCGAGTCGCCGGTGCGCAACCCGCTGTACCGGCAGCAGGCCAACCCGACCCGCAAGGTGTACGCGCACCCGGTGAACTCGGTGAACCCGAGCCCGCCGCAGGAGCACAGCGAGGTGTTCCCGTACGTGTTCACGGTGAGCCGGTTGACGGAGCACCACACGGCCGGGGGGATGAGCCGCACGGTGCGGCCGCTGGCGGAGTTGCAGCCGGAGATGTTCGTCGAGGTGTCGCCGGAGCTGGCGGCCGAGCGGGGGCTGGCGCAGCTGGGCTGGGCGCACCTGGTCTCGGGCCGCGCGGTGATCGAGGCGAAGGTGCTCGTCACCGACCGGTTGACGCCGTTGCGGGTGGACGGCCGGGTGATCCACCAGGTGTGGCTGCCGTACCACTTCGGGTTCGAGGGCCTGGTCACCGGTGACTCGGCCAACGACCTGTTCGGCATCACCCTGGACCCGAACGTGCTGATCCAGGAGAGCAAGGTGGGCACCTGCGACGTGCGGCCGGGCCGGCGTCCGACCGGGCCGGCGCTGGGGGACCTCGTCGAGGAGTACCGCCGCCGGGCCGGCATCGTGGCCGGCCGGGTGGGGCCCCTGCTCACGCCGGGCCCCGGGCCGGCGACCGGCGACGGCGACCGGCCGGGTCGGGCCGGTGACGCGACCGGTGACAGCGACAGGAGGACCGGTGCTTCCTGACCCGAACAGCTTCTACGGACCACTGGACCCGGCGCCGGAGGCCGGGTGGACCGGCGCACCGCCCCGGATGGGCTTCTTCACGGACACCAGCGTCTGCATCGGCTGCAAGGCGTGCGAGGTGGCGTGCAAGGAGTGGAACGACGTTCCCGGTTCGGGGCTGGACCTGCTCGGCATGTCGTACGACAACACCGGCGCGCTGACCGCGAACTCGTGGCGGCACGTGGCGTTCGTCGAGCAGCCGCTCCCGGCGGGGCGCCGTACGCCGCCGGTCGCGGACGACCCGACCGCCGGATCGGCCGCCGCGTCGCCGGCGGGCACCGAGTTCCTCGGGATGCCGGGCTCGGCGCCACCCGGGCGGACCGGCGGCGCCGAGGGCCGCACCGACTTCCGCTGGCTGATGATGTCGGACGTGTGCAAGCACTGCACGCACGCGGCCTGCCTGGACGTCTGTCCCACCGGCTCGCTGTTCCGCACCGAGTTCGGCACGGTGGTGGTGCAGGAGGACATCTGCAACGGCTGCGGCTACTGCGTCTCGGCCTGCCCGTACGGCGTCATCGACCGGCGCGCCGGCGACGGGCGGGCGTGGAAGTGCACCCTCTGCTACGACCGGATCGGCGCCGGGATGACGCCGGCCTGCGCGCAGGCCTGCCCCACCGAGTCGATCCAGTACGGCCCGCTGGAGGAGCTGCGGGAGCGGGCCGCCGGACGGGTGGCCGCACTGCACGAGCGCGGCGTCACCGAGGCGCGGCTGTACGGCCACGACCCGAGCGACGGGGTGGGTGGCGACGGCGCGTTCTTCCTGCTGCTGGACGAGCCGGAGGTGTACGGGCTGCCACCCGACCCGGTGGTCACCACCCGTGACCTGCCCCGGATGTGGAAGCGGGCCGGGCTGGCGGCACTGGCCATGGCGGCGGCTGCCGTCGCCGCGTTCGTCGGGGGGTCCTCGTGAGTCCGGTCGGTGACCGCTTCCGCCGTTTCCGGGAGCGGCTCGGCGGCGACGGCGCGCAGCGGCCGTCCGCGCGGCTCGGCCACGGCCCGAAGGTCGGCGGGGGACCGCGCGACGACCTGCGGGTCGGCCCGGGGGCCATGACGTCGGGGCCGGCACCGGCTCCCGGCCAGGCGGCGGC
>JAEYGD010000164.1 GCA_023402505.1 Actinomycetes bacterium
GGTGGGACGGTTGGTGCAGGGGGCCGGGGCGGGGGGGGGGGGGCCGGCGGGCGGCACTTTGATCCGGTGGGCGATCCCGAACGCCCACCGGATCAGTACGTGGCGGCGATCTCGTAGACGCCGAACGGGCGCGGCTCGGGGACCCGCTGGTAGTCGCGCAGGGGCGCGGTGGTGCCGCGGTGCGCCGCACCGGCCTCCCAGGCGCGGAAGGCGTCCAGGCTGGTCCATTCGCTCATCACGACGAACGCGTGGTCGTCGTCGGCGGAGCGGAGCAGCTCGTTGCGCACCAGCCCGGGAGTCCCGGCCAGGTCACGGCTGATCCGGTGGTACGCGGCCGCGACGGCGTCCGGCTCGCCGGCGGGTGCCGCGGCGTAGACCAGGACCCGGACATGACGCGTTCCGGCCGGTGTGCCGTCCTCCGGCGCGGCCTCGTCGGGCGTGGACCGGGTCACCTGGTCGGACATGCGGGCACCCCTTCCTCGCGCACCGGACGTGCGGCGGTCCCGCCCGGAACCGCCGCCAAAGCACACCCTGTCCCGCTGGGGCGCGGCTGAAGCCGGACTCGGTGGCGGCGGCTGCGCCGGACGCGTCCTCGAGGCGTACTCGACATCCGCCGGACGCCCGCCGGGACGGAGGTAATTGGCGGGGTCGGCGCGATATTCGTCAGGCGCGCAAAAGGGACGGCATCGATGCCGGTTTTTGTCCAGAGTGCCAGGTCACAATAGATTGCGTGGCTACGTATGCGATTCCGATTTGGACCTGGTGAGGCAGTTTGTCGAGCAGTGAGGATCGCGTGCGATTAGCACGCAAGCTACCGGCGGGAAAGGTCGGACACCTGACCCACGGAACCTTGACCGTGCTGGGGCCGCAACTTACAGTCTGTAGCAGTTGCGCCACGGAGCATGTCGATCATGCCGCCGAACGGCTGACGTAGGTATCGGGGGGTTTGATCCACCACCGCATTGCCCATCGACAGTCAGGCCGATCGGACGAGCGTCAACTCCGCACCATTTCCTGGGGGAGCTAATGGTGTTCCGCATTCTTGGCCCATTGTCCGTCACGCACGACGACCGGGATATTACCCCGACCGCACCGAAGGTTCGCCAAGTCTTGGCCTTTCTTCTGGTGCGTCGCAACCAGGTCGTCCAAGTCAGTGAATTCGTCGACGAATTGTGGGGGGACAACCCTCCGGACAGCGCGATGACAACACTGCAGACCTACATCTACAAGCTGCGCAAGGACGTGCTGGACCCGACCGGCCTGGCGCGGCTGCACACCCAGACCTGTGGCTACCTGCTCGACGTCAACGACGACGACATCGACGTGTGCCACTTCGAACGGCTGGCTCAGCAGGGCCGCCTCGAACGGGAACGCGGCGACGCCCAGCGCGCCAGCGAACTGCTCACCGAAGCGTTGGCACTCTGGCGCGCACCCGCCCTGCTCGGAGTCAACGCCGGCGAGATCCTTTCCGCCCACATGACCCGTCTGGAGGAGAACAAGCTCCGGGTGCTCGGCATGCGGATCGAGGCGGACATGCAACTCGGCCGGTACGAGGAACTGATCAGCGAACTGAAGGAACTGGTCCGCAGCTACCCGCTGCACGAACGGTTCCACGCCAACCTGATGACCGCGCTGGACCGGTCGGGCCGGCGGTACGAGGCCTTCGAGGTCTACCGGCGGCTGCGGGAACTGCTCATCGACGAGCTCGGACTGGAACCGTCCCCGGCCGTCCAGCGGCTGCACCGGTCCCTGCTCAACGCCGAGCCGGCGGAGAGCCGGCCGGCACCCCGGCCGGCGACGGCCACCGAGCGGGCCCCGTCCCGCGCCGCACCGCCCGCGCAACTACCGCCGGACATACCCGACTTCACCGGCCGGGAGGAGGTGGTGCGGCGGGTCAGAGCCGTCCTCAACCCGGACCAGGAGCACGGCACCGCGCCCGCCGCGATCTCGATCTGCGGCATGACCGGTGTCGGCAAGACGACTCTGGCCCTGCACGTCGGGCATCTAGAGCGGGCCCGGTACCCGCACGGCCAGCTCTTCGCCGACCTGCGCGGCTCGTCCCGCAACCCGACCTCGCAGATGGACGTCCTCGCCGGATTCCTGCGGGCGCTGGGCGTACCGGTGCAGCAGATCCCACCGACCGTCGAGGAGCGCAGCAGCCTCTACCGCACCTGGACCAGCGGCCGGCGGCTCCTGGTGGTCCTCGACGACGCCGCCAACGCGTCCCAGATCGCGCCGCTCGTGCCGGCCACACCGGAGAGCGCGGTCGTGGTGACCAGCCGGTGGGGCCTGCAGGTCCTGCCCGGCGTCCAGGTCACCAAGCTCGACGTCATGACCACCGGCGAGGCCGTGACGCTGCTGCGCGCGATGCTCGGGGCCGCCCGGGTGGACGCCGAGCCCGAGGAGGCCGAGCGGCTCGCCGACCGCTGCGGTCACCTGCCGCTGGCCCTGCGCTGCGTCGGCGCCCGGCTGGCCGCCGCGCCGACGTGGTCGCTGCGCAAGATGGCCGCGCTGATCGAGTCGGGGCCGGCGGCACTCGACCAACTGCGGTTCGCCGAGTTCGACGTCCGCACCAACTACGACGAGACCTACTACCGGTTGGAGCCGCACGACCGCAGTGCCCTGCGACTGCTCAGCCTGCTCCCACCGCCGCACTTCACCGCCGCCACCGCGGCCAGCCTGCTCGGCACCCCGGCCGACGCCGTGGAAACGCAGCTCAGCCGCCTAGTGGCCTGCAACCTCCTGGACGCGCGGGCGGACGAGGGCGTGGTCCGCTACCGGCTGCACCGGCTGATCCGGCTGTACGCGCGGGAACGCCTCAACCACGAGTTCATCGAGCCACGGCTCGGTTCGAACGCGTGAGACCGCGGACGGGTGCCGGAGTCGGGCCTCCACCACCGACCGGCCGTCCGCCCTTCCCATCCCCACCCGGCCGTCCCGCCGGGCCGTCCCTCGACGGCCGTCAGCGCACGCTGCTCGCCGCCCCCCGGTACGGGTGGGTCGCCGTCTTCACCGCTGTCGAGCTGCCCCACGGACAGGACCGCCGTCCTCGGGGCAGCTCGGCAGCGCCGGTCAGCGTCGGCATCTCCCGGTTGCCGGCCCGACCGGACCGCAGGCCACCAGGGGTTCCGCACCCCGCCGTCGCCCCGCCATCGGCCCGCCATCGGCCCGCCATCGGCCCGGTCGGGTCACCGACCGCCGGCGGTCCGGACGATCTCGCCGTTGACGTTGCCGTTGGCCGCCGAGCCGAGGAACACCACCAGCCGCGCCACGTCCTCCGCCGTGCTGAGACGACCGCTCGGCGTGTCCCGCGCGGCCTGCGCCACCAGCTCCGGGTCGACGTTGTCCAAGCTCTCGGTCAACGTCCCGCCCGGCGCGACCACGTTGGCCAGCACCCCGTCACGGGTCCACATCAACCCCCGGACGAAGCCGTGCAGCGCCGCCTTCGCGGCCCCGTACACCTCCGATCCCGGATTGCCGTGCAGGGCGGTGACCGACGAGAGCAGGACCACCCGACCCCACCCGCGCCGGCGCATCCCGCCGAGCACCTCGCGCACCGTCCAGAGGTGACCCTCCACGTTCTCCCGGAACCGGTCCAGCCACTGATCGAGCGGCAGGTCCTGGTACGCCGGCAGGTCCTCCGGGTTGATCCACACCCAGGTCTGGGCGTTGGCCACCAGGACGTCGATCCCGCCCCAGCACTCCTCCACCCGGCGCACCGCCGCCCGTACCGAGGCGGGATCGGCCAGGTCGTAGGGCACCGCGAGCGCCCGCTCGTCCCCGCCCAACTCCTTGACCACCTGCTCGGCGGCCGCCTCCGAGGTGTGGTAGGTGACGGCGACCCGGGCGCCCTCGTCCGCGAAGGCCCGTGCGGTGGCCCGGCCGATGCCCCGGGTCGCCCCGGTCACCAGCACCCGCTTGTCCGTCAGGCCGAGATCCATGGCGTACCCCTCACGACGTCGCTGACCGGCACGGCCGTGCCAGGGCCAATCTCCGCCGCCGGGCTCGACGCCGGCTCGCCGACGCCGGCTCGCGGACGCCCGCCACCGGCGTACGCCTGCTCCAGCCGGGGTCAAGCAGCCCCCGATAGCGTCCGCCGCGACCATCCCGCCCGGACGGAGGACGGCCGATGCTGCTGCACGAAGAACTGCGGGAGATCCGGGATCCGGTGCTGCGCGCCGTGCAGGACCATCCCTTCTGGTCGGGGATCCGGGACGGTTCGCTGCCGCCGGCGGCGCTGGCCCACTTCCTCGCCCAGGACACCGGGTACCTGCTCCCGGCGTACGCCCGGGCGCTGGCCCGCTGCGCGGCGGCGGCCACCGACGACGCGCACACCCTGCTGCTCGCGCAGTCGGTGGCCGGGACCATGGAGGCACGCGACCGGTTGCGCGCCAACAGCGCCGCCCTGGCCGCGACCACCGGCCTGCCGGGCCCCCTCGGTGACCCGCCGATCGACCCGGCGACACAGGCCCACACCGCGTTCCTCACCGCCGCCACCGCGGCCTCCTTCGCCGCCGGGGTGGGCGCCCTGCTGCCGATGGTGTGGTTCAACGCCGAGGTCTCCGACCGGCTGCTGCGCGACACCCCGCCCGGCTCCCGCTACCGGCCGTGGGTGGAGGCCTACCACCCCGGCGAGTCCTACCGGTACGCGGTGCGGGCGTTCCTGGACATGGCCGACGACGTCGGCAAGAACGGCACGGCCGGCGAGCGGGCCACGCTCGTCGAGCAGTTCTCCAACAGCATCCGTTACGAATGGGCATTCGCCGAGTCCTGCACGACGTCCCTTTCGGACGGTCCGGGCCGGCGCTCGCCGTTCGAGGAGTCAACGAGAGAGGGCACGAGATGACTGCCCAGGCCCCGGTTCCCTACCCCTTCCCGTGGACCCCGCCGATGGAGGTCCCGGAGGCGCTGCGCGGCCTGCGTGAGCAGGCCCTCGTCGAGGTCCGCCTGCCCAGCGGCGACACCGCCGTGATGGTGACCCGCTACGCGGACGTACGCAGCCTCTTCGCCGACCCCCGGCTGAGCAAGAACGTCGCCCGGCCCGACGTGGCCCGGATCGCCGCCGACAACGAGCTGTTCGTCGACCCGAAGATCGACGGTGACCCGCCCCACCACACCCGGATGCGCGGGCTGGTCACCCGGGCGTTCACCGCCCGCCGGATCGAACTGCTCCGCCCGTACGCCCAGCAGGTCACCGACGAACTGCTGGACGCGATGGCCGCCGGCGAGAAGCCCACCGACCTCAACGAGGCGCTCGCCTTCCCGCTGCCGATCCTGGTGATCTGCAAGCTGCTCGGCATCCCGCCGGAGGACCGCAACCGGTTCCGGTCGCTGGTCGACGGCTTCCTCTCGGTCACCAAGCTGCCGCCGGACGAGGTGGAGCGGTGCCGCACCGAGCTGTGGCAGTACCTGGTGGAGCTGATCGAGTACAAGCGGGCCAACCCCGGCGAGGACGACCTCATCACCAGCCTGATCAAGGTCCGGGACGAGGACGACAACCGGCTGTCCGAGTACGAGCTGCACCACTGGACCCGCAGTCTGCTGATCGCCGGCTACGTGACCACCGCCAGCCAGATCGGCACCGGCACCGCCGTACTGCTGCACCGCCAGGACCTGGTCAAGGAGATCCGTGCGGACTACTCGCTGGTCCCCTCGGCGGTGGAGGAGCTGCTGCGTACGCAGATCATGGGCTCCTCCATCGGCACCCTGCGGTACGCGCTGGAGGACATCGAGCTGTCCGACGGCACGATCCTCAAGAAGGGCTCCAGCGTGCTGCTCTCCGAGGAGTCCGCCAACATGGACGAGACGGTCTTCACCGACCCGTTCACGGTGGACATCCGCCGCCCGGAGAACCACCACATGACCTTCGGCGCCGGCATCCACTACTGCGTCGGTGCCGCGCTGGCCCGGATGGAACTCCAGGTCGCCACCGAGACGCTGCTGCGCCGGTTCCCGGACATCCGGCTGGCCGTGCCGGCCGCCCGGCTGCCCCGCGCCCTCGGCGGCTTCATGGAGGGCTTCAGCGAGGTCCCGGTGACCTGGTGAGACGCCACGCGCTGATCACCGGCGCCAACCGGGGCATCGGCCGGGCGGTCGCCGCCGAGCTGTACGCCCGCGGGCTGGCCCTCACGGTGACCGCCCGCGACGCCCCGGCCGCCGCCGGCACGGCGGCCGAGCTGGGCCCCGGCGTACGCGGTCAGCAGCTCGACGTGACCGACCCGGACAGCGTCGGGAAGGCCGCCGCCGGGGTCGGACCGGTCGACGTCCTGGTCTGCAACGCCGGCGTGCTGCTCGACGGCGGCACCGACCCGCTCACCGCCCCGATCGAACTGGCCGAGGAGACGTTGCGGGTCAACCTGCTGGGCACGTGGCGGGTGCTCCAGGCGTTCGTACCCGGCATGGTCGAGCGGGGCTGGGGCCGGGTGGTGGTCGTCTCCAGCGGCACCACCGCGGAGTTCGGCGGCGCCCTCTTCGCGGGCGCGCCGGGCTACTCGCTGTCCAAGAGCGCCCTGAACGGGCTCACCGCCCTGGTCGCCGGGCAGACCGCCGGCACCGGGGTGCTGGTCAACGCGGTCAACCCCGGGCGGGTCCGGACCCGGATGATGCCGCACATGACGACCCCGCCGGAGGTGCCGGCCCGGTTCATCGCGGACGTCGCCACCCTGCCCGCCGACGGGCCGACCGGACAGTTCCTCACCGAGCGACGCGTCCCGCTCTGACCGCGGGCCGCCGGCTACCGAGCGGGCCTCGACCGGGTGCGGCCCGCGACCGAGCGGGCCCTCGACCGAGCGGCCTTACCGAGCGGGCCCCCGACGGGGTGGGGCCCGCGACCGAGCGGGCCCCCGACCGAGCGGGCCACACCGACCAGGCCCCCGACCGAGCGGGCCACACCGAGCGGGCCCTCGACCGAGCGGGGCCCTCCGACCAACAGGAGACCGAGCATGCAGATCGACCTGTCCGGCAAGAAAGCGGTGGTCACCGGGGCCGGCGCCGGCATCGGGCTCGCCGTGGTGCGGGCGCTCGCCGCCGCCGGCGCCGACGTGTACGGCGGTGCGCGGACCGTCAGCCCCGAGCTGAAGGAGGCCACCCCGCACACCCTCACCGTGGACCTGGTCACCGAGGAGGGACCGAAGCTGCTGGTGGAGCGGGCGCTCACCGAGTTCGGCGGCATCGACATCCTGGTCAACAACGTCGGCGGTGGGGTCATGCTCGCCCCCGGGTTCCTGGGCATCAGCGACGACGTGTGGCGGCAGACGTTCGAGCTGAACGTCCTCACCACCGTCCGGGCGACCCGGGCGGCGCTGCCGAGCCTCGTCGAACGCAAGGGCACGATCGTCAACATCGGTTCGATGAACGGCACGATGGCCGACCCCCGGCTCGCGCACTACTCGGCCGCGAAGGCCGCCGTCGCCAACATCGGCAAGGCGCTGTCGGCCGAGCTGGCCCCCCGGGGCGTACGGGTCAACACGATCTCTCCCGGGCCGGTGAAGACCCGGCTGTGGACCAACCCGCACATCGCCGAGAAGGCTGGGATGACGCCGGACGAGTTCCTGGCGACGGTCCCGAAGATGGCCGGCCTGGCCACCGGCGAGATGATCGAGCCGGAGGAGATCGCCGCCCTGGTCGTGTTGTTCGCCTCGGGCCGCATCCGCAGCGTCACCGGGGTCGACCTGCCCATCGACGCCGGAATGGGGGGGGGGGGGGGGGGGGGGGGGGGGGGGGGG
>JAEYGD010000167.1 GCA_023402505.1 Actinomycetes bacterium
CCCCCCCCCCCCCCCCCCCCCCCCCCCCCCCCCATCTTTGCGGGATGAGTAGTTATCGCGATCCTGCGCCTCGGGGGGACGTGTTTCCGTCCGAGGAGGAGATGGACCCGACCGGTATCGGGGTGCTGCCGGCGAGCGCCCCGCCCGACACCACGCCGGGCCCTCGTCCCACCCCGGCGCCGCCGCCCGCCCCGACCCCGGTGCCGCAGCCGGGGCCGGCCCCGCGCGGTGCCGGCCGGTCGATCGTCACCCGCCACCTCGACGGGTCGGTACAGGTGGTCACCGATCTGGACGGCGACGGCGTGGCCGACGTGGTGCAGGTCGACCTCGACGGCGACGGGGTCCCGGACCTCACGTACGTCGACAGCGACCGGGACGGCCGCCTCGACACCGTGTACGGCGACCCCGCCGGACGCTGAACCGCCGGTCACCGGAGGCGGGCCCCCAGCGCCCCCGGCGGATCAGCGCTCCGCGGCCCTCACACCTGGGGCAGCACCTCGGCGGCGACCAGGTCCAGGTGGTCCAGGTCGGCGAGGTCGAGCACCTGGAGGTAGACGCGCTGGCTGCCGGTCTCGGCGTACCGGCCGATCTTGTCGACCACCTCGGCCGGGGTGCCGGCGAGGCCGTTGGCGCGCAGTTCGTCGGGCTCCCGGCCGATCGCCGCCGCCCGCCGCGCCACCTCGGCGTCGTCCCGGCCGCAGCACAGCACGAGCGCGTTGGACCAGGTCATCGTCGCCGGGTCCCGCCCCAGCTCGGCGCAGGCGGCGCGGACCCGCTCGAACTGGGCGACGGTGTCCTCGATCGAGGCGAACGGCAGGTTGAACTCGTCGGCGTACCGGGCGGCGAGGCGCGGGGTGCGCTTCGGGCCCATGCCGCCGAGCAGGATCGGCGGGCGCGGGGACTGCACGGGCTTCGGCAGCGCCGGCGAGTCGCTCACCGGGTAGTGGCGACCGGCGAAGTCGTACGTCTTGCCGGGCGGGGTCTCCCACAGGCCGGTGATGACGGCGAGCTGCTCCTCGAGCCGGTCGAACCGCTCGGCGAGCGACGGGAACGGGATCCCGTACGCGGTGTGCTCCTCGCCGTACCACCCGGTGCCGATGCCCAGCTCGACCCGGCCGCCGCTCATCTGGTCGACCTGGGCGACGGTGATGGCGAGGGGCCCGGGCAGCCGGAAGGTGGCGGCGGTCATCAGCGTGCCGAGCCGGATCGACCGGGTGTCCCGGGCCAGTCCGGCGAGCGTCGTCCAAGCGTCGGTCGGCCCCGGGTCGCCGCTCACCGAGCCCATCTTCAGGTAGTGGTCGGAGCGGAAGAAGGCGGCGAAGCCGGTCTCCTCGGCCCGGCGGGCCACGGCGAGCAGGTCGTCGTAGGTGGCGCCCTGCTGAGGTTCGGTGAAGATCCGCAGTTCCATTCTCCCGAGCATAGGGAGGCCGGCCCGTCGACGCCGGGCGACGCGACATGCCGGCCCGCCGACGCCGGGCGACGGCGGGCCGGCATGTCGACGGCGGACCTTCCTCACACGTACGGGCGGGTGGCGTACGCCGCCCTCAGCGCGGCCAGGCCGGTCGCCTTCGGTGACAGGGTCCCCCAGCCGGAGTTGAAGTAGTTGGTCCGGACGATCCGGGGACCGCGTTCGGCGTTGAGCGCGGCGATGGCCGGCGGGACGGTGCGGATCCAGGCCGCCTGGTCGGGGATCTCCGCGAAGCGCACCCCCCATTCGGCGATCAGGACCGGGCGGGAGAGCGCGACCGGGCCGAGGTCGGCGACCGCCCAGTCCTTCGTACGGCGGAACCGGGCCAGCGCGGTGTCGGTGGGGCTGGTGGCGTAGACGTTCCACTGGAGGAAATCGAGCCGCGACATCAGCGCCTCCGGGTGGGTGCGCCGGTAGCAGGCCCGGTCGAAGCCGCCCAGCCCGACCGAGAACGTGGTGCCGGCGGGCGGGTTGCGAGCCTTGAACCAGTTGACGATGTACGTCACGGCCTGCACGGCGCGGGCGTCGGACTCGGCCCACGTGTACGCCTTGCCGGCCTCGGTGGTGCCGAACTCGTGGTCGGTGTCCAGTTCGGAGGCGAGCTGGATGTTGACGCCGAAGCCCATCGCCCGGTACTGGGACAGCGCGCGCGCGAACAGCCCGTCGCACTGCCCGGCGAGCACCTGGCCGTAGCCGTACGCCTTCGGCCAGGTCGTGCCCGGCCGCTGCTGGATGGTCATGGCGGGCGCCGGGACGGTGTACGTGGCGCCGTCGACTGTGAAGGTCTGCGGGCCGGTGTTCGGGGCGCCGTAGTGCTTCAGCTCCAGCACCATGTTGATTTTGAAGCCGGCCTTGCCGAGGTCCACCAGCCAGGGCCGGCTGTAGCCGGGGAAGGTGTAGCCGTCGGCGAAGCTGCGGTACTGGGTGAGCGAGCGGAAGTTGCCGCCCACCATGTCGGCCGTCGGGTCGGCTCCCCCGGAGAGGTAGTAGCCGCCCAGCACCGGCGGGGCGATGGTGTAGTCGGCGGTGGCGGCGACGCTGCGCCCGCCCGAGTCGCGCACCGTGACCGTGACGCGGGGCATCACGCCACCGCCCGGTAGACGGCCACCGCGCCGTTGTCCGACAGCCTGGTCCACGTGCGGCCGGAGTCGTCGGTGACGGTGAGGGTGAGCGGGTCGATGACGGCGGTGACCCGCGCCGGGGCGCTGCTGTTGCCCTGCGCGTCGGTGACCACGACGGTGACGGTCACCGGCCGGGTGTCGGCGTCGCCGTACGTCACGGTCAGCGTCATGGGGTCGCCGGGTGCGTAGACCGCCGCGTTCAGGGAGGCGGTCGCGGTGGGAGCGGCCATGGTCCTCTCCTCTCGTACTCGCCGGGTCGCCCGCCGGGCGGGTCCGGCCGTGGATGGTCCCCCGGCGACCGCCCGCGCCGGCTCCGCGTCGGGCGGGGACGATCCGGGGGTACGCCGGACCGCCCGGCCGCCGGTGGGTACGCGTGCGGGGCGTGCCGGTGAGGTCTGGATCTGCCCGGCGCCGCGAACGGCGGTCACCCGGCGGCGTCGGCGCGGCCGGGTCGGGCTGTCGAAGGTGGTGACGTCGGTGTCCGGAGGCGGCACCGGCCGGTGGCCGGACCGGTGCCGGTCGGAGCACGGCCCGTGGACGGGGCCGGCGGTGCGCTGGCCGGGTCCGCGGAGCCGCGCTCGGTGGCGGCGGTGTCGGCGGGGACGGTGCTGTCCCCGCCGGGCCCGAGGATCGGGATGTGGCCCGCCATCCTTACGCCTCTCACCTGCTACAACAGTGCTTCGGTGAGGCGTCCGGCGTCCTGTCCGTTAGCCGACGGACGACCTGTTTCGCACCTGGTTGCGGCATGCTGCGTGATGTGCCCGGAAGGAGACCCGCATGAAGTACCTGATGTTGATCTACGGCAACGAGGAGATCTGGAACAGCCTGCCGGCCGGCGACCTGAGCACGTTGATCGGCGAGGTCGACGCGTTCAACGAGGCGCTGCGCGCGTCCGGCGAGCTGGTGGAGAGCCAGGGGCTCGTCTCCCGGCCCCGGACGGTACGGATGGTGGACGAGGCGCCGGTGGTCACCGACGGCCCCTACCTGGAGGCGAAGGAGTACGTGGGCTCGTACTTCGTGGTCGACGTCGACAGCGAGGAGCGGGCGCTGGAGATCGCCCGGTCGTACCCGGCCCTGCGCTTCGGCACCGGCCGCAGCGGGGGCGGGCTGGAGGTGTGGCCGCTGATGACCGGCACCGGCGGTGACCTCTGAGCGGCGACGACCGCGTCGGTGAGCTGCTGCGCGACCTCGCACCCCGGGTCCTCGGCGCGCTCGTGCGCCGGTACGGCGACTTCGGCCGCGCCGAGGACGCCGTACAGGAGGCCCTGCTCGCCGCGGTCGAGGCGTGGCGGGCCGACGGCGTACCGGAGCACCCGGCCGGCTGGCTGCGGACGGTGGCCGCCCGCCGCTACGTCGACCAGGTCCGCGCCGACGCGGCACGGCAGCGCCGGGAGCACGCCCTGCTCGACGCGACACCCCGGGACGCGCTGGTCGCGCCCCCGGCGGACGCCGGGCCGCTCCGGGACGACCTGCTGGAGTTGCTGTTCCTCTGCTGCCATCCGGCCCTCGGCCCGTCCGCTCAGGTGGCCCTCACCCTGCGGGCGGTCGGCGGGCTCACCACGCCGGAGATCGCCGCCGCCTTCCTGGTGCCGGAGAAGACGATGGGGCAGCGCATCGTCCGTGCCAAGCAGCGGCTGCGGGACGCCGGCGCCGGCTTCGAGCTGCCGCCGGACCCGGAGCGGGGCCCCCGGCTCGCCGTCGTCCTGCGCGTCCTCTACCTGATCTTCAACGAGGGGTACGCCGCCAGCAGCGGGCCCGCACTGCGCCGGGTCGACCTGACCCGGCAGGCGGTCCGCCTGACCCGGCGCCTGCACCGGCGGCTACCCGCCGACGGCGAGGTGGCGGGGCTGCTCGCGCTCATGCTGCTGACCGAGGCGCGGGGCCCCGCCCGCACCGGCCCGGCGGGCGAGCTGGTGCCGCTGGCGGAGCAGGACCGGACCCGGTGGGACCGGACGGCCATCGCCGAGGGCACCGCCCTGGTCACCCACGCCCTGTCCACCGCGCCGGTCGGCCCGTACCAGGTGCAGGCCGCGATCGCCGCCGTGCACGCGGAGGCACCGTCCACCGACGACACCGACTGGCCACAGGTCCTGGCGTTGTACGAGCTGCTGGAGCGGCTCGCGCCCGGGCCGGCGGTGACCCTCAACCGCGCGGTCGCGCTGGGGATGGTCCACGGGCCGCGGGCCGGGCTGGACCTGCTCGGTGAGCTGGCCGACGGCCCCCTTGCCGGGCATCACCGGCTGCTGGCGGTACGCGCCCATCTGCTCGAACGGGCGGGCGAGCCGGTGGCCGCGGCGCGCGCGTGGCGGGAGGCGGCCCGTCTCGCCGGCAGCCTCCCGGAACAGCGCTTCCTCCGCCGGCAGGCCGCCCGACTCGACGTGACCCAGGTCACATGAGGTCGGTGTAGAACCGGTCCGGACGGCTCCGATCCCTCCGCGAACGGGCACCACGGAGGTGCCCCGCACCCGAAGGTGGGAACCGCGATGACCAAGGTGACCGCGCAGATGTCAGTCTCGCTGGACGGCTTCTACGCCGGCCCGCGCCACACCGGCGACGGCGACTGGATGCAGTCGGCGGAGGCGGCCGGCTTCTTCCGGGTCACCCGGTGGGCGACCGACGCGATGGCGTGGCGCGAACGGCAGGGCTTCAGCGGCGGCACGCACGACACCAACTCGGAGATCATGGCCGAGACGTTCGAGGCGGCGGGCGCGTACGTCATGGGCCGGCGGATGGCCGACGGCGGCGAGGTGCCGTGGGGCGACGAGCCGCCGTTCCGGGCGCCCGTCTTCGTCGTCACCAACCGGCCCCGGGAGACGCTGGTACGGGGCGGCGGCACCAGCTTCACGTACGTCACCGACGGCGTCGCCCGGGCCGTCGAACTGGCCCGCGCCGCCGCCGGGGACAAGAACGTGGCGGTCGCCGGTGGCGGCAGCCTGGTCCGGCAGGTCCTCGCCGCCGGCCTCCTCGACGAGTTGGAGCTGCACATCGCGCCGGTGGTGCTGGGCACCGGCCTGCGACTGCTCGACGCCGACCTGGGCCTCGGCGAGAAGGAGGGCCTCGAACTGACCCCGAACCGGGTGGTGCACGACCCCGCCGTCACCCACGTCCGCTACACGGTCACCGGCCGCTCCCCCCTGTTCCTCGACGACCGAGGCCGCAACGGCACCCCCACCCAACCCCTCCCCTAACCCCGCCCGTTACCCCGCCGCGCGCCCCCCACCCCGTCGATCTTGCAGTTTCGGCCCTCGCTATGCGCGCTTCGGACGTTTTGTCGGGGCAGAAAGTGCAAGATCGCGG
>JAEYGD010000207.1 GCA_023402505.1 Actinomycetes bacterium
CTACCCCGGGCCCCCCCGCCCCCGCGGGGGCCCCCGGGCCGGGCGGGCGGGGCCCGCCGGGCGGCGTGGTCACAGGTCGAGCAGGACCGTCCGGGGGCCGACGTTGACGCTCTCCACCAGCATGTGGGCCCGGAACCGCCCGGTCTCGACCTTGGCGCCGCGGGCGCGCAACTCCTCGACGACTGCCGTCACCAGTGGCTCCGCGACGGCGGCGGGTGCCGCCGCGGTCCAGGTGGGCCGGCGGCCCTTGCGCGCGTCGCCGTAGAGCGTGAACTGGCTGACCACGAGGATCGGCGCGCCGGCGTCGGCGGCCGACCGCTCGTCGTCGAGGATCCGCAGCTCGTGCACCTTGCGGGCCATCGTCCGGGCGGTCTCGTGGCGGTCGGTGTGGGTCACGCCGAGCAGCACCAGCAGGCCGTCGTCGATGGCGCCGACCACCTCGCCGTCGACGGTCACGCGGGCGCGGCCGACGGTCTGCACCACCGCCCGCATCAGTTCACCACCGGCTCGACGAAGCCGCGTTCGACCAGGTGCGCCACGATCGGGACGGCCGCCTCGGCCAGCTCGTCGGCGGTCACGTCGTGCGCGGCGGCGAGCAGGGCGAGCTGGTCGCGCAGCGGTAACCGCCCGTCCGCCCCGCCGACGAGGGCCAGCACCAGCGGGTCGATCTCCTCGGTCCAGCGCAGGCCGTGCGGCATGGCCAGCACCTGGCGGTCGACCGCCCACCCCTCGTCGCCCATGGTGGCCTCCTGCCGTAGCTGGAGGCCCTCGGCGGCCCGGTAGCGTGCCGCGAGCAGGCCGTCGGGTCCGCGTACCCGGAGCCAGTCCTGGCGGTCGAACCAGCCGGCCACGCGGTCGCCGAGCGGCGCCTCGACCCGCTGGCGCAGGTCCTCGACCCGCAGGACCGGGTCGTCGTGGCCGCCGCGGCGCAGCGAGACGATGCCGAAGCCGATCGCCTCGACCTTGTGCGCGTCGAACCAGTCCAGCCAGTCGGCCATCCGCCGGGGGTCGGCCGCCTCGCCGACGTCGGTGAGCCACAGGTTGACGTACGCCATGGGGTCGGCGACCTCCCGCTGGATCACCCAGGCGTCCAGGCCGCTGCCGGCGAACCACCCGGTGACCCGCTCGGCCCAGTCCTCGCCGGCCACGTGCACCCAGTTCGCGAGGTACTGCATGGTGCCACCGTCGGTGAGCAGGCCCGGCGCGGCGGCGGCCAGTTCGGCGCCGATCGCGTCGCCGATCCGGCCGGAGTCGCGGTAGACGTGCGTGGTGGTGCCCGGCCCGACGACGAACGGCGGGTTGCTGACCACCAGGTCGAAGCGGCGGCCGGCGACCGGCGCGACCAGGTCGCCGCGCAGCAGTTCCCAGTCCTGACCGTTCAGCGCGGCGGTGGTGGCCGCGAAACGCAACGCCCGCTCGGAGACGTCGGTGGCGGTGACCCGCCGCGCGTGGGTGGCCAGGTGCAGGGCCTGGACGCCGGAGCCGGTGCCCAGGTCCAGGGCGGTCTCCACCGGCCGGCGGACGGTCGCGCCGATCAGCGTCTGGGTCGCGCCTCCGATGCCGAGGACGTGCTCGGCGTGCAGCGGCCGGCCGGGTCGGGCGCTGGCGGGCACGTCGGCGAGCACCCACCAGTCGTCCCCGTACGGCTCCAGGTCCAGGCCCATCCGCAGCCCGTCACCGTGCCGCTCGACCAGGCCGCCGGCGAGCGCCTCCTCGATGGTCAGGGGGGCCAGCGCGGCGGCGACGGCCGCCTCCGGCTCGGTCTGTTCGCAGATGAAGACCCGGATCAGGGTGGCGAGGGGGTCCCGGTCCTCGGTGGCGCGCAGCGCGGCGCGGAAGTCGTTACGGGCCACCCCGCCGGTGGCCTGCGCGCCCAGCCGAATGGCGATGCCGTTCGACGTGAAGTTGGCGCCGGTGAGAGCGGTCCGCAGGGCCGACACCCCGGCGGGGGAGAGCAGCATGTCGTGGTCGTCCACATCGCCATCCTGCCTCCTGGCGCCGGTCGGGACGCGACCACCCGTGACATCCGAAGTCAATCGATCAAAATCTCTGTCATATTTGTCGATGAGCCGCTAGCATCTCATCGAAATAAGTCGATGGTGCGGACCGTCCGGCGGAACCCGGCCGGCCGCCCAGGCAAGGGAGGCAGACGATGCCATCAGGGTCCACCGCGCGACGGCGCCTCATCCGGGCGTTCGCCGTCGTCGCCACCGCGGCGGCCATCTCCGCGGCCAGCACCACCCCGGCGCTGGCCGCGCCCACCGGCGAGATCCGCGGCGCCGGAGCGCCGAACGCGATCAGCGGAAGCTACCTCGTCGTGCTCAAGACCGACGCGGTGGGCACCGCCGGCACCTTCGCCGCCCGCTCCTCCGTGCCGACCCGCGCCAGCGCCCTCGCCAAGCGGTACGGCGGCAGCGTCGCCGACGTCTACAGCGCCGCGCTGACCGGCTTCGCCGCCAAGATGACCGAGCGCCAGGCCCGGCGGCTCGCCGCCGACCCGGCCGTCGCCTACGTCGAGCAGGACCAGGTGATCACGGTCCAGGCGACCCAGACCAACCCGCCGTGGGGCCTGGACCGCATCGACCAGCGGAACCGGCCGCTGAGCGCCAGCTTCACCTACCCGAACACCGCCTCCAACGTGCGGGCCTACATCATCGACACCGGAATCCGTACCACCCACGGCCAGTTCGGCGGCCGGGCCACCTGGGGCACCAACACTGTGGACAGCAACAACACCGACTGCAACGGTCACGGCACCCACGTCGCCGGCACCGTCGGCGGCTCCACCTACGGCGTGGCCAAGGGCGTGCGCCTGGTGGCCGTCAAGGTGCTCAACTGCTCCGGCAGCGGCAGCACCACCAGCGTCGTCAACGGCGTCAACT
This sequence comes from Actinomycetes bacterium, assembly GCA_023402505.1. Lineage (GTDB taxonomy): Bacteria > Actinomycetota > Actinomycetes > Mycobacteriales > Micromonosporaceae > Micromonospora. Next base: position 2,883 of record JAEYGD010000207.1, read on the forward strand.
GGGTGACCGCGAACGCGGTCAAGCCCGCGGTGGCGAACATGAGCCTCGGCGGCGGGGCCAGCACCTCCATCGACAACGCCGTGGCCAACTCGATCCGCTCGGGCGTCACGTACGCCGTCGCGGCGGGCAACTCCAACGCCAACGCCTGCAACTACTCGCCGGCCCGTACGTCGACCGCGCTGACCGTCGGCTCCACGACCAGCACCGACGCCCGGTCCTCGTTCTCCAACTACGGCTCCTGCGTCGACGTGTTCGCCCCCGGGTCGAGCATCGCGTCGGCCTGGCACACCAGCAACACCGCGACCAACACGATCAGCGGCACCTCGATGGCGTCGCCGCACGTGGCCGGCGCCGCCGCCCTCGTGCTCTCGGTCAACACCTCGTGGACCCCGGCGCAGGTCAGCAGCTACCTGACCAGCAACGCCACCACCGGCGTGGTGACCAGCCCCGGCTCCGGCTCGCCGAACCGCCTGCTCTTCGTGGTCAACTGACCCGGTAGGCCCACGATCGGCCCGGCGGACCTCCCGGTCCGCCGGGCCGACGCCCGTTCCCGCGACGGCCCGTCCGGCCTCCGGGCCGAGGGCCCGTCCGGCCTCCGCGCCGAGGGCCCGTCCGGCCTCCGGCCTCCGGCCGACGGGTGGGCGGGTCGGCGTGCACGTCGGGCGGTGCGGCGGGCAGGATGGTGCCATGACCCTGGAGCTGCCCATCGACCCGGAGGCCAACGCGCTGCTGCGGCGCAGCCCGCTGGCGCTGCTCGTCGGAATGGTCCTCGACCAGCAGGTCACGATGGAGAAGGCGTTCTCGTCGCCGTACGTCCTGGCCGAGCGGCTCGGGCACGAGCCGGACGCCGCCGAACTCGCCGGGTACGACCCGGACGCCCTGGTCGCCCTCTTCGCGACCCCGCCCGCCCTGCACCGTTTCCCGAAGGCCATGGCCGCCCGGGTCCAGGAGGTGTGCCGGGTCCTGGTCGACCGGTACGACGGCGACGCGGCGGGCCTGTGGGCCGGCGTCACCGATGGCCGGGAACTGCTGCGCCGCGTCGAGGACCTGCCCGGGTTCGGCCGGCAGAAGGCCCAGATCTTCGTCGCCCTGCTCGGCAAGCGGTTCGGCGTCACGCCCGAGGGCTGGCGGGAGGCCGCCGGCGGCTACGGCGGCGCGGACGCCTACCGGTCGGTCGCCGACGTGACCGACGCCGATTCGCTGCGCCGGGTCCGTGAGTACAAGCAGCAGACGAAGGCCGAGGCGAAGGCGAAGGCGGCCGGCGCCTGACGTGACGGGCCCCGCCCCGGCTCGTTGAAGTCACGATGGCCGGGACGCAGGCGGAACAGGGCGGTGCGGGACTGCTCCGCCCCAGCGTCAGCTCGTCCCGCGCCACCTTCCTGGAACTCTTCTTCGACCTGGTCTTCGTCTTCGCGCTGACCCGGTTGTCGGCGCGGCTGGTCCAGGAGGTGTCCGGCGGGCGGATGGTCGCCGGCGTCGTCGAGACCCTGGTGCTCTTCCTGACGCTGTGGCTGGTCTGGACCATCACCACCTGGGTCACCAGCCGGTACGAGCCGGAGCGGGCGGTCATCCAGGCGGTCGTGGTCGGCACCATGTTCGGCAGCCTGGTGATGGCGGTCACGCTGCCCCGTGCCTTCGAGGAGCGGGCGCTGCCGTTCGTGCTCGCGTACCTGGGGGTGATGATCGGCCGGCCGTTGGTCATCGCCGTCGCGCTGCGCGGGCACCGGCGCCGGCAGGTGCCGTTGCGGCTCGCCGCCTGGGCGGCGGTCGGCGGGGTGCCCTGGGTGGTGGGTGCGCTCGGCCCGGAAGAGCTGCGCATGGCGCTGTGGCTGCTCGCCCTGGCGATCGACTACCTCGGCCTGGCCCTCGGCTGGCCGGTGCCGCGGCTGGGGCCGGCCCGGCCGTCCGGCTGGCGCATCGAGGGCGAGCACCTCGCGGAGCGCTACCAGCAGATCTTCCTCATCGCGCTGGGCGAGTCGATCCTGGTGATCGGCCTGACGTACAGCGGTCAGGAGTTCTCGGCCCACCGCGCCGGGGCCTTCGTGCTCGCCTTCGTCACCACCGCGCTGTTCTGGCGGGTCTACTTCCACCGGGCGGGTCACCTGCTCGCCGAGGCCCTGCGCGTGGCGCGCGAGCCCGGCCCGCTGGGCACCTCGGCCGGCTTCACCCACCTGTTCATCATCGGTGGCGTGCTGATGGCCGGTGTCGGCTACGAGCTGCTGATCGTGCACCCGTTCGACCGACTCGAGCCGGCGTGGTTGTTCTTCCTCGTCGGCGGACCCGTGACGTACCTGCTCGCCCGGGCCCGCTTCGAGTACGAGGTCTTCGGCCGGGTCTCCATCCCCCGGGTCGTGGCGGTGGCCGTGCTGGTGCTGGCCGCAGTGCCGCTGATCTGGTCGACCCCGATGGTGGCGCAGAGCGTCGTCGTCGTGGTGCTCGCCGGTGTCGCGGTCGCGGACGGGCTGCGCAGCCGGGGCCGCCCGGCGGAGACGTCGGCGTCACCGCTGGGGGAGCGGACCGCCGGCGGCGGGAACTTCTCGGCCTGAGCGTCGGTCAGGCGGCGGTCGGCCGGGAGAGTGCGGCGAGCGCGCGGCGGACGTCGGCGAGGGAGACGGTCGCCGAGTCGTCCAGGTCGGCGAGACCAGCCTCGATCCACTGCCGCATCAGCGTCGTCACCCCGATGCCCCGGGCGTCGGCGGCGGCGCGCACGCGCTCGTACGTCTCCAGGGGCAGCCGCACCGACCGGCTCACCATCGGGCCGTCGGTGTCGGGAACGGGCAGCTCTGCCGGCTGGCTCTCGTCGATCAGGTCGGCGAGAGCGTCGTCGCCGTGGAAGCGCTTGATGGCGTCGTCACGGTTCATGTTGACCGCCTCCTCATCGGCGCTCTCTCCGCACGGCCTCGTCGTAGCGCTTGGCCTCCGCGTCGGTCAGTTCGCGGGCGGAGAGGATGTCCCAGTCGTTGTCGGTGCCGTCGGTCTCGGCGAGCAGCACGGCCAGCCGGCGTCCCCGGCGGGCGGAGGCGTAGACGACCATCACGTCGTCGCCCAGGTGGCGGATGACCCGCCGGCTGCTGTGCAGCGCCTCCCAGACCTCCCCCGGCGTGACGTCGTAGACCCTCAGGTTGGCCAGCGCCTCGTCGGTGAAGCTGAACCTGCTGCCCACGTCGCGAGCGTACCACGGTCGTAACACGACATGAGATGGGCTGATTTTCGCTGATCACGGGGTCAGGGTGACAGGATGGGGCGTAACCCTCGAGGAGGTCCGTCGTGAAGCGTCAGGCGTACCAGCCGATCCTGATCACCGACGCCTCGCGCAGCCAGGACGACCAGCTCACCAGCCGGCAGAAGCGCTACGTGCTGATGATGGGTATCCGGGTCGTGTGCGTGATCGTCGGCGCCGTCCTGGTCGGCGCGCAGGCCCCCATGCTCTGGCTCTGGCTGCCGCTGGTCGGCCTGGGCATGATCCTCATTCCGTGGCTGGCCGTGCTGCTCGCCAACGACCGGCCGCCGAAGGAGCAGCACCGCCTGGCCAGCCGCCGGCAGGCCCGCCGGCGCGACGACCCGCCGCCGATGAGCCTGACCGCCGAGGAGCGGCCGCACAAGGTCATCGACGCCGAGCCCTGACCGCCGGGCGGAGACGGCCGTGCCGGCCCACCCCGGACCGGCACCCCCCCGGGCCGCGTCGAGCCGGTCGCCGGTCAGCGCGGCGGCCGGGCGCCGACCTGGCCCACCGCCGACGCGCCGAGGTCACCGGCCCGGCGCAGCGCCGCTTCCGGGGACGCCCCGGTCAGCCAGGCGTCCAGCAGGCCGGCGGCGAACGCGTCGCCGGCCCCGGTGGGGTCGACCACGCTCATCCGTCGCGCCGGCTCCACCGCGATCGTGGCATCGCGGTCCACCCACACCGCCCCGGCCGCGCCACGCTTGACCACGACCCGCCGCGCCGACGCGGACAGCACCCGCCCCTGGGCGGCCGGGTCGAGCCCACCGGCCAGCACCGTCGCCTCCTCCGCGTTGACCAGCAGCAGGTCGGCGCCGCGTACCCAGGTCAGGAAGGCCGCCGCGCCGACCCGCCGCAGCGGTGCCGCGGAGGCCGCGTCCACGCTGACGGTGAGTCCCCGCTCGCGGGCCGCCGCCAGCGCGCGCAGCCCGGCCGGCCGCGACCCGGCGTCCAGCAGGGTGTAGCCGGACAGGTGCAGGTGGCCGGCGTCCGGCGCGGCGGCCAGGGCCGCGTCGACCGCCTCGGGCGTCAGCCGCAGGTTCGCCCCCCGCTCGGTGACCATCGTCCGTTCCTCCGGCGTGGCCAGCACGATGACGGTCCCGGTCGGCGCGTCGGGCACGCGGGTCACGGCGCAGTCGACGCCACCGCGCTCCAGCTCGGCCACCCGGTCCCGGCCCGGCCCGTCGTCGCCGACGGCGCCGACCAGCGTCACGGGTACGCCCAGCGCCCCCAGCCAGGCCGCCGTGTTCGCCGCCTGGCCGCCGCCGGTGAAGCGGATCTCGGCCGGCGAGTCCGACCCGGTCACCGGAGGGCCGGCCAGCACCGCCACCACGTCGGTGATCAGGTCCCCGACGACGAGGACGCGGGGCGGGCTCATGCCCGGCGGGCGGCCGACGCGACCGCGATCCGCGCGGCGAGATCGGCGTTGCGCAGGATGATCCGGACGTTCACCGCGAGGCTGGCGCCCTCGGTGGCCGAGTGGAAGTGGGCCAGCAGGAACGGCGTCACCGCCTTCCCGGTGATCCCGCCACGCGCCAGCAGCGCCAAGCCCTCGGCGAGCGTGCGGTCGTGCAGCGCCGGGTCGAGCTGCTCGTCGGCGGGCAGCGGGTTGGCCACGACCAGCCCGCCGGCGTGCAGACCGTGCTGGTCCCGGGCGGTGAGGGCGTCGGCGACCTGCTCCGGGGAGTCCACCGACCAGTCCAGGTCGAAGCCGCCGTCGGTCAGGTAGAAGCCGGGGAACCGGCGGGTCCGGTAGCCGACCACGCCGACCCCGAGGGTCTCCAGGCGCTCCAGCGTCGCGCCCACGTCGAGGATCGACTTCACACCGGCGCAGACGACCGCGATCGGCGTCCGGGACAGGGTCACCAGGTCGGCGGACTCGTCGAAACTCTGGGCGGCCTCGCGGTGCACACCGCCGAGGCCACCGGTGGCGAACACGCCGATACCCGCCGCCGCGGCCACCGCGCTGGTCGCGGCGACGGTCGTGGCGCCGTCCGCGCCGGTCGCGGCCGCCACGGCGAGATCGCGTACGGAGAGCTTCGCCACGCCGTCGACGGTGGCGAGACGGGTCAGCTCGGCGTCGTCGAGGCCGACCACGAGCTGGCCGGCGACCATGCCGATGGTGGCCGGCACCGCGCCCGCGTCCCGGACCGTCTGCTCGATCTCGCGGGCCACCCGGAGGTTGTCGGGCCGGGGAAGGCCGTGCGAGACGATCGTGCTCTCCAGGGCCACCACCGGCCGGCCGGCGCGCAGGGCGTCGCCGACCTCGGCTCCGTGTCGGATGCGAAAGTTGGTCACGACGGTCAACGGTACGACGTCGGCCGACCGGACCTGCAGTGGACCGGGTAACGGGTGACCTGCCAGACTTGTCAGCCGGAGGTGTGGAAGTGAGCACAGAGGTTCTCGAGCGTCCCGAGGTGAAGGACGCCGACACGGGTCCCGAGATGTTCCACTACGTACGCAAGGAGAAGATCGCCGAGAGTGCCGTGATGGGCACCTTCGTCGTGGCGCTCTGCGGCGAGACGTTCCCGGTCACCAAGGCGGCCAAGCCGGGCTCGCCGGTGTGCCCGAAGTGCAAGGAGATCTACGACTCGTTCACCAAGTGAACCGGGACGGGCGGCGGAGCCGCCCGCGTAACCTGCGGCGGTGACCACCTCCACCGCCCTCCTGCTGGCCGATCTCACCGGAGTCGCGGTGTTCGCCGCCTCCGGTGCCTCGGCGGCGGTCGCCAAGCGGCTGGACCTCTTCGGCGTCGTCTTCGTCGGGTTCGTGGCCGCACTCGGCGGTGGGATCTTCCGGGACCTGGTCATCGACGAGGCCCCACCACTGGCCTTCGCGGACTGGCGGTACGCGGCCACCGCCGCCGGGACCGCCGTCGCCGTCTTCTGGCTGCATCCCCAACTCGCTCGGCTGCGCACCACCGTGCTGGTGCTGGACGCCGCCGGTTTGGCGCTCTTCACGGTCACCGGCACCGTCAAGGCGCTCGGCGCCGGCGTGCCGGCGGTCGGCGCCTGCGTCGTCGGGATGCTCACCGCGATCGGCGGTGGCCTCGGCCGGGACCTGCTCACCGCCGAGATCCCGGTGGTGCTCCGCCGGGAGATCTACGCGGTCGCCGCGTTCGTCGGCGCCGTGCTCGTCGTGCTGCTGGAGTCGGTCGGCCACGCGAACACACTCTGGTTGACGGTGGCGGCGGTCCTGGTCTTCCTGATCCGCCTGGTCTCCCTTCGCCGCCGCTGGTCCGCCCCGATGCCCACCTTCCGCCCGCCCAGCACCACACCCCCGACCTGACCCGTGCCCGGTCGCACGTCGGTGCCGCGAACGACGCGTACCGGGCATATCGGGGGCCGAAAGCGCAGGATCGACCGTTCGCGGGGACCGGGACGGATGTGACCAGCGTGGCGTCGAGTGGGGTGTGGGGCGCCGCCTGGTTATGCTGAGTCGGCCTTCGCGGCATGTCTGCGCGGAGGCGTTTTCATGGGCGGCGGCACCCGTGGCCCTCGGCCCGGCGCCGGTCCCTCAAGCGGTGGAGAGGAGCTTCGCGTGGCACCCCGGACGCCGGCGCTCGAGACGTTCCCGGCACTGCGCGCCTGGCAGCGCAAGGCTCTGGTGGAGTACCTGCGTCGGCGCGACCCCGACTTCACCGCGGTCGCCACCCCGGGCGCCGGAAAGACCACCTTCGCCCTCCGGATCGCCGCCGAGCTGCTCGCCGACGGCACCGTCGACGCGGTCACCGTGGTCGCGCCCACCGAGCACCTCAAGACCCAGTGGGCGGAGGCCGCCGCCCGCGTCGGCATCCAACTCGACGCCGCCTTCCGCAACGCCGACCTGCACTCGTCGGCCGACTTCCACGGCGCCGTGGTCACGTACGCCCAGGTCGGCATGGCGCCCCAGGTGCACCGGCGGCGCACCATGACCCGGCGCACCCTGGTCGTCCTCGACGAGATCCACCACGCCGGCGACTCCCGTACGTGGGGGGACGGGGTGAAGGCCGCCTTCGAGGGCGCCGAGCGGCGCCTCATGCTCACCGGCACGCCGTTCCGCTCCGACGACAACCCCATCCCGTTCGTCACCTACGAGCGGGGCGGCGACGGCCTGCTGCGCTCCCGCGCCGACTCCGTGTACGGCTACGCCGACGCGCTGCGCGACGGCGTCGTGCGGCCGGTGCTCTTCCTCGCGTACTCCGGGGAGACCCGGTGGCGTACCAACGCCGGCGAGGAGTTGGCGGCCCGGCTCGGCGAGCCGATGACCCAGGACCTGATCGCGCAGGCCTGGCGGACCGCACTCGACCCCGCCGGTGACTGGATGCCGCAGGTGCTGCGGGCGGCCGACGCCCGGCTGAGCGTGCTGCGCAACGCCGGGATGCCGGACGCGGGCGGTCTCGTCATCGCCAGCGACCAGCAGACCGCCCGCTCGTACGCGAAGCTCCTCGAACAGGTGACCGGTGAGAAGGCCGCCGTCGTGCTCTCCGACGACGTGGGCGCCTCGGCCCGGATCGCCAGGTTCGCGGCGTCCGGGCAGCGCTGGCTGGTGGCGGTGCGGATGGTCTCCGAAGGTGTCGACATCCCGCGGCTGGCCGTCGGCGTGTACGCCACCAGCGCCAGTACCCCGCTCTACTTCGCCCAGGCCATCGGCCGGTTCGTCCGGGCCCGCCGGCCGGGGGAGACCGCGTCGGTCTTCCTGCCCAGCGTGCCGCACCTGCTCGGGCTGGCCAGCGAGATGGAGGCCGAACGGGACCACGTGCTCGGCAAGCCGAAGGACCGCGAGGGCTTCGACGACGACCTGCTGGAACGTGCCCAGCGCGACGACCAGGCCAGCGGCGAGTTGGAGAAGAACTTCGCCGCGCTCTCCGCGACCGCCGAGCTGGACCAGGTGATCTTCGACGGGGCGTCGTTCGGCACCGCCGCCCAGGCCGGCACCCCCGAGGAGGAGGAGTACCTCGGTCTGCCGGGTCTGCTCACGGCCGACCAGGTGGCCATGCTCCTGTCCAAGCGGCAGGCCGAACAGCTCGCCGCGCGGCGCCGCAGGACCGCCGAACGGCCGGCTGAGCCGGCCGCTGGGGCCCCTGACGCCGCGCCGGCACCCATGAGCGCCGCCCAGCGCCGGGTGGCGCTACGTCGTCAGCTGAACGCCCTGGTTGCCGCCCGGCACCACCGCACCGGCCAGCCCCACGGCAAGATCCACGCCGAGCTGCGCCGCCTCTGCGGCGGCCCGCCCAGCGCGCAGGCGACGATCGAGCAGCTAGAGGAACGGATCGCCACCGTCCAGACCCTCTGACCGGCTCGCCCCCCACCCGTTACCCCTCACCCCCACCCCCCACCCCAGCGCTGGACCGACGGGGCGTCCCGGGTCACCCTCGAACACGGAAAGAGTGGCCTGCGACCCGTCGCAAGGCCACTCTTTCCGTGTTCGAGCGCGCAGAGGGCGCGGGGGGGCGCGGGTGGCGGATGGTGGCGGGTTCGACATAAAGCCGGCCGGGCCCCGAATGGGGCCCGGCCGGCATTATGTCGGTTTGCGGATTGTCTGCTCAGTTCGCCATCAGATCGGCGCCACGCCAACTGAACTCGGGGTCCGTCGCGTACCGCACGGTGATCTTCACGAGATCCTCCGCGTACTTGTTCGCGTGGTGCCCACAGAAAACCAGCTCGCTCCCACCCGCGAGGGTGACCCGGAGCTTGCCGGCAGCGTTGCAGCGGTCGCACCGTTCATCGGCGGCCGGGGGGCTCACCGTCTCGGGCGGCGGCGTGAGGGTCGGGGTCATCGCCTTCCTCCTCTGGTCGTCACCGATGAACACACTCTTCGGTCCTTGCTCACCTATCGTGCAACACCCTTGTCGGGCCTCGCCTTCCCTGTGTGCCCGCGGGGGACCGAGGTCACACATGGCTCCGACAGCGTGCCATGCACCAAGGGTGCCACGTCAACGATCACATTCGTGCAACCGAACGATCACCATGCGGCGTTGCACGTCACGTGTTCAAAACGACACTGTCGGTTGACGAAACCACTCAGTCCAGGTAATCCCGCAGGACCTGCGAACGTGACGGGTGGCGCAGCTTGGACATCGTCTTGGACTCGATCTGCCGGATGCGCTCCCGGGTCACGCCGTACACCTGGCCGATCTCGTCCAGCGTGCGCGGCTGGCCGTCGGTCAGGCCGAACCGGAGGCGGACCACGCCGGCCTCCCGCTCGGACAGCGTCTGCAGCACCTGCTGGAGCTGGTCCTGCAGGAGCGAGAACGAAACCGCGTCGACCGCGACCACGGCCTCCGAGTCCTCGATGAAGTCACCGAGCTGGCTGTCGCCCTCGTCGCCGATGGTCTGGTCGAGCGAGATGGGCTCCCGGGCGTACTGCTGGATCTCCAGCACCTTCTCCGGTGTGATGTCCATCTCCTTGGCCAGTTCCTCCGGGGTGGGCTCGCGGCCCAGATCCTGGAGCAGCTCGCGCTGGATCCGACCGAGCTTGTTGATGACCTCGACCATGTGCACCGGGATGCGGATGGTGCGGGCCTGGTCGGCCATGGCGCGGGTGATGGCCTGGCGGATCCACCAGGTGGCGTAGGTGGAGAACTTGTAGCCCTTGGTGTAGTCGAACTTCTCGACCGCACGGATCAGGCCGAGGTTGCCTTCCTGGATCAGGTCGAGGAAGGCCATGCCGCGACCCGTGTACCGCTTGGCGAGCGACACCACGAGGCGCAGGTTCGCCTCGAGCAGGTGGTTCTTGGCCCGCTCACCGTCCCGGGAGATCCACAGCAGGTCGCGCTGCATCTCGCGGTTCAGCTTCTCCTCGCCCTCGTCGGCCGCCCGCAGCCGCTCGGCGGCGTAGAGGCCGGCCTCGATCCGCTTGGCGAGCTCGACCTCCTGCTCGGCGTTGAGCAGCGGCACCTTGCCGATCTGCTTCAGGTACGCCCGGACGGAGTCGGCGGACGCGGTGAGCTCGGCGTCCCGGCGCGCCTGCTTGAGCGCCTCGGACTCCTCGTCGTCCCACTCGAAGTCGTTGTCGCTGGCGGAGTTGGCGGCGTCGGTCTCGGCGGCCCGGGTCAGCTCGGCCGGCTCCTCGACGACCACGTCCTCGATCTCGGCGGCCAGTTCCTCCGGGTCGATGTCGCCCTCGCCGCCCTCGGCGTCGCCCTTGCCCTTCGGGGCGGCCTTGGTGGCCTTCGCCGGGTCGGTCGCCGCGGCCACCGTCGCCTTGGTGGCCCGGGTGGCCTTCTTCGCCGGGGCCGCGGCCTTGGCGGCCACCTCGGCGGTGGTGCCGGCCGCCTTGCGGGCGGTGGCCTTGCGCGGAGCCGGGGCCGGGGCCTCGTCGGCGGCGGGCGCCTGCTTCGGCGCGGGCGCGGCGGCCTTCTTGGTGGTCTTGGCGGTGGTGGCCCGGGACGCCGGGGTGGCCGAGCGGGCGGCCGCCACCCGGCGGCGCGGGGCGGTCGTGGCCGAACCGTCGACCACGACGGTCACGCCCGCCTCCGAGAGCGCCCGGAGGATCTTCTTGGCCTGGGCCGGAGTCACCTCGGCGGACTCGACGGTGCGCGCGAGCTGGGCCGACGTGAGCTGACCGCCGGCGCTCTGCGCGTGCGCGATCAGGGTGTCGGTGAGCGAGCGAACGTCGGCGCCGGTCTGGCGGGGTTCTGTCACGAATGACCTTCCGGAGGCGAAGAGCGAGCACGGCCGGGTCGTCCGGCGCGAGGCGGAGCGCTTGTGCCGGGCGAGTCGTTGAGGACCCCCGTGTCCCGGGCCGGCCGGTCGCTGGCGGTCCGTGGCGCGTGGGCAGGGTGAATTGTAACGCCGTCCACGGCGATCATCCGGCGGCGCACGGTGTACCGGCGATGAGACCGCCGATTAGGCGCAGATGTGGACTTTGTAAGGATGATACCCACGCGTGGTCGGGACCATCCCGGTCGTGTGGGAAGGGGACGAAGATGGGCCCGGCGACCGAGCCGCGGGAACTGTTGGAGATCGCGATCACGGTGGCGCGGGACGCCGCGGCGACCGCCTACCGGATGCGGACCGAGGGCGTCTCGGTGGCCGCGACCAAGAGCACCGTCACCGACGTGGTGACCGCGGCCGACCGGGCGGTGGAACGGCAGGTGATCGAGGCCCTGCGCCGGCTGCGGCCGGACGACGCGGTGCTGGGCGAGGAGTACGGCGGGGCGGACGCCGCCCCGGCCGGGCCGGACGGCGTACGGTGGATCGTCGATCCGATCGACGGCACCGTGAACTACCTCTACGGCATCCCGCACAGCGCCGTCTCGCTCGCCGCCGAGGTCGGCGGGGTCGTGGTCGCCGGGGTGGTGCGCAACGTCGCGACCGGCGAGGAGTGGACGGCGACCGCCGGCGGCGGCGCCTGGCGGGACGGCCGGCGGCTGCGCTGCTCCACCGAGACGGACCTCGGCCAGACGCTGGTGGCCACCGGCTTCGGCTACGACGCGAAGCGTCGCGCCCACCAGGCCCGGGTGGTCGCCGAGCTGATCCCGCACGTCCGTGACATCCGCCGGCTCGGCGCCGCCGCCCTCGAACTCTGCTTCGCCGCGGAGGGGCGGGTGGACGCCTACTACGAGAAGGGGCTCGCCGCCTGGGACCTCGCCGCCGGTGGGCTGGTGGCCGCCGAGGCCGGGCTCCAGGTCGGTGGGCTGCACGGGGTGGCGCCCGGGCCGGACCTGGTCATCGCCGCGCCACCGGCGCTCTTCGGGCCCCTGCACGAGCGGCTGGCCGACCTGGACGCCTCCGGCGGCCCCTGACGGCGACCGTGCCGCCGGCCCGCCCTTCCCGGGGTGGGCCCGCCCGCCCCCGAGGTCGGCCGGCCGGTGCGGGTCAGTCCTGCGCCATCGCGCAGGTGCCGGGCGGCGCGACCGGCGAGCCCAGGTCGCCGAGGGACTGGTTGACCTCGGTCGTGGTGGCCAGCTGCTGGAAGCCGCCGCCGAGCACCACGTCCACGGTGTCGTCCTCGCGCTTCGGGTCGTACTCGGTCTCGGCGTCGTCCAGGAAGTACGCCCGCAGCAGGTGCGCCGAACCGACGCCCTTCGGGCCGTACCGCAGGATCGCGATGTCGTCGACCTGGTCCTTCTGGTTGCCGGTCTTCTTCACCTGGAACTTCCGGTTGCGGAAGTCGTCGGCGACCTTGTTGGCCAGGCCCGGCTGCTCGGTGGCGTTCAGCACGTTGATCTTGACTTCCTGCTGCTCGCGCAGCCGCACGTCGGCCCGCGGCCAGCCCTCCGGGCAACCGCCGCCGATCCCCGCCTCGCTCTGCGTGTCCCGCACCAGCGCGACGACGACGAAGACCAGCGCCAGCACCCCCAGCAGACCGACGACGACGAGTGCTCGCACTCGTGCAAAGCTCATCAGGGCGCTCCCGGGGCAGTCATGGGTGGCGGCGGCCGGCGGTGGTCGGGCCGCCCCGCCGGCCGCCGAGTACGCCGCTGAGGTTAACGGTTGTCCGGCCGTGGCGTGGAAACAGCCGGACATGCCGGCGCGCCGACCGGGAACCGGGTAGTACTACCCCTATCTTCGTGTCGCCTGAGTCACATTGGGAACAACTTGCCGTGCAGGGGCGTACATCTCTGCCACGAGGGCGGTATACATGCCTCGCCCAAAGGGGGGGTAAGGTACCGCGCTCGCCGGGGGAGTTTCTCTGGCGGCACCAACCCGACTCTCGTCGGGTCGGGTGACCGACACAAGTGGTGGCCGGCCAGCGGAACCGAAACAACGTCGTCCGGCGTTACAACCGGAAGCGACAACATCGACATGGGAGAGTGAAACCGATGGCCACCGACTACGACGCCCCGCGTCGCGACGAGGTCGACCTCGGCGAGGACAGCCTGGAAGAGCTGAAGGCCCGACGCGTCGACTCACAGTCGGGCGCCGTGGACGTCGACGAGGCCGAGGTGGCGGAGAGCTTCGAGCTGCCCGGCGCCGACCTGGCCGACGAGGAGCTCACGGTCAAGGTTCTGCCGATGCAGCAGGACGAGTTCCGCTGCGCTCGCTGCTTCCTCGTGCACCACCGCAGTCAGCTGGCGGTCGAGCGCAACGGCGAGCTCATCTGCCGCGAGTGCGTCTGACCGCGTACGCGGCACCACCGGCGGCGGCTCCCTTCCCGGGGCCGCCGCTCGTTCCGGTCGCCCTGCGGCGGCACTGTGGAGCTGCTTGACTCGACATGGACGGCCGTCAGGGCGGCGGCGCGCCCAGCGGGAGGTCGGTGCCATGACCAAGCGGGACGAGCGGGAGGCCACGCCGGGCGGTGCGGCGGGCGCCACCGGTGACCCGGCCACGTCGAGCGCCGCGGCCGGGGACGCGGCCGAACTGGGTGCCACCGTCGCGGCCCTGACGGCCGACGACATCGAGCCGGCCCGCCGCCGGCAGCTGCTGGGCCGCCTCGTCGGGCAGGCCCGCACGCGTGGCCTCGGCGACCTGTTCAAGCCGAAGGCGGCCGTCCGCTGGATGGTCGACACCGTCGCCGAGGTCGCCCCGCACGTCCCCATCCGGGACCGCGCCACCCTGCGCCGGCACTTCCCCGACCTGGACGGGGATGCCCTGGCCGACCGGCTCATCCGCAACGCGGCCCGGGCGACCGCGGGAGTGGGCGCCGCCGGCGGGGGCGTGGCCGCCGTCGAGTGGGTGGCCACCCCGACCCTGCTCTCCGCCCCGGTCCTGCTGGCCGCCGAGACGGTCGCCGTCGTCTCGATCGAACTCAAGCTGACCGGCGAGCTGCACGAGGTGTACGGGGTGCCGCTGCCGGCCGGCGGGGCGCAGCGGGCGGTGGCTCTCGTCCAGTCCTGGGCCACGCAGCGGGGGATCAACCCGATGATGCCCGGCGTCGGGGTGAGCGCGGTGCTGGGCACCGCGGCCCGCCGGGAACTGCGGGACACGCTGCTCAAGCGCTTCGGCCGCAACCTCACCACGTTGGGGCCGTTCCTCACCGGCGCGGCGGTGGCCAGCTACCTCAACCGGCGGGCCACCCGGACGATGGCCGACACCCTGCGCGACGATCTGCGGCGCCGCGGCCGTGACCTGCCCGGGCCGCCGCCGGCGTTGCCCGCGGCACGCTGAGCCGGCTCAGCTCCGCCCGGTCGGGCTGGTGCGGGCGGCGTCCCTCGCGGCGATGAGAGCCTCGGCGAACTCGACCGGCCGGCGGCTGCTCACCACCCAGAACGGAGTGGGGTCGGCCGGGTCGTCGAGCACCACCTGCACGGCGCCGGGAATCCACGGGCGCTGCACCACGAACGCCAGCGGGTCCGCGCCGACGCCGAGGACCTCCCGCCGGCCGGCGGCATCCAGCGGGACGGCGTCGGCGACGAACCGGACCGGCAGCCGGGCGTCGTCCACCCGCAGCTCGCCGTCGCGGACCGCCACCCGGATCCGGCCCAGCCACCACAGGCCGGCCACGGTAGCCGGGAGCAGCACCGCGAACGGCAGCCACGCCCGCAGGCCCGGCGCGCCCATCCAGATCTCGGTGGCGAGCAGGCCGGCCACGGCGAGCCCGCCCAGCCAGAGCCACCACGGCAGACCCAGCCGCTCGGCGTACGAGGCGGACGGCGACGGGGACGGGGACACGCTCACGAGGTGAAGGGTACGGCGCACGACGGGCCGGCGACCGGGCAGGATGGCAGGGTCACCCCAGGAACCGGACGGAAGAGGGGAACCGTGACCGACGTCGTACCCGTGCCCGTACGGCAGCTCGACCCCGGGCTGCCGCTGCCGGCGTACGCCCATCCCGGCGATGCCGGGGCGGACCTGGTCGCCGCCGCGGACGTCGAGCTGCCACCGGGCGGCCGGGCGCTGGTGCCGACCGGCGTGGCCATCGCCCTGCCCGACGGCTACGTGGGTCTGGTGCATCCCCGTTCGGGTCTGGCGGCCAGGCTCGGCGTGACCGTGCTCAACGCGCCCGGTACGGTCGACGCCGGCTACCGGGGTGAGATCCTGGTCAACCTGATCAACCACGATCGGGACACGACGGCCCGGATCTCCCGGGGTGACCGCATCGCCCAACTGGTCGTGCAGCGGGTGGCGCGGGCGGAGTTCCAGCCGGTGGCGGAGCTGCCCACGTCCCGGCGGGGCGCCGGGGGCCACGGCTCCACCGGCGGCCACGCCGGGCTGGTGCCCGCGCCGGCGG
>JAEYGD010000248.1 GCA_023402505.1 Actinomycetes bacterium
CCGGGTCGCGCTGCACGGCGTGGCCAAGGTGTACGGACGCGGCGCGAACGCCGTCCTCGCCCTCGACGGCGTCTCGCTCGACGTCACACCCGGCGAGTTCGTCTGCCTGGTCGGCGCGTCCGGCTGCGGCAAGAGCACGCTGCTGAACCTCGTCGCCGGGCTGGACCGGCCCAGCGGCGGCCGGATCGACCTGCCCGACGGCGTCAATCCCGGCCTGATGTTCCAGGAGCCGGCACTCTTCCCCTGGCTCACCGTCGAGGGCAACGTCGAGGTCCCGCTGAAGCTGCGCGGGCTGCCCCGGGCCGAGCGCCGGGCGCGCGTCGCCGACCTGCTGCGGACGGTCCACCTGGCCGACTTCGGCCGCAAGCGCCCGCACGAACTGTCCGGCGGCATGCGGCAGCGGGTCGCGCTGGCCCGCACGCTGGCGCTGGACACCCCGGTGCTGCTGATGGACGAGCCGTTCGGCGCGCTGGACGCGATGACCCGGGACATCCTGCACGACGAACTGGAGCGGATCTGGACCGAGCGCGGCCTCACCGTGCTCTTCGTGACCCACAACGTCCGGGAGGCGGCCCGGCTCGCCGACCGGATCATCCTGCTGTCCAGCCGGCCGGGCCGGATCATCCACTCCACACCGGTCGACGTGCCCCGGCCCCGACGGATCGACTCACCCGAGGTCGCCGCGATCGCCGCCGACGTCACCGACCGACTGCGTACGGAGGTGGGCCGCCATGGCCAGTGACACCCTCACCGGCGCACCGCGTACCGACGCGGAGATCTCCGGGCTGGACGCGCTGGAGATCGCCGGGCGGGAGAAGGAGTCCTCCCGGCTGGTCCGGCTCTGGGCGGCCACCTGGCCGAAGCTCGCCGCCCTGGCCCTGGCCCTGTTCATCTGGCAGGCGGTGGTGTGGACCGGCTGGAAGGATCCGTGGGCCCTGCCGCCGCCGGGGCCGGTCTTCGCCGACCTGGGCGCGTACCTGACCAGCGCGGCCCTCTGGGACGGCCTGGCCACGACCGCGCGGCGGGCCGCGGTCGGTTTCGCCGCCGCCCTGACCATCGGGCTCGCGCTCGGCCTCGCGGTGGCCCGGGTACGGATCCTCCGGGCAGCGTTCGGCTCGATGATCACCGCGTTGCAGACCATGCCGTCGATCGCCTGGTTCCCGCTGGCGATCCTGCTCTTCGGGCTCACCGAGCAGGCGATCTTCTTCGTGGTGGTGCTCGGCGCCGCTCCGTCGATCGCCAACGGGGTCATCCACGGCGTGGACTACGTGCCGCCGCTGCTGCTGCGCGCCGGCCGCAACCTCGGTGCCCGCGGTGTCCGCCTCTACCGGTACGTCATCGCGCCGGCCGCCCTGCCGGCGATCGTGGCGGGCCTCAAGCAGGGCTGGGCGTTCGCCTGGCGCAGCCTGATGGCCGGCGAACTGCTGGTGGTCATCGCCACCCGGACCTCGATCGGGGCGCAACTCACGTACGCCCGCGAACTCAGCGAGGCGGAGCGGCTGATCGCCGTCATGATCGTGATCCTGGTGGTGGGCCTGCTGGTCGACGCCGCCTTCGGTGCCGCGGACAAGGCGATCCGTCGTCGCTGGGGCGTCCTGGACCCGGCCGGTCAATGACGTGTACGTCTCCGCGCGCAGCGACTACGCGCTCCGGGCCATGCTGGCCGTCGCCGAGGTGCCCGGCGGGGAACTGGTGAAGGCGGCGAACCTGGCGCGCAGCCAGGAGATCCCGCTGAGCTTCCTCCAGGGCATCCTCGTCGACCTGCGCCGGGCCGGCCTGCTGCACAGCCACCGGGGCACCGAGGGCGGGTACGCCCTGGCGCGGCCCGCCACCGACATCACCGTCGGCGACGTGCTGCGTGCCGTCGGCGGCTCCCTCACCACGGTGCGCGGCCTGCCGGCCGACCGGGCCGGATACCAGGGTGTCGCCGTCGGGCTGCGGGACGTCTGGCTGGCCGTGCACGGGGCGATCGCCCTCGTCGTCGACCGGACCACCCTCGCGGACCTGCTCGGCTCCGGCCGGCGGCGGGCCGCCGACGTGCCGCGTTCCGGAACCTGACGCCGGGTCGGCTCCGGCCGGGCCATGCCCCGGGCCCGGCCGGAGCCCGTTCTCCGCGCGGTCGGGGGCGCCCGGTCAGCCCTCGGTCGTCGCGGATCCACCCTCCGGGCCGTGCAGCTCCACCAGCCCGGCCGGGGCGGCACCGTCCGGCACGGCGTGCCACGGCGCGAAGACGGCGACCATGGCGAGCAGTACGCCCGCCAGGGCGACGGCCAGCACGAGCAGCAGTTCGCGCACCGCGCCCGATCCGGTGTCCCCCGTCATGGCCGTCCCTCCCCCGCCAGGCGTCCGGCCCGGCTCTGTCCCCCGTGCGGACAGCCTCCACCCGCGCGGGGGTCGGAGACAGTCGCACATCGGACCCGACGGGTGCTGATTGTCGACTCAGCGGGCGGACCTCGCTACGGGCTTCCGGACGGAAGTGTGCGACCGGTCAGGCGGTACGGGGACGCCGGGCCCGCCGCGGCCGGCCCGAGGAGCGGTGCCCCGCCCGGCCCGCGGCACCGCCGGCCCGGCCCGGCCC
>JAEYGD010000292.1 GCA_023402505.1 Actinomycetes bacterium
GCCCCCCACGCGAACCCGCGGGGGGGCCCTTCGCCTGCGCCGTCAGATCCAGCGGCCGTCCAACCACATCCGGTTGGACCAGTCGTCGTAGGGCATGACCTCCCCGACGAAGATCGGATAGAAGTACGCGAAACAGAGCGCCACCAGCACGACGTACGCCCCGGCGATCACAGCTCCGACGAGCCGACGGTCGTGGTCGGCCTCCGGTGCGGCACCCGTCCCGGCCGGCACCGGCGGTCCGATGATCGCCCCCAGCACGTACGTTACGGCGAGCACCAGGAACGGCAGTACCGGCGCGGCGTAGAAGGAGAACATCGTGCGGCCGCCGTCGACCGCGAACCAGAACCAGGGCAGCAGCCCGGCGGCCACGCACAGCAGGATCGTCCCGGCCCGCCAGTCCCGCCGCGCGAGGCCCAGCCAGACCAGCGCGACCAGCGCCGGCAGGAACGACCACCAGAGCACCGGGGTGCCCAGCAGCAGCACCTCGGAGGCGCAGCTCGGCGCGCCGCAGGACACGTCGGGGTTCCAGTAGAAGGCGACCGGCCGACCCAGCAGCAGCCACTGCCACGGCCACGACTGGTACTTGTGCGCGTCGTCGAGCTGCGCGTGGAAGCCGTACGCGGCCCGGTGGTACTCGATCAGGTTCTGCAGCGGCCCGATGACCGGCGTGTCGCTGAGCGGGGCGTTCGGCCACCGCTGCGCGTCGATCACCCGGTAGTAGCCCTCGTCGCCGAGCAGCCAGCCGGACCAGGTCGCGACGTAGGTGACGACCATCAGCAGCCCGGCCACCACCAGCCAGGGGACCTCGTCCACCAGCGTGTCCCGCCACGGCCGGCGAACCCCGGCGGAGCGGCGGGCACCCACCTCCCACAACACCACCAGCAGCACGAAGACCGGCAGGAAGTACAGCGCGCTCCACTTCACCGCGCACGCACAGCCGAACAGCACCCCGGCGGCCAGCCGCCACCACGGCCAGGTCCGCCAACCACCGGCCGGCCGGCCGGCGCGCCCGGGGCGGCTCGGATCCAGCCCGTCGGCCATGGCGCGCGCCCAGCGGCGCCGTCGGGCGTCCCGGTCCAGCACCAGCGCGCCGAACGTGGCCAGCACGAAGAAGAGCAGGAAGATGTCGAGCAGCGCGGTGCGCGACAGCACCAGGTGGAAGCCGTCCAGGGCGAGCAGCAGGCCGGCGGCGCAGCCCAGGACCGTCGAGCGGAACAGCCGCCGCCCGATCCGGACCAGCAACAGCACCGAGAGCGTGCCGACGACCGCCGCGGAGAACCGCCAGGCGAACTCGGGAGCGGTGGTGACCAGGTGCCCGGCGGCCGAGACGCCGTGCTCGGCGTCGGAGTAGCCGAACGCCCACTCGCCGAGCCCGATCAGCCACTTGCCCAGCGGCGGGTGCACCACGTACGACGGGCCGCCGTCCTTGTAGTTCCACTCGACGCCCCGGTCGACCAGCCCCCAGGCGTCGCGGGCGTAGTAGACCTCGTCGAACACCTTGCCCGGCGGGTGGGCGAGACTGACGAAGCGCAGGATCGCCGCGATCGCGACGACCACCGCGGTGGCCAGCCAGGACCGCCCGTCGAGGTGGGCGTCGACGCCGGCCAGCCGGCGCCGTACGACGGCGGGGACGCCGCCCGCGGACGCGTCTCGATCGGAGTGCTCCGGCCCGGCCTGGCCGGCGGGGTGCGCTGTCGACGCCTGGGTCACCCCGCGATCGTAGGCTGCGAAAGTGGGTGCTGGCGCCTGTCGTCCCAAGAATCCCTACCGCCATCGATGAAGGAGCACCGTCTCGTGGGTGAGAAGTCCGATTCCGGACGCCTGATCCTCCTCGGCGCGCCGCTCGGCAACCCGGCCGACGCGTCCACCCGCCTCCGGGAGGTGCTCGCCACCGTCGACGTGGTCGCCGCCGAGGACACCCGGCGGCTCACCCGGCTGGCCCGCGACCTCGACGTGACCGTGCCCGGGCGGATCGTCTCCTACTTCGAGGGCAACGAGGAGCGCCGTACGCCCGAACTGGTCGACGTGCTCCTCGCCGGGTACACCGTCGCCCTGGTCACCGACGGCGGGATGCCGAGCGTCTCGGACCCCGGCTACCGGCTGGTCCGGGCGGCGCTGGACGCCGGGGTGCCGGTCACCGCGGCCCCCGGCCCGAGCGCCGTCACCACCGCGCTCGCGCTGTCCGGGCTGCCCAGCGACCGGTTCTGCTTCGAGGGCTTCCTGCCGCGCACCCCGGCCGCCCGGCGGTCCCGGCTGCGGGCCCTCGCCACCGAGGAACGCACGCTGGTCTTCTTCGAGGCGCCGCACCGGGTGGCCGGGGCGCTCACCGACCTGGCCGCCGCGTTCGGGGCGGACCGGCCGGCCGCGCTGTGCCGGGAGCTGACCAAGACGTACGAGGAGGTGGTCCGCCGTCCCCTCGGCGAACTGGCCACCTGGGCGGGCGAGGGGGAGCCGCGCGGCGAGATCACGCTCGTGGTGGGCGGCGCGCCGCAGGTACCGGCGGAGCGGCCGGACGACGCGACGCTGCGCGCGGCGGTCGCCGAGCGGGAGGCGGCCGGCCGGTCCCGCCGCGACGCGGTGACCGAGGTCGCCGCCGAGTACGGGCTACGCCGCCGCGAGGTCTACGACGTCGTCCACCGCTGACGGGTCCCGGTCCGCCGGCCCCGCCGAGGGCGCCCTCACCAGGCGGCGGCGACGAAACCGACCGTGATGAGCAGCGGCCCGGCCACCGAGG
>JAEYGD010000104.1 GCA_023402505.1 Actinomycetes bacterium
CATCGGGGAGCCGATCTGCGGTCAGGTGGCCGAGATCTGCGCCGAGATCGCCGAGCAGCACTGTCAGGAGCTGGGCCACGCCGCGCAGGTCCGCTCCGGTGAGATCGGCGAGCTTGCCACCGGGGAGCCGGCTCTGACCTGGGCGCCCACCGAGACCGGGCAGCGGGCGTGGTGACCGCGCCGGCTCCCGCCGTCGACGTCCGGCGCGCCGACGACCGGTTCCACACCCGGATCTCCTGGCTCGACTCGCGGCACTCGTTCTCGTTCTCGCGGTACTACGACCCGGCGAACACGCACCACGGGTTGCTGCTGGTCAACAACGACGACGTCGTCCGTCCCGGCGCCGGCTTCGAGACCCATCCCCACCAGGACATGGAGATCGTGACCTGGGTACTGCGCGGCTCCCTGGTGCACCAGGACTCCACCGGCCACTCCGGCGTGATCTATCCCGGGCTGGCCCAGCGGATGAGCGCCGGCACCGGCATCCTGCACTCGGAGAAGAACGACTCGTGGCGCCTCGACGGGCGTGACCCGCACGCCGACCCCGTCCACTTCGTGCAGATGTGGGTGGTGCCGGACGAGGCGGGCGTCGACCCGGGCTACGAACAGCTCGAAATCGACGACCAGTTGCTGCGCGGCGGCCTGGTGCCGGTGGCATCCGGCATGGACCGGTACGCGGACGAGTCGGCGATCCGGATCCGCAACCGGTACGCGACGCTGCACGCCGCCCGCCTACGCCCGGGTGACGAGGTGACCCTCCCGGACGCCCCCTTCGTCCACCTCTACGTCCCCGACGGCGCGGTGAGGCTGGAAGGCAGCGGCCTGCTCGGGGCGGGCGACGCCGCCCGCCTGACCGGTGCCGGTGCCCGCCGCGTCACCGCGACGGAACCGTCCGAGCTGCTGGTCTGGGAGATGCACGCCACGATCACCTGACCCGGCCCACGCCGCGATCCTGCACGTTCCGCCCCGGCGCGGGCCGGGAAGGCGCGCGCCGAGGGCACGAAGTGCACGATCGCAGGGGTGGGCGGGAGGGTCAGGCTTCGACCTCCGCGCGGTCCTCGGTGGCCCAGAGGGTGTGGTACGAGCCGGGGCGGTCCGTACGGCGGTACGTGTGGGCACCGAATTTGTCGCGCAGACCCTGGATCAGGGCCGCCGGCAGGCGGTCCGCGCGCAGGGCGTCGAAGTAGGACAGGGAGGACGCGAACGCGGGGACCGGCACACCGGCCCGGGCGGCCTCGGCGACCACCCGCCGCCAACTCGGCACGCCGTCGCGCACGGTGTCCGCGAACCACGGCGCCACCAGCAGGGTGGGCAGGTCCGGCTGGTCGTCGTACGCCTGCCGGATCCGGTCGAGGAAACGCGCCCGGATGATGCACCCACCCCGCCAGATCGTGGCGGTGCCACCCAGGTCGATGTCCCAGTCGTACTCCCGGCTGCCGGCCCGGATCTGGTCGAAGCCCTGCGCGTACGCGACGATCTTGCTGGCCAGCAGCGCGCGCCGCACGTCCTCGACGAAGGTCTCCCGGTCCTCGACCCGCCAGCCCTCGCCGGCGTCGGGGAAGGCGCGGCGGGCGGCCTCCCGCTGGCCGGCGTGCCCGGACAGGGAGCGGGCGAACGTCGCCTCGGCGATGCCGGTGATCGGGATGCCCAGGTCGAGCGCGCTCTGCACGGTCCAGCGGCCGGTGCCCTTCTGCTCCGCCTGGTCGAGTACGACGTCGACGAACGCCGTGCCGGTGGCGGCGTCCCGGTGCCCCAGCACGTCGGCGGTGATCTCGATGAGGAACGACTCCAGCTCGCCGGAGTTCCACTCCCGGAAGATCTCCGCGAGCTCCGCCGGCTGCGCACCCAGGCCGGCCCGCAGCAGGTCGTACGCCTCGGCGATGAGCTGCATGTCCGCGTACTCGATGCCGTTGTGGACCATCTTCACGAAGTGCCCGGCGCCGTCCGGCCCGATGTGCCGGCAGCAGGGCACGCCGTCCACCTGCGCCGCGATGCGCTCGAAGATCGGGCCGAGCTTCCGGTACGACTCGGCGGACCCGCCCGGCATGATGCTCGGCCCCCGCAGCGCGCCCTCCTCGCCGCCGGAGACGCCGGTCCCGACGAAGTGCAGCCCGTGCTTCCGCAGCGCCTCCTCCCGCCGGCGGGTGTCGGCGAAGTGGGCGTTGCCGCAGTCCACGATGATGTCGCCGGCGTCGAGCAGCGGTACCAACTCGTCGATCACCGCGTCGGTCGGCCCGCCCGCCTTGACCATCACGATGACCGCGCGGGGGCGCTCCAGCGCGGCGACGAAGTCGGCCATCGACTCGGCGGGCACGAACCGGCCCTCGTCGCCGTGCTCGGCGACCAGGGCGCGGGTCCGTTCCGGCGAGCGGTTGTGCACCGCCACCGAGAAGCCGTTGCGGGCCAGGTTGCGGGCCAGGTTCCGGCCCATCACCGCCAGCCCCGTCACGCCGATCTGCGCCTGTCCGCTCATCCGTCCGCCTTCCGCATCGACAGTCTGCCTGCGACCGTATCGCGCCCGATGTCCCGCGGTGGACGGTGCCCGACAGGCGGTCACCGCTGCGTCACCGGCGGTGGTGCCCGTTAATCGGGTGCGCGCACCGCCGCCGGTGGTTAGCGTGTGGGCATGCGCTACTGACGCCCCATCTCCGAGCCGACCCGCCGCCCTGCCGGCGCGGTCCGCGTGCTCCCGGGCGTCCGCATTCCCCACCTCACCGCCGACGCGGTGTCGGTGTCCTCGACGGTCGCTCGCCGGAGCAGTCCCGATCCTTCGACCGCCGATCCCGGCGGTCCCCGACGAGCCGAGCCGTCCGGCACGCGCCGGCCGGCCCGCAGACCAAGGAGGCCCGGATGCCCGCCAAGCGCAGACCGACGAAGTCCCGTACGTCCCAGCCCACGCCCGCCGTCGCGGACCTGAGGCCGGTCAACCTCGACGAGGTGACCGTCGCGCCGGCCGTGCCGGAGCTGCCGGTCCACCGGCCGGCGCCGCCGACGGCCGGGCCGCCGGCCGCCGGTTCCGTCCGGTTCGGAGGGCACCGTGGCCAGCGGGCCGGCCAGGCCCGCCGGTACGCCTTCCGGCGGAGCTGACCGGCCCCGGTCGTGGCGGTCACCGGACCGGTGACCGCCACGGTCGACCGGGCGGTCAGCCGATCAGGGGGCGGA
>JAEYGD010000342.1 GCA_023402505.1 Actinomycetes bacterium
GCCCGACCGAACCGACCCGCCACCCGCGCGAACAACCCATCCAGGCCCGCAACCCACACATCAAGATCGGCACGAGTGACCACATCAGACACCGCAACAGGTTACACAACGAAGCACTGTTGTAGTACTAGTGGACTTGCTGTAGCACGCGCCACCTGCGCGGTGGTCTTCCCGCTGCCCCACGACTGGGAGACGCCGATGGCCAGGGGGTCGAGGGTCCCGTCGAGGACCGGGCACGGCCTCGACGCGGACGTCAACCTGGGCTTGACCTTGATCGTAGAGATCAGGTCGCCACAGGAGTTCTTTTCTGCGGTCCGCCTCCGGCGGATCCTGAAACAACGGATGGTCTCGTAGCCGGCGGGATGGCTTTCTGGTCAGACGGTGCCATTGTCGCTGGATGCCTTCGAATAGCCGAATGCAGATCCAGAGCGACGCCAGCGATGCTGCAACCATGGCCAAGCCGAGGCACATGAGGCGACCAAGCAGACTCACCGGCGACTTCTCGATGGCAGCGGGACGGAGGAGGATCGGCGGGTAGGCACGAGCTGATCGTGCCACGACAAGCGATAGCCGCTGGCACAGGACAGCAAGGTCCCCGATGCGAACGGCAGTCACCAACCCTGATCGGCGGGCGTCAACCGCATCGATCCGCTTCTGCAAGGCAGGAGCGATGGCCGTTCCGTCCAGACAGCAAACTCTCAGCATGAGTTACGACCTGGCGGTGTGGGAGGGCGCGGAGCCCGGAGACGACGTTGAAGCCGGCGGGGTCTACGACCAGCTCTACGAGGAGTACATGGAAGGTGAAGAGTCCGATCCGACCCCGCGCATCCGTGCCTACGTCGATGCGCTAGCCGAGCGCTGGGACGCCATGACTGGAGACAGAACCTCAAGCTGGGGCTCGCTGCTCAATGACGCGTCTGGGCCGATGGCCTACCTGACGATGCCCTACGGGGTAGCCGGAGAGCTGTCAGCCGAGGCCGCCAGGCTGGCCGCCGAGCATGGCCTTGTTTGCTATGACCCGCAGTCGGAGCACCTGCTGCGTCCAGGGCATCAGGATTAGGTAGCGCGTCGGGCCCCTCACGGTCCACCGTGCAACGCCAGGCCGAACCAGGCCGCCAGGGACCCATGCCGACCAGGCTGGTGTCGCCGCATGGACGTGGGACCGGAAGAAAGTGTGTCAGATCCACGATTCCGGCTTGCCCGTGCCGCCGAACGGCTGCCTCGCACTCACCTTTCAATCCATCGAGGATCATTGCGCTATCTGCGACATCGTTCCTGGTGAGTAGGGCCGCATCGGCAGGTTCCTGCGCTATTGGAAGTGGCCGGCGAGCATGGAGTTGCATTGGATCTAGTCCCTGCTGGCCAGTCAGCCTGCATGCAGTAAGCGCTCGATGCCCCAAGGTGGGCCAGCGCGTTCACGTCATGTCGGGTCGCTCAGGACCTTGTCGGCAAGCGGCCCCAGGCTAGCTCGCTGTCGGCGGCTCCTCCGGAACCGCGCCGCTGCCGCGCCCCCCCACGAGCTGGTCGCTCTCCGCAGGGGTTCAGGCGCCTTCGTCAGGCACAAGATCCGATGCGTCGCTATGACGTACATCACAGCTTCCGACGCTTGTTCGCTTGCGGTGCGTGGCGGTGCTGTGACCAGCGGTTGTCGGTCTGCCGTGCAATCCACTCTGGAGGTTGTTGTCGCGCTCGTGGGCGTGGTTGAGGGGCATTCGGTCGCCTTGTGTTCGTTGTGGGTCTACCGCGCTTGCCGTGGGTGATCTACGTTCTCGCTACCTGTTGATCAGTGGGGGCGTGAAGTTCATGAGAAGGTGTGTCCGGCGGCGGGTGTGGGGCCGTTCTGTGGGGGTGTACCCACTCGCGGTGGCGCTGGTGGTGAGTGCCGCCGCAGTGGTGCTGGGGATGCCTGCTTCTGCGGCCGCTGCGGAGGACTGTTCGGTTTCGGTGGTGGCTGATGCGCAGGCCGCGGAGCGGGTAGCGGTCGCCTGCGGCACGACGGTCGAGGCGTTGAGTGAGCGGTCGGAGACGACGCAGGTTTTCGTTGACGCGTCCGGGGTGGGCCGGTTGGAATCGTCGGTGGTACCGCAGCGGGTGCACCGCCAGGACGGCAGCTGGGCGGACATCGACACCAATTTGCGTCCTGTAGGCGATGGCTTCGCGCCGGTAGCTTCCACGGCTGACATCACGTTCTCGGCTGGTGGCACGGGTCCGTTGGTGAGGTGGCGGGAGGCCGGATCGACGTTCGAGCTGGGTTGGCCTGCTGCGCTGCCGACTCCACGAATCGCGGGTGACACGGCGATCTACGACGGTGTCCTGCCGGGGGTGAACCTGCATGTCATTGCTGGCAGGGACGGGTTCAGTCACGTGTTGGAGGTGCTGACGCCTGCGGCGGCGGCGAATCCGGCGTTGCGGCAGGTCCGCTACACGCTCGGCGGTGACATGCAGGTGACTCGGACTGCCGGGGGTGGGCTAGATCTTGCCGGCGCGGATGGCGAGTCGTTGCTGCGGGCGTCGCCGGCGGTGATGTGGGACTCGTCGCTGTCTCCTGATGCGGTGCAGCCCGCGGCGGCCCCATCGGGTGTCCGATCGTCTTTGGCGGCCCTCGTTGGGGGTGACGTTGTTCCCGGCAGTGAACTCACGGCGGAGCCTTCGACGGCGCAGGGTCCGGGTGAGCTTGCGGATACCGCTGGGGTTGGGGTGGCGGTGTCGGCGGGTGATCTGGTGTTGACGCCGGACGCTGAGATGTTGGCGTCGTCGGCGTCGGCGTTTCCGCTGTTCATTGATCCGGCGTTCAGCAAGCAGCGGTCGAAGTGGGCGTACGCGACGAGCAACGGTGAGAACAACGACGACACCGGCGCACGTGTCGGGTTGAGCCCGGACTCCGGGGTCCGGTATCGGTCGTATTTCAGCTTTGATACGTCGGCGATGAGCGACACGACGGTGTTGACGGCGAAGATTCAGATGAAGTTAGATCATTCGTGGTCGTGTGATCCCACGTGGGTGCACCTGTATCGGACGGCCAGCTGGTCGACGGCCAGTGGTGGCCGGCTAAGTTGGACGGCCAGACCGTTGGGGTCTGCGGCGGTGTGGTTGGACTCGTGGGAGGGTAACGCCAACGAGGCTGGCGGCTGCGGGTCGATTCAGCCGGATGCGGACGCGGTGTTCGAAGGCGCGACGTTGCTCAACGACGTCAAGGCGCAGGTGCTCAGCACCGACTCCTACTGGGTGGGCTTGTGTGCCTGCAATAGCAGCAATGAGCAGGAAGCGACCCAGTCACGCTGGAAGCGCTTTTACACCGACAAGACCTACCTGATCGCTACCTTCGACGTGAAGCCGGTGCCGCCGGTGGGGTTGGCGTTCACGACGACGTCGGACTGCTACAAGCAGTGCTCCTCGCCGGCCCTGGTGCGCAATCTGACTCCGACACTGCGGGCACAGGTGCAGGACCGGTACGGCGGCACGCTGGAGACGGCGTTCGAAATTCGGACAGCCCCGGACCTGTCGGCACCGATCGTGGTGAGCACCTCCACGATGCCACGGTCGTTCGTCACCACGGTCGGCAACGCCACCGCCACCGCCACATCGCAGGTGCCGGCCGGGAAGCTGGCATCCGGGGTCACTTACTACTGGCACGCCACGACGGTGGACGAGGCGCGACTGTGGAGTGGCTGGGGCCCGTGGTACAGCTTCACGGTCGACACGACCCCGCCGACGGTGTCGAGCGTGGCTTCCACCCAGTACCCATGGAAGGCGTGGGGCGAGACGGTGGGCACCCCGGGCACGTTCACCTTCACGGCCGCGGGCGCGGACGAGTACACCTGGGATATCGATGGCGGCAGCGTGACTACCACGACGTCATCGTCGGTGAGCTACACCCCGGCTACGGACATGGTGCACACCCTGCACGTGAAGGCGAGGGACCGGGCCGGCAACACGAGCGGCATCTACTTTTACCAGTTCTGGGTAGCACCCGTCCCGAACGCCTTTTCACTGTGGCAGTTCGACGAGTCCGATCCGACGAGGACGGCAGCCGACTCGGGCGGCGGATTCAGCGCCAAGAACCCAGGCGCTCTCGGGGGCAACGCCCGCTTCGTGCCCGGATACCTCCAGCCCGGTAACGCGGTGCGGCTGTCCGGTCCACCGGCGGATCAGGTGACGACCAGCGGACCGGTGCTAGATACGACCAAGAGCTTCACCGTGATGGCCTGGGTGCGCCCGACGGACCTGGCGGCGCAGAACAAGCAGACGATCCTCGCCCAGGACGGCACAACGGCCTCGCGATTCGAGCTGCAGTTCCGCCAGGACGCCAACGGCGGTGCGGGTGGCTGGTGTCTGACGATGACCGGCGACAGCAGCGGCGGCGGCGCGGCTACCGCCTGCGC
>JAEYGD010000069.1 GCA_023402505.1 Actinomycetes bacterium
GTCCTGTTTGGGGCGGGGTGTGTCGGGGGTGGTGGCGGGGGGTTTCGGCCGGGGGCGGCGGACGTCGGGGACCCGTACGTGCCGGGGGCCGGCAACGGCGGGTACGACGTGGACAACTACCGGCTCGCCGTCGACTACGACCCGGCCGGTGACCGGCTCTCGGGGCGGGCCGTGGTCACCGCCACCGCCACCGCGCGACTGTCCCGCTTCAACCTGGACCTCGCCGGCCTGGACGTCACCACGGTGACCGTCGACGGCGACCGCGCCCGGCACCGCCACGACGGCGACGAACTGGTGGTGACCCCCGAGCGAGGGCTCGGCAGGGGCGACCGGTTCACCGTCACGGTGGAGTACGCGGGCGTCCCGTCCGCCCGGCCGGACGGGCAGCTCGGCAGCGGCGGTTTCCTGCACACCGCCGACGGCGCCGTCGCCCTCGGCCAGCCGTACTCGGCCGCCACCTGGTACCCGGTCAACGACCACCCGAGCGACAAGGCCACGTACGACATCGAGGTCACCGTCCCGGCCGGGCTCGCCGCACTGAGCAACGGGGTGCCCGGCGAGCGGACCAGTGCGGGCGGCCGGACCACCTGGCGCTGGACCGAGCGGGCGCCGATGGCCAGTTACCTGAGCATGCTCGTGATCGGCCGGTACCGCGTGCAGACCGGCACCCACGCCGGGAAGCCGATCGTCACGGCGGTGCCGGAGCGGCTGGCGCCGACCGGTCCGGAGGCGGCCTCGCTGGCGCGTACCGGCGAGATCGCCGACTTCCTGGCCAGCCGCTTCGGGCCGTACCCGTTCGACTCCTACGGCGGGGTCGTGGTCACCGACGAGCGGGTGGGGTACGCGCTGGAGACGCAGTCCCGCCCGGTGTACGGGCCGGGCTTCTTCCGTGGCGGACGGTCCAACCTGGAGGTGGTCGCCCACGAGCTGGCGCACCAGTGGTTCGGCAACACCGTGACGGTGGACCGCTGGCGCGACATCTGGCTCAACGAGGGGTTCGCCACGTACGCCGAGTGGCTGTGGGAGGAGCACGGGGGCGGCCGGTCGGCGCAGCGGAACTTCGAGTCGCAGTACGCGGCGACGGACTGGTCCCGGCCGACGCTGGACCCCGGACGCGGGCGCATGTTCGGCGACGCCGTCTACCGGAGAGGGGCGCTGGCCGTGCACGCGTTGCGGCGTACCGTCGGCGACGACGCCTTCTTCACCGTCCTGCGGACGTGGACGGCCGAGCGGCGCGGCGGCAACGCCACCACCGACGATTTCGTCGCGCACGCCGAGCGGGTCTCCGGGAAGCCGCTGCGCGCCCTCTTCGACGCCTGGCTGACCGGCACCAGCGCCCCCGCGCGACCGTGACGGGGCCGTGATGGTCGATCGGTAGGCTGCCGCCTGCGACCGGCCCGGCGGAGTTTCCGCAGGCGGGCGGGGGCCGGTCGGCCCGCCCGCCGGTCACGGGGGAGAGGACAACGGATGGTACGCGTGCGTAGAGGTGTCGGAGCGGCCGTCAGCCTGCTGCTGACGGGCTCGCTGGGAATGGTCGCCTGTGGTTCGTCCACTCCGGAGGCGGAGCCGACCGGCTCGCCGGCGGCGTCGCCCGCCCGGAGCTTCAAGCCCGGCGCGGCCGGGGTCGGGGACGCGTACTTCCCCGACTACGGCAACGGCGGCTACGACGTGGCGGCGTACACCGTCAAGGTCCGCTACGACCCGGCGAAGGACCAGCTGCGCGGCGTCACGACGGTGCGGGCCACGGCCACGACGGACCTGTCGTCGTTCAACCTGGACCTGGCCGGGCTGACGGTCAGCGAGGTCACCGTCGACGGCGCCGCCGCGAAGCACCGCCGGGAGCGCAACGAGCTGGTCGTGACGCCGGCCGCCGGCCTGGTGTCGGGCAACGGGTTCACCGCCGAGATCACGTACGCGGGCGTGCCGGAGGCGCTGGAGAACGACGTGCTCGGCGAGGGCGGCTGGCTGCACACCAGCGACGGCGCGATCGCGCTGGGGCAGCCCGAGTCGGCCAGCACCTGGTTCCCGGTCAACGACCACCCGTCGGACAAGGCCACCTACCAGTTCGAGATCACCGTGCCGGCCGGCCTGACCGCGGTGAGCAACGGGGTGCCGGGCGGGAAGACCAGCTCCGGCGGTTGGACCACCTGGAAGTGGGCCGAGAACACGCCGATGGCCAGCTACCTGAGCACGGTGGCGATCGGGAAGTTCCGGCTGACCCAGGGCGAGCACAAGGGCCGCCCGGTGTTCCACGCGGTGACCACGAAGGTGCCCAGGGGCGCGGCCGACGCGTCGATCGCCCGGACCGTCGAGGTGGCCGACTACCTGGAGAGCGTGTTCGGCCCGTACCCGGTGGACGCGTACGGCGGCGTCGTGGTCTCCGACGAGCGCATCCGGTACGCGCTGGAGACGCAGAGCCGGCCGGTCTACTCGGCGGGCTTCTTCCGGCAGGGCGAGAACACCGGTGTGGTCGCGCACGAGTTGGCGCACCAGTGGTTCGGCAACAGCGTCGCGCTGGAGAAGTGGGAGGACATCTGGCTCAACGAGGGGTTGTCCTCGTACGCGGAGTGGCTGTGGGCCGAGCACAGCGGCGACGGCACCGCCGCCGCGGCGTTCGACCGGGCGGTGGGCCGGGCGTCGGCGGCCGTGTGGCGCACCCCGCCGGGCCGGCCCGGCGTGGAGAACCTGTTCAGCGAGTCGGTCTACGACCGCGGCGCGATGACCGTGCACGCGTTGCGGGTGTCGGTCGGCGACGAGGCGTTCTTCCGGATCCTCAGGACCTGGGCGCAGGAGCAGCGCGACGCCACCGGCACCACGACGGAGTTCGTGGAGCTGGCCGAGCGGGTCTCCGGCAAGCAGCTCGACAAGCTCTTCGACGCGTGGCTGTACGGCACGGAGAAGCCGGCGACCCCCGAGCGGCTCTGAACCGGTCGCCCGCCCCGGGTCAGCTCTTCAGGCGAAGCTCGGGGTGGGCGGCGAGGTACGCCTCGACCCGGCCGGCGCGCAGCTCGGTGAGGAACTTCCGGCCGACCGTGGTGAGCTGCTCGCCCCGGTAGGCGCCGCCCCGTCCCACCGAGGCGCCGGGGAGGCCGACCAGCACGAACCGCTGCGGGTCCAGCCCGCCGAGGGCGTACGCGACGTCCACGATCCGCGGCCCGCCGACGTGGAGCAGCGTGTCCCCGAGGGCGGCCACGACCTGCTCGACGCGGTCCGGGTCCCGGGCCAGGCCGTCGTCGAGGATCTTGGTGGCGAGCGCCTTGAGGAGCTGCTGCTGGTGGCGTTGCCGGGAGTAGGCGCCGCCGGGGAGGTAGCGCTGGCGGGCATAGTCCAGCGCCTGCCAGCCGTTGAGGTGCCGCACGCCCGGCTCGTACACCATCTGCGGGCCGACGTACCCGCCGCCGCCCGGCCGGAGGTCGCGGTGCCGGCCGTCCGGCCGGCGGTGCTGTGACGCGACCCGCTGGTCGATCCGCAGGTCGACCCCGCCGAGGGTGTCCACCAGCCGGTCGAAGCCGCCGAAGGTGATCACCGCGCCGGCGTCGATCCGCAGGCCGGTGTAGCCGCTGACCGTGGTCCGCAGCAGCTCGTACCCCTGGGCGGTGCTGGGTCGCTTCGGGGTGGCCCGCACCCGGCTGCCGTAGCTCATCGCGTGGGTCAGCTTGGTGCGGCCGCCCCGGTAGCCGGCCTTCGGGAACGCCGGGATGTCCACCACCAGGTCGCGGGGGAGCGAGAAGAGGTACGCCCGGTCCAGCCCGCGCGGCACGTGCAGGAGGAGGACGGCGTCCGCGTGCGGCTCCCAGCCGGGCACGCTGACCCGGGTGTCCACTCCCACCAGCAGCAGGTTCAGCGGGCCGGTGAGGTTCGCCCCCGGTGGCGGGCCGCTCGGGCTGGGCGACGGTGTCGGCGACGGCGGGGTGGCGGTGCCGGCCCCGGCGACCGTGCGGGTCGGCCCGCGTTCGGCGAGCGTGCGTACCGCCACCACCGAACCCGCCGTGAGCAGGACGCCGGCAGCGAGCACGAGCACGGCGAGACGCCAGCGGCGACGCGTGTCCGACCTGAGGACCATCCTGGTCTTCCCTTCCCGTACCTGGATCGACGCGTCGGCGGTGCCCTCGGGTTGCACCGGTGCGCGCGGCGGTTCGTCGGGGGCGTACATGATCGCCCGAAAAACTACCCCTGGCGCGACGGCTACCGGCCGGTAATGATGCCTTCATGCGGTACGACGTGCTCGTCATCGGGTCCGGCTTCGGCGGAAGTGTGACGGCGCTGCGGCTCGCCGAGAAGGGCTACCGGGTCGGCGTCCTGGAGGCGGGCCGGCGTTTCGCCGACGACGAGTTCCCCGAGACGTCGTGGCGGCTGCGCCGTTTCCTCTGGGCGCCCCGCCTGGGCTGCTACGGCCTCCAGCGGATCACCCTGCTGCGGGCGGCCGACCGGAAGGCCGGCGGCGGCGTCATGGTGCTCTCCGGCAGCGGGGTCGGCGGCGGCTCGCTGGTCTACGCGAACACCCTCTACGAGCCGCTGGACGCCTTCTACGCCGACCGGCAGTGGCGGGACATCACCGACTGGCGTGACGAGCTGGCCCGCCACTTCGACCAGGCGAAGCGGATGCTCGGCGTCACCACGTACCCGCTGACCACCGGCGCGGACCGGGCGATGCGGGCGGTGGCCGACCGGATGGGCGTCGGCAACACCTTCCACGCCACCCCCGTCGGGGTGTACATCGGCCGGCCGGGGGAGCGCGCGGCGGACCCGTACTTCGGCGGGGCCGGCCCCGAGCGGACCGGCTGCACCCACTGCGGCGCCTGCATGACGGGTTGCCGGCGGGGAGCGAAGAACACGCTGGTCAAGAACTACCTGTGGCTGGCCGAGAAGCTCGGGGTGCAGGTGCACCCGCTGACCACCGTGACGGCCGTCCGACCGGCCGACGGCGGCGGGTACGCCGTGCACACCGTCCGCACCGGCGCCTGGCTGCGCAAGCGACGCCAGGTGATCCACGCCGACCAGGTGGTCTTCGCGGCGGGCGCGCTCGGCACCCAGCGGCTGCTGCACGAGATGAGGGCCACCGGGGCGCTGCCCCGGCTCTCGGCCCGCCTCGGCGAGCTGACCCGGACCAACTCCGAGGCCATCCTCGGCGCGGCGGTGCCCCGCCGGCGGGCGCGGGCGGAGCGGGTGGACTTCACCGAGGGGGTGGCGATCACCAGCTCGTTCCACCCGGACGCCCAGACGCACATCGAGCCGGTCCGCTACGGGCGGGGCTCGAACGCGATGGGCCTGCTCCAGTCGCTGCTCGTCGACGGCGGCCCGCACCGGGTGCGCCGCTGGCTGGGTCTGGTGGCGCGGCAGCCGGGTGTGGCGGCGCGGATGCTGTCGGTCCGGAACTGGTCGGAGCGTACGGTGATCGCCCTGGTCATGCAGTCGGCGGACAACTCGCTGACCACCCGCGTGCGGCGCGGGCTGTTCGGCCGGCGGCTCGTCTCCGGCCCCGGTCACGGCGCGCCGAACCCGACCTGGATCCCGGCCGGCAACCAGGCGGCGCGGCTGCTCGCCGAGGAGATCGGCGGGGTGGCGGGCGGATCCATCACCGAGCCGTTCAACATCCCGATGACCGCGCACATCCTGGGCGGCGCGGCG
The DNA here is from genome assembly GCA_023402505.1 of Actinomycetes bacterium. Taxonomy (GTDB): domain Bacteria; phylum Actinomycetota; class Actinomycetes; order Mycobacteriales; family Micromonosporaceae; genus Micromonospora. The sequence goes on from JAEYGD010000069.1 coordinate 5,629, forward strand.
ATCGGTGCGACCCCCGACGAGGGCGTGGTCGACCCCTGGCACCGCGTGTACGGCCACCCGGGGCTGCACGTCGTCGACGGTGCGGCGATCTCGGCGAACCTCGGTGTGAACCCGAGCCTGACCATCACCGCCCAGGCGGAACGCGCGATGTCCTTCTGGCCCAACAAGGGCGACCCGGATCCCCGCCCTCCGGTCGGCTCTCCGTACACCCGGCTGTCGCCGGTCCTCCCGCGCCACCCGGCCGTGCCCGCGAACGCCCCCGGCGCCCTGCGTCCCTGACCCCGTCCCGCAAGCCGCGGGTCGCGGGGCACGGCGCGGGTGGCGGTCGGTAGGCTTTTTGCACATGAGCACGCCTCGCCCAGTCCTGGTGGTGGACTTCGGAGCCCAGTACGCCCAGCTCATCGCGCGCCGGGTGCGCGAGGCGAAGGTCTACTCGGAGATCGTCCCGCACACGATGCCGGTCGCCGAGATGCTGGCGAAGGACCCGGCCGCGATCATCCTGTCCGGCGGCCCGTCCAGCGTCTACGCGCCGGGCGCCCCGCAGATCGACGCGGGGATGTTCTCCGCCGGGGTGCCGGTCTTCGGCATCTGCTACGGCTTCCAGGCGATGGCCCAGGCCCTCGGCGGCACGGTCGCGAAGACCGGCAACCGGGAGTACGGCGGCACCCCGCTGCACCCGCGCGCCGAGGCCGGCGTGCTGCTCCGCGACCTCCCCGACGACCTGCCGGTCTGGATGAGCCACGGCGACTGCGTGACCGAGGCACCGGCGGGTTTCACGGTGACCGCCGAGTCGGCGGGCGCGCCGGTGGCCGCCTTCGAGGACGTCGCCGGTCGCCGCGCCGGTGTGCAGTTCCACCCCGAGGTGGGGCACACGGCGTACGGCCAGGAGATGCTGGCCCGTTTCCTGCACGACATCGCCGGCATCGAGCCCACCTGGACGCCGGAGAACATCATCGACGAGCAGGTGGCCCGCATCCGCGAGCAGGTCGGCGACAAGGAGGTCATCTGCGGCCTCTCCGGCGGCGTCGACTCCGCGGTCGCCGCGGCGCTCGTGCACAAGGCCGTCGGCGACCAGCTGACCTGCGTTTTCGTCGATCACGGTCTGCTGCGGGCCGGTGAGGCCGAGCAGGTGGAGAAGGACTACGTCGCGGCGACCGGCATCAAGTTGAAGGTGGTCGACGCGGCCGACCGGTTCCTCGACGCGCTGGCCGGCGTGACCGACCCGGAGCAGAAGCGCAAGATCATCGGTCGGGAGTTCATCCGGGTCTTCGAGGCCGCCGCCCGGGAGGTCGCCGCGCACGGCGACGTCGAGTTCCTGGTGCAGGGCACCCTCTACCCGGACGTGGTCGAATCGGGTGGCGGCACCGGCACCGCCAACATCAAGAGCCACCACAACGTCGGCGGGCTCCCGGAGGACCTGAAGTTCGCCCTGGTCGAGCCGCTGCGCACGCTCTTCAAGGACGAGGTGCGTACGCTCGGTCTCCAGCTCGGCCTGCCCGAGGCGATGGTCTGGCGGCACCCGTTCCCGGGGCCGGGCCTGGCGATCCGGATCATCGGCGCGGTCGACCGGGAGCGGCTCGACGTGCTGCGCCGGGCCGACTTCATCGCCCGGCAGGAGTTGAGCGCCGCCGGCCTGGACCGGGGTGTGTGGCAGTTCCCGGTGGTCCTCCTGGCGGACGTGCGCAGCGTCGGTGTGCAGGGAGACGGGCGCAGCTACGGGCATCCCGTGGTGCTGCGCCCGGTCTCCAGCGAGGACGCGATGACCGCCGACTGGTCCCGGCTGCCGTACGAGCTGATCGCCCGGATCTCCACCCGGATCACCAACGAGGTCGCCGAGGTGAACCGGGTGGTCCTGGACGTGACCAGCAAGCCGCCGGGCACCATCGAGTGGGAGTGACGCCGGCTCAGGCCGGTGGCTGAGGAACCGTCCGGGGCGCATCGGCGGACGGTTCTGCGGTCACGGCCGGGCTCGGCTCGGCCACCGCCGCGTCCGAC
>JAEYGD010000136.1 GCA_023402505.1 Actinomycetes bacterium
GGGACGGTAAGGGTGAAACGGTGGGGTAAGAGCCCACCAGCACCCCGGGTGACCGGGGTGGCTCGGTAAACCCCACCCGGAGCAAGGCCAAGAAAGGACCGCAACCGGCAAGGAGGCGGTCCGCGCAGACGTTCGAGGGCGGCCCGCCCGATGTCTGCGGGTAGGCCGCAAGAGCCTGTCGGTGACGGCAGGCCGAGATGGATGACCGCCGCCGGCGCGGCCCTCGGGCCCGTGCCGGGCACAGAATCCGGCGTACAGGTCGACTCGTCCGTCGCCCACCAGACGGGCCGACCCCTCCCTCGACAGGTGCTCTGCCGTTCCGGAATCTTGCTTCGTCCCTGGTCGGGGCTGATTTCCCTGGACCGCCAGGGTTCGGGAAGTTGCCAGGACGCAACTAAGATCCGTGGAGTGGTCCGTGCCGAGGTACTGAGAGACGAGCAGCGGTTACGCCGCATCGAGGCGGTGACCGATGCCACGCTGTCTCGGCTCGATGTCGCGGATCTCTTCGACGAACTCCTGGACCGGGTCCGCGACCTGTTGCAGGTCGACACCGCGGCCATCCTCCTGCTCGACGTGGGCGCCCAGCAGCTCGTGGCCACCGCCGCGAAAGGGCTGGAGGAGGAGGTCCGCCAGCGGTTCCGGGTCTCCGTCGGTCGCGGCTTCGCCGGTCGGATAGCGCTCACCCGGCAGCCGGTGGTGATTCCGGACGTCAACTCGGACAACGTGGTCAACCCGCTGCTGCTCCAGGTCGGCGTCCGGTCCCTGCTGGGCGTGCCGATCGTGGCGGACGGCGACCTGGTCGGTGTGCTGCACGTCGGCACGCTCACGCCGCGCCGGTTCACCGCGGACGACGTCCGCCTGCTGGAACTCGTCGCCGACCGGGTGAGCCTGGCGAGCCGGGCACGCGCGAACACCCTCGACCGGTCCGCCGCGCTGGCGCTGCAGCGCAGCCTCATCCCCACCGAGCTGCCGCAGGTGCCGGGGCTGGAGATGACCGGCCGGTACGTGCCGGGTCACGCCTCCGGGGTGGGCGGCGACTGGTACGACGTCTTCACCCTTCCCTCCGGCTGGCTGGGCGTGGTCGTCGGCGACGTGTCCGGGCACGGGCTGCAATCCGCGGTGATCATGGGCCGGGTCCGCAGCGCGCTGCGCGCGTACGCCCTCGTCTGCGACGACCCGGCGGAGGCACTGACCCTTCTGGACCGCAAGGTGGTCCACTTCGAGGCCGGCAACCTCACCACCGCGCTGTACGCGATGATCTCCCCGGACGGCGCCACGCTGCACGTCTCCCTCGCCGGGCACCCGCGGCCGGTGCTGGCGGCACCCGGCCGGCCCAGCACCGTGCTTTCCCTGCACGTCGACCCGCCGCTCGGCGCCGGCCGCCGGCAACCGGCGCGGCACACCACGACGGTCGACTTCCCGCCCGGTGGGCTCCTCGTCGCCTACACCGACGGTCTCGTCGAACGCCGGGGTGAGCTGTTCGACGCCGGTCTGGACCGGCTGACGGCGGTCGTGACGCCGGCTCCCGTCGACACCGTCGCCGCGACCGTCATGGCGACCCTGGACGCCGAGCAACCGGTCGACGACGTCGCCCTGCTGGCGATCCGCCGGCTGCCCGTGGCGACCGGTCCCGAATGACCGCCCGCGCACCGGTTCCCGACGGCGGCACCTGCCGCTAGTCTGCGTCGATGCACCGGAGCCGCCTCTACGCCCTCATCATCGACGCCCCGCAGGACGAGGCGGCCGCCGCCACCGAGTTCTGGGCGGCCGCGCTCGGCGCCACCGCCGAGCCGTACGCCCCGGAGCCGCAGTTCACCGACCTGCACGGCGCGCTTCCGGGACTGGTCGCCGCCGTCCAGTCGGTCGACGACGCGCCCCGGTTCCACCTGGACATCGAGACCGACGACGTCGAGGCGGAGACCGCCCGGCTGACCGCGCTCGGCGCCACACCGGTGAGCCGGTGGCAGGAGTGCCGGGTGCTGCGCGCACCGGGCGGCCACCTGGTCTGCGTACTGCCGGTGGAGAGCGCCCCGGACGTCTTCGACGCGGAGGCGAAGACCTGGCCGTGAGGCCGGCCGCCCGTCTCCCGGCGCTCGCGTTCCAGCCCTGCCGGTCCACGCCGCCGCTGGCGCCGGCCCGGTGCGCGTGGCCGCGCCGCCGCCGACCGGATCGGGCACAGCATGTCGGGTCGGGGGTGCCCGCGCGGCCATAGCGTTGTCGGCGCAAGGGAGGGGGACCCGGGTGCTGGAGCGGCTCAACCAGGTCATGGACCACATCGAGCGGCACCTCGACCAACCGGTCGACGTGGCCGAGTTGGCGCGGATCGCCGCGACGTCGGAGTACCACCTGCGGCGGCTGTTCTCCGCGCTCGCCGGCATCGGCCTGTCCGAGTACGTCCGCCGCCGGCGGCTGACGCTCGCCGCGGCGGAGGTGCTGGCGGGGGAGCGCACGCTGCTCGACATCGCGGTCCGCCACGGTTACGGCTCCACCGAGGCGTTCGCCCGGGCATTCCAGGCGATGCACGGCGTCGGCCCCGGCGGGGCCCGGCGTACGGGGGCGACCCTGCTCGCCCAGCCCCGGATGTCCTTCCGTCTCACCGTCGAAGGGAGCAGCAGCATGGAGTACCGGATCGTCGAGAAGGACGCCTTCCACCTGGCGGGCCGCCGGGCCCGGGTGCCGCTCGTGCACGAGGGGATGAACCCGGCGATCGTCGAGTTCGTCAAGAGCATCGACAAGGGGACCGTGGCGCGCATGGAGGCGCTGTCCGACCAGGAGCCCCGCGGCATCGTCAACGTCAGCGACGAGGTCGCCGAAGGGTACGAGGAGGGCACCGAGCTGGACTACTGGCACGGCGTGGTGACCGGGGCGGACGTACCCGGGGAACTGGACCGGATGGCGGTGCCGGCGGGCACCTGGGCGGTCTTCACCGCCTCCGGCCCGTTCCCGCAGGCCGTGCAGCACCTGTGGCGGGACGTCTTCACCCAGTGGTTCCCGTCCAATCCGTACCGCAGCCGTCCGGGACCGCAGATCTCCCGCAGCCGCATCGCGTCGGACGGCGCGTCGGCGGACGCGGAGCTGTGGATCCCGGTGGAGCGGGCCTGACGGGTACGCGCCGGCCGGTCCGGGCCGGTCAGCCGGTCACGATCTCGGCGAGCACCCGGCGCTGGAAGGCCTGCGCCTCCGGGCCGCGCGGCGGGACACCGCCGGCCCGGGCGGCGACGGACCGCTCCAGCAGGTCCGCGACCCGCGGCTC
>JAEYGD010000202.1 GCA_023402505.1 Actinomycetes bacterium
CCTCAGAAGTCGCCCTCGGCGACCTGGAACACCGTGAGGCCCAGGTCCCGCCACATCCGTACGACCTGCATCCGGTCGTCGAAGACGCCGACCACCCGGTACCGGTCCCGGACCTCGCGCTCGTAGATCTCCCGCTTGACGACGGAGTCCCGGCGGGAGTCGCCCACCGCACGCAGGTGCAGCGCCAGGTAGGGGACCCGGACGTGCCGGGCCAGCCACGCCTCGGTGGCGGAGCGGGCGGAGGCGTCCCGCCCCGAGCAGAAGACCACCCCGTGACCGGCGGCGTGCATCGCCCGGACGGCCGCGATCACCGCCGGGTTCGGGGCGTCCTCACCGACCCGGGTCATGTCGTACGGGCTGCGGGAGACGTTCAGCGCCACCGTGCCGTCGATGTCCACCAGGACGATCTCCGGCGGCTCGGCCGACGGCGGGTGGACGGTGGCCGCCCGGCCGGTCCGCGCCTGCGGCACGGGCAGCGGCAGCGTGCGTCCCGCCAGGTACCGCTTGTGCAGCCGCCGGATCGCCGCCTCGCCGACCCGCTCGGCCTCCGGGCGGGCGGCGTCGCGGCGCAGGCACTCCTCCAGCGGCACGTCGGTGAAGTCGTGCACCTCGAACTCGGCTCCGTGACGCGCGGCCAGGTCCGCCCAGTCCCGCAGCGTCCGGGAGCGCAGGTTGGTGTCGTCGACGCACACGTCCGCGCGGGCCTTCAGCAGCGCCTCGACCTGGGCCCGCTGCACGGTGGTCACCTGGGCCTCGGCCCACTGCGTGAAGAGCCGCTCGCCGTGCAGCATCCGGCGCAGGTCGTCCCGGTTGACCCGGACCACGGACGGCTGCAGCGTCCGGGCGAACGTGGTCTTGCCGGAGGCGGGCAGTCCCCGGGTGGCGATCAGGCGGGCCATCGGTCACTCCGTGTCGTACGTCGGGTCGGCCGTCTCCCGGTGTGAATGCCCGGCGCCGGGCCGGGAATGCGGGAGTGCGGGCGTGCGTTGTCGGTGCCGGACCCGCTGTGCGGCCCGACTGCCGGGTCGGCGTACGCCCATGGCACACTGGTCAATCGGCCACCGGTTCCGGTTCACGCCCGTATCGTCGCGCACGGTGACGAGGGCGACCCGGCGACCATCCACGAGAGGACCGAGGCGACATGAAGCCCAACATCCACCCGGAGTACGTGACCACCGAGGTCACCTGCTCCTGCGGCAACACCTTCACCACCCGCAGCACCGCCAAGGGCGGCTCCATCCACGTCGAGACGTGCAGCGCCTGCCACCCGTTCTACACGGGCAAGCAGCGCGTCCTGGACACCGCGGGCCGGGTGGCGAAGTTCCAGCAGAAGTACGCCAAGGTTCAGGCCAAGAAGGGCAAGTAACCTTCCGTTCGGCGCCCGCGTCCGGTTTCCCGCCGGCCGCGGGCGCTGTCCGTGTTGCCGCCGGAAAACACCGCCCAGCGCCGCCGTCGAAGGAGCACCGCCCATGAGCAGCGAGCGTCTGGCCGCCCTCCTCGACGAGTACGCCGAGCTGGAGAAGCGGCTGGCCGACCCGGCCATCCACGCCGACCAGAACACCGCTCGCCGGGTCGGCCGCCGGTACGCGGAGCTGGTGCCGCTGCACAAGGCCGCCGCCGAGCTGGAGCAGGCGCGTGCGGACCTGACGGCGGCGAAGGAGCTGGCCGCGGAGGACCCGGCGTTCGCCGCCGAGGCGGAGTCGATCGCGGGTGGCCTGCCGGCCCTGGAGGAGCGCCTGGCCGAGCTGCTGATCCCGCGGGACCCGCACGACGCCAAGGACGTCATCGTGGAGATCAAGGCGGGGGAGGGCGGCGAGGAGTCCGCGCTCTTCGCCGGTGACCTGCTGCGGATGTACACCAGGTACGCCGAGCGGCGCGGCTGGCAGGTCGAGGTGATCGACGCGCAGGACTCCGACCTGGGCGGGGTGAAGGACGTGTCGCTGGCCATCAAGACCAAGGGTGTGCCGGAGGGCGGCAACGGCGTGTGGTCCCGGCTCAAGTGGGAGGGCGGCGTGCACCGGGTGCAGCGCGTGCCGGTCACCGAGTCGCAGGGCCGCATCCACACCAGCGCGGCGGGTGTGCTGGTGCTGCCGGAGGCCGAGGAGGTCGACGTGACAGTCGACCCGAACGACCTGCGCATCGACGTGTTCCGCTCGTCCGGCCCGGGCGGCCAGTCGGTGAACACCACCGACTCGGCGGTACGGATCACGCACGTCCCGACCGGCATCGTGGTCTCCTGTCAGAACGAGAAGTCCCAGCTGCAGAACCGCGAGCAGGCCATGCGGATCCTGCGGGCGCGGTTGCTGGCGGCGGCCCAGGAGCAGGCCGACGCGGCCGCCTCGGACGCCCGCAAGGCGCAGGTACGCACGGTGGACCGCTCCGAGCGCATCCGCACCTACAACTTTCCGCAGAACCGGATCACCGACCACCGGATCGGCTACACGGCGTACAACCTCGACTTGGCGCTCGCCGGGGAGCTGGACGGCGTGCTGGACGCGCTCGCCGAGGCCGACCGCGCCGCCCGCCTGGCCGGCGACCCCGACCTCTCCCGCCGCTGACACCCCCCACCCCCCTCGCGCCCCCCGGGCGGGCACTTTCACTGAAAGAGTCCCCATTCCGCGCGTCAAGGCCACTCTTTCAGTGAAAGTGCCGGCCGGAGGGGGTGGGGGGTGGGGGG
>JAEYGD010000212.1 GCA_023402505.1 Actinomycetes bacterium
CGGCACGGGCTTGGGCACCGCGGCGCGCGGGCACGGCACGTCCCGCGCGGCGGCGATGGTGGTACGCCCCGGTGCGGCGGTGGCCGCCGGGGCCGTGACCGGCAGGAGGACGGCGCACACGGCGACCGCCAGCAGCCGAACTCTCATGCTCTCCGAACCTCGTCGACAAGATCAGCCTCTGACCCTAGTTGACACGGGCGCCGGCCGGGAGAGGTTCACCCACGATGTCACACGGCGGGCCGCCGGCCCGGTCAGCGCCCGCGCTGGGCCTCGGCGATCGGGCGCTTGAGGTGGTAGCGGTGCACCTCGGTGCTGCCCTGCACGTTGTTCACGTCCTCGGCGGCGGAGACCAGCTCCCACCCCTCCCGGCCGACCCGGTTGAGGTGCGCGATCGCCGTGTCGCCGTACGCGGTGACGTCGCGGCGCGACCCGTCCGGGCCGTACCAGACGAAGCTGACGTGGAAATTGCGGCCCTGCCCTTGGTAGCGGCGGACCAGCAGGGCGTACTCCCAGGCGACCATACGGTCCATTATGGGCGTCCACGAAGGACGCCGGTACGCGGGCCGACGCGGATTGCGACGTGGTGAACGCGATGTGTCAACCCACCGGCGCGGTCGCGCCCCGGCGGGACAGCTCGTCGGCGATCAGCGCGGCCAGCCGGTCCAGGCCGGCGTCGATCTGGGCCGGGGTGACCGCGCTGACCGACAGCCGCAGCGCCCGCACCGGCTCCCCGCCGTCGTAGAAGTGGGCCATCGGCGTCCACAGCACCCCGTACTCGCGGGCCGAGCGGTGCAGCAGCGCGTCGTCGACCGGGAACGGCACGGTCACCACGACGAAGAACCCGCCGGTGGGGACCGTCCACCGCACCGGCGACCCCGCCGCGAAGCGCCGGTGCAGGCCGTCGACGAGGTGGCGCAGGTTGCGGGCGTACGCGGCCCGCTCCCGGGCCGTGGCGTCGACCAGGCTGCATCCGTGCTCCAGCAGCGCGCCCCCGACCACCGCCTGGGCGATGGCCGACGTGTTCACGGTGACCATACTCTTGATCTTGGCGAGCTGGTCGGCGAGCAGGCTGACCCCGCCGTCCGGCCCGGCGACCCGCTGGTCGGCGACGACGTAGCCGACCCGGGCACCGGGCAGCACCGTCTTGGCGAACGACCCCAGATAGACCACCCGGCGGGCGGTGTCCAGCGCCTTGAGCGTCGGCAGCCGCCGGGTGTCCCCGGCCGGGAACAGGCCGTACGGGTTGTCCTCCAGCAGCAGCAGGTCCTCCTCGGCGGCCAGGTCCAGCAGGGCCCGCCGGCCGGCGAGCGGGACGCTGGTGCCGGACGGGTTGGCGAAGTCCGGCATCAGGTAGCAGGCGCGCGGTCGCAGCCCCTCGGCCCGCGCCCGGCGCACCTCGGCGCGCAGGTCGGCCGGGTCGACGCCGGACGGGCCGGCGGCCACCGGGCGCACCGGCAGGTCCAGCAGCCGCGCCGCGCCGGTGAGCCCCACGTACGTCGGCGCGACGGCGAGCAGCACGTCCCGGGGCCCGGCCCGCAACGCCCGCAGGACCAGGAACATCGCCTCCTGGCAGCCGACCGTCACCACGATCGCCTCCGGGTCGACCGTCACCCCCTCGTCGACGGCCAGGTTGCGGGCGACCAGGTGGTGCACGACGCCCTTGGTCCGCCCGTACTGGAGCAGCGTGCTCCGCACCTGCTCCGGGCCCTGCCCCAGGTCGTCGGCGAGGTGCCGCCCGAACGCGTCCAGGTAGCGGGGCAGCGCGGCGACGTCGAGGAACTCCTCGTACGGCCGGCCGGCGGCCAGCGACACCGCGTCCGGGTAGTGCTGCGCGACCTCGTTGAGGAAGTTCATCGAGTTCAGCGCCGGATCGTCCAGGGCCGGATGCAGGTCGGCCAGGTGCAGCTCGTTCCTCGTGTCCACCGTTCACTCCACCGTCGTCGTCCGCAGGTCACGTGCCTCGGCCGGGCCCGCGCACCCGGCCAGCGCGAGCGCGTCGCGGAACTCGCCGGCCAGCAGCGACAGGGCGGTCTGCGCGCCCGTCCGGCCGCCGGCGGCCAGCGCCCACAGCAGCGGGCGGCCCACCAGCACGCCGTGCGCGCCGAGGGCGAGGGCCCGCAGCACGTCGACGCCGTCGCGGACGCCGCTGTCGAGGAGCACCTCGCAGCGACCGGCGACCGCCTCGACCGCGTCCGCCAGGACCGCCACGGCGGCCGGCGCGCCGTCGAGCTGCCGCCCGCCGTGGTTGGAGACCACCACCGCGTCCACCCCGACCTCGGCCGCACGGGCCGCGTCGCGCGGGTCCAGGACGCCCTTGACCACCAGCGGCACGGCGGTCCGCTCCCGTAGCCACTCCAGGTCCGCCCAGCTCAGCGCCGGGGCGAACACCTCGGCGGTGTGCGCGGCCACCGCCGAGGCGTTCGCGCCGGCCGTGTGCGCGAGGTCGTCCCGGCCCGCCGGCAGGTTCGCCGCGACGACGTGCGGCGGGATGGCGAACGCGTTGCGTACGTCCCGCAGCCGCCGGCCGAGGATCGGCACGTCGACGGTGAGCATGAGGGCGGCGCAGCCCGCCGCGTGCGCGCGGTCCAGCAGGTCCACGACCAGTGCCCGGTCGCGCAGCCAGTAGAGCTGGAACCAGACCGTGCCGCCGGCCGCCGTGATGTCCTCGATCGGCACGCTGCTCAGCGTGCTGGCCACGTAGGGGACGCCGGCGGCGGCCGCCGCGCCGGCTAGCGCGGTCTCGCCGTCGGGGTGCACCAGCCGCTGGTACGCCATCGGCGCGACCGCCACCGGCAGGGCGTGCGTCGTGCCGAGCAGCCGAGCCTCGGTGTCCGGGGCGTCGACGCCACGCAGCACCCGGGGCAGCACGCCGACCCGGTCCAGGGCCCGGCGGTTCGCCGCGAGCGTGGTCTCCGCGCCGCTGCCACCGGCCACGAAGTCCCAGACCTCCGGTGGCAGCACCGCGCGGGCCAGGTCGGCGAAGTCGGCCAGAGCGGCGGGCGGAGGCGGCTCGCCGAGCGGCAGGTCCGGCTTCGGCAGCGTCCCGGTCACCGCCGGCCACCGCCCCGACCGGCGTCGGCCGCGGCGAAGCGCTCCCGCAGGAAGGCGGCGGCCTGCTCCTGGGCGCGCCGGGCGTCGTCGAAGGTGCCGGGCATGGCGAAGAAGCCGTGCACCATGCCGGCGTACCGGGTCAGCGTCGTCGGCACCCCGGCGGCGTGGAGGCGGTGGGCGTACCGCTCGCCCTCCTCGCGCAGCGGGTCGTGCTCGGCGGTGACGACCAGGGCCGGCGGCAGGCCGGTCAGGTCGTCGGCGAGCAGCGGCGAGGCGAGCGGGTCGCGGGCGTCGGCCGGGTCGGCCAGGTAGTGCCTCCGGTACCAGGTGACCGACCGGCGGTTGAACAGCAGCGGGTCCTCGTCGCCGGCCGGCTCGCCGGTCTGGTCGGTGTTCGGGTAGACCAGCAGTTGGGCGACCAGCGGCGGACCGGCGACGCGGGCCAGCAGGGTGACCGCCGCCGCCAGGTTGCCGCCGGCGCTGTCGCCGCCCACCGCCAGTCGCGCCGGGTCGGCGCCGAACTCCTCCGGGTGTGCGGCGACGTGACGCAGCGCCGCGTGACAGTCGTGCACCGCGGCCGGGAACGGGGCCTCGGGGGCGAGCCGGTAGCCGACGGTGACGACCTGGCAGGGCACCGCGTTGGCCAGCCGGCGGCAGATCCCGTCGGCGGTGTCGACGCTGCCCAGCGTCCATCCGCCGCCGAAGAAGTACAGCAGCGTCGGCAGCGGCCCGGCGCCGGCCGGCCGGTGGACCCGGACCGGCAGGTCGCCGGCGGGACCGGGGACGTGCGTGTCGCGTACCTCGTGCACCGGCTCGACCGCACCGGACCCGGCGCGGATCGCGGCGAGGTCGGCGGCACGGGCCTCGGCGAGGGTCTGGGTGTACAGCGGCGGCGTGCCGGCCGCCGCCCGCGCGGCGCGGTACGCCTCGGCCTGGGGATGCAGGCTCACGACGCCGCCTCCCCCGGTCCGGTGCCGGGCACCACGGGCCCGGTCCGCCCGCTCACCGGCCCAGCCCGGTGCCGACGAGCAGCTTGTCGATGCCGCGCAGGAACAGGCTGCCACTGTAGACGGGCTGCTCCTCGATGCGCAGCCGGGGGAAGCGGGACAGCAGCCGGGGCAGCGCCAGCCGGCCCTCCAGGCGTGACACGGCCGCCCCCAGGCAGTAGTGCGGGCCGATGCCGAACGCCAGGGAGGGCGGCCCGGAGCGGCGCGGGTCGAACCGGTCCGGGTCGGGGAACCGGGCCGGGTCGCGGTTGGCGGCGGCGATGATCAGCAGCACGTTCTGGTCCCGCGCGACCGGCACCCCACCGAGGACCACGTCGCGGGGCGCGGCCCGGGCCAGGAAGTGCACGGGCGCCTGCAACCGGAGGATCTCGTCGACGGCCCCGGCGGTCAGCTCCGGGTCGCCGGGCAGCGCGGCGGCCACCTCGGGGTGGGCCAGCAGGATCGGCAGGCCGTTGCTGAACATGTAGACGGTGGTGACGAAGCTCGCGTTGAACAGCACGATCAGGTTGCTGATCAGCTCGTCCTCGGTCAGGTCCACGCCGCCCGCGTCCACCGCCTCGACCAGACCGCTGATCAGGTCCTCCCCCGGTTCCCGGCGGCGGTACGCGAGCAGGTCGGCGTAGAAGGCCCGCAACTCGGCGCCGGCCGTGTTGGCGGCGGCCAGCCGCTGCGGGGTCTTGCCGGCCACGTCGAGGAACTCGTCGATGCGCTCCACCCGCTCGCGGTACCAGGACAGGTCCGCCTCGGGGATGCCGACGAACTCGGCCATCACCCGGGCCGGCAGCGGGTACGCGAAGTCGGCCACGAAGTCGATGCCGCCGTCCCCGGCGTCGGCCATCCGGTCGAGCAGCTCGTCGGCGACGCGGAGGATCACCGGTTCCAGGGCGCCGAGCCGGCGCGGGGTGAACGTGCCGGCGAACACGTGCCGCATCCGGCCGTGGTCGGGCGGGTTGACGAACATCATCGACGTCTGGAAGGTGCGCAGGATCTCCTGCTCCTCCCAGCCCGGCGGTGGCTGCTTGTACCATTCCGGGTCCCGCAGGACCGCGTCGACCAGGTCGTAGCCGACCGCCACGGCGGTGACCGCCCGGTGCTCCGGGCGGTCGGGCAGCCCGGTGATCGGGCCCAGCGCGTGCAGTTCGGCGTAGATGGGGTACGGGTCCTGCCGGCCCTCCTCGCGGTAGAGACGGGTCAACAACCGCTCGACGTCCACCATGGTTGGTTCTCCCCAGGAAATCCGTGGTGGGGGGGGCGGGGGGCCCCCCCCCCCCCCCCCCCCGGCACACACCCCCCCCGCCCCC
>JAEYGD010000244.1 GCA_023402505.1 Actinomycetes bacterium
CACACGTGGCGTGCCGCGCCGGGCGCGCGTGGCGTGTCGCGCCGGGCACGCATGGCGGGCGCGCATAGTCGCGCCGGCGGGAGCATGACGCCCGCGAGCGGTATTCCGGACCGGCATATCCATTCCGGTCCGGAATACCGCTCGGGCGCGAGATGCCCCTGCCGGCGCGACACGCCCGGCGTCACAGCCGGTTGACGGCCTCCAGGATCAGCCACAGCCCGCAGACCGCGAACAGGATCGCGGCGCCGTACCGCACGGTCTTCTCCGGCAGTTTCCGCCCGAGCATCCGGCCGACGAGGATGGCCAGGGCGTCGGCGGCCACCATGCCGATCGTCGAGCCGATCCAGGTGCCGAACCAGCCGTACTGGGTGGCCAGCGTGATCGTGGCGAGCATGGTCTTGTCGCCCAGCTCGGCGAGGAAGAACGCGACACCGACCGCGACGATCGCCGACTTGCTCGACTTCTCCGCCTTGCGGCGCTCCTCCTCGGTGAGCTTGTCACCGCGCAGCGTCCAGGCACCGAAGCCGAGGAACGCCACACCGGCGAGCAGCGAGATCCACTCGGTCGGCAGCGCGGCGCCGAGCCCGTACCCGATCGCCACCGAGGCCAGGTGCACGACGGCCGTGGCCACCGTGATGCCGATCAGCACCGGCACCGGCTTGAAGCGGGTGGCGAAGGTCAGCGCCATCAGCTGGGACTTGTCCCCCAGCTCGGCGACGAAGATGACGCCGAAGCTGACGACCAGCGCGACGAGGAAACCCTCCATGACATCCTTCCCGATCAGGCCGGGAGGAGGTACGGGGCGACCTCGACCCGGCTGCACAGCCTGGGTCGAAGGTCTCGCCCGCCCCGGAACGGGGCCGCGTGGCCGGGTGCGGGACGCACCAGTGTGTCGACCACGACATTGGGGGCTACTCCCCTTCGCGCCCCCACCCTAACCGATCACGGCCGGCCGCGGCGGCACGGGGTGGGCGGCCTCACCTACCCGGCCCGGGCGAGGGTGACGCCGAACAGGCCGGCCGGATCGGTCCAGAACCCGTGCGTGGCGAACCGGGCCGCCGCCAGCTCCGCCGCGATCCCGCCGGGGCGGAACTTCGCCGAGACCTCGGTCCGCAGGTCCTCCCCGGCGGCGAACGCCACGTCGAGGTCGAGCACCCGCACCCGCATCGCCCGCCGCGCGCGCAGCCGCATCTCGATCCACTCCTGGTGCGGATCCCAGCACGCGACGTGGTCGAACGCCCCGGGATCGAAGTCCGCGCCCAGCTCCCGGTTGATCACGCGCAGCACGTTGCGGTTGAACTCGGCGGTCACGCCGGCCGCGTCGTCGTACGCCGGGACGACGATCGCCGGATCCTTGACCAGGTCGGTGCCGACCAGCAGCCAGTCCCCCCGCTCCAGGACGCCGCGCATCGCGGCGAGGAACCGCGCCCGCTCGGCGGGCAGCAGATTGCCGATGGTGCCGCCGAGGAACAGCACGAGTCGCCGGCCACCGGCCGGCAACCGGTCGAGGTGCCGGGTGAAGTCGCCGACGATCCCGCGTACCCGCAGGCCCGGATAGTCGGCGGCGATGCGGGCGGTGGACTCGCGCAGGGCGCTCACCGACACGTCCAGCGGCACGAAGGTGCCCAGGTCACCGTGCCGGGTGAACGCGTCCAGCAGCAGCCGGGTCTTCTCCGAGGAGCCCGAGCCCAGCTCGATGAGGGTCTTGGCGCCGGTCACCGCGGCGATCTCGGCGGCCCGTTCGACCAGCACCGCGCGTTCGGCCCGGGTCGGGTAGTACTCCGGAAGCCGGGTGATCTCCTCGAAGAGCTGGCTGCCCCGGGCATCGTAGAACCACTTCGGAGGCAGCCACTTCTCCCCCGCGGTCAGCCCGGCGCGCACGTCCTCGCGCAGCTCGCGGCCCAGGTCCTGCTCCTCGAGGTGGATCTCCAACGGCTCCGCGCCCATGTCTGCCCTTCCTGGTCGGGTGTGGGACCGGCGGTCACACCTCCACCAGGGCGCGGACCCGCACCCCGGTGGCGGTGGCCTCCACCAGCTGCCCGTCCGGCACCGCCTGCCAGCCGGGCTCGTCGTCGTGCGGTTCGGACGCCAGCAGCACCGAGGCCGGCGTCGTACGGATCGACAGCGCGTGCCCGGCCACGCTCGCCACCACGGTGCGCCCGTCGGTGAGCAGCACGTTGAGTCGCGACCCGGGCGCGGCCCGGGCCACCTCCACGACCGTCTCGGCGACCGCGCGGGCCGGTTTCACGCCGGCGCGCAGCCGGTGCCGGACCAGCGCCCACAGCAGCGCCGAGTCGGTGGCCGCGTCGAGGGTGAGCAGGTCGCGCACCGGCAGCGCGCCGGCGAGCGGGACCACGCTGTCCGGCCAGCCCCGCACCACCCCGTTGTGGCTGAACAGCCACCGACCGTCGGCGAACGGCGCGGCGGCCGAGTCGAGCACGGCCATGCCGACGGTCGCGGACCGCACCGCCGCGAGGACCGCGCCGGCGGACGTGACGGCCGCCAACTGCGCGATCGTCGGGTCGCTCCAGATCGGCTGGGCCCGCCGGTAGCGCACCGGGTCGCCGTCGCCCGGGTACCAGCCCACACCGAACCCGTCGGCGTTGATCGTCCCGCCGCCACGCATGTCGCGTGGCGCCCAGGACTGGCGCACCAGCGCGTACGGCGGGTCGAACAGCAGCTCCCGCAACGTGACCGGCGGCCCCAGGTACGCCAGGTGGCGGCACATCAGAGGGTCCTCACGCGCGCGCCTCCTCGCCGGTGGCGTCCCGGGCGCACCGGAAGCCGCTGAAGATCTGCCGCCGGATCGGGTAGTCCCAGTTGCGGAAGGTGCCCCGGCAGGCGGCGCGGTCCGTGCCGAACGACCCGCCGCGCAGCACCCGGTGGTCGTCGCCGAAGAAGACCTCCGAGTATTCCCGGTAGGGGAAGGCCGTGAAGCCGGGATGGCCGCGGAAGCTCGTCGAGGTCCACTCCCACACGTCCCCGATGAGCTGGTGGACGCCCAGCGGCGAGGCACCCGCCGGGTAGGCGCCCACCGGCGCCGGCCACAGGTGCCGCTGGCCCAGGTTGGCGTGCTCGACGGTCGGGTCGGCGTCGCCCCACGGATAGCGCCGGGACCGGCCGGTCGCCGGGTCCCACCGGGCCGCCTTCTCCCATTCGGCCTCGGTCGGCAGGCGCTTGCCGGCCCAGGCGGCGTACGCCTGCGCCTCGTACCAGCAGACGTGCACCACCGGCTCGTCGTCACGCACCGGCGCCCACCGGCCGAAACGGCGGTACGCCCAGCCGTCGCCGTCGCGGCGCCAGTGCATCGGGGCGGTCAGCCCCGCCTCCCGCCGGTGCGCCCAGCCGGCCTCGCTCCACCAGCGCGGGTCCTCGTAGCCGCCGTCGGCGATGAACGCCGCGTACGCGCCGTTGGTGACCGGCGTCGCGTCGATGACGTACGCCGGCAGGCGCACCCGGTGTGCGGGCCGCTCGTTGTCCAGCGCCCACGGGTCGGTGTCGGTGCCCATGCTGAACTCACCCGCCGGCACCAGCACCTCCCCGCCCACCCGGGCCCGCGGCTCGGGTGGGGGCGGCGCGTCCAGCACGGCCGGGCCGGACCGCAGCTGGTGGGTGGCGAGCATGGTCTCGTCGTGCTGCTGCTCGTGCTGGACGATCATGCCGAACGCGAATCCGTCGGCGAGCAGCGGCCGGTCGTCGAAGGTGACCCGGTCGAGCAGGTCGTGGACCTTGTCGCGCACCGTCGCCACGTACGCGCGCGCCTCGGGCGGCGGCAGCAGCGGCAGCGTGGGGCGGTCCCTGCGGGACTGTTTGAAGGCGTCGTAGAGGTCATCGATGTCCTGGCGGACCGGCGGCCGGCCGCCGACGTCCCGGACCAGCCACAGCTCCTCCTGGTTGCCGACGTGCGCGAGGTCCCACACCAGGGGCGACATCAGCGGCGAGTGCTGGCGCATCAGGTCCCCGTCGTCGACGGCGTCGGTCAGCGTCGCGGTGCGGGCCCGGGTGCGCGCCAACTCCTCGGCGATCCGGCTGCGCAGGTCCTCCCCGTCCCGCCGGTCGGTCGTCGTCATGGGTGCCTCCTTCCGGCGGCGTCACGCCGCCGTCGTACGGCTCGGTCGATGTCGTCGTGCCGCGCGGCCGGCAGCCCGAGCCGGGGCAGCGCGGCCAGTGCCAGGT
>JAEYGD010000337.1 GCA_023402505.1 Actinomycetes bacterium
GGGCGCGCCACCCGAGCCCTGGCGGGACTGCTCCGCGGGCACGCCGGCCGCCGGGCCGGCCCGGGCGCTCGCCGCGCACGTGGACCTGCTGGACGCCACCGGCGCCCCGCTGGGCACGGTCACCGCCGCCCAACCGGTCGACCCGGCCTTCGTGGCGCGGCTCGCGGCGGTCACCGGGGTGGCGGTCACCCTGCTCGACGGCCCGCACGCGCCCGCCCGGCTCCGGCACACCACCGAGGCGGCCGGGGTACGCGACGCGGTGCTCGCCGCCGCCGGCGGGCTCGACGGCGAACGGGTGGTCGGCACCGCCGACGGCCGGTACGTGCGCCGGGTCGGCCCGTCCGAGGGGCAGCCGCTGCCGCTGGTGCTGTCGGTCCCCAGCGACCAGCCCCCCGGCCTGTACGCCGCCCTGGTCGCCGCCGTACTGGTGGCCGCCCTGCTGGCCGTCGCCGCCGCGTGGCGGCTGGCCCGGGTCACCACCCGGCCGCTGGTCGAGCTGGCCGGTGCGGCCGACCGGGTGGCCCGGGGCGACCTGACCGCGCGGGTGCCGGTGCGCAGCCGCGACGAGATCGGACGGCTGGCCGGTGCCTTCAACCGGATGACCCGGGAGACCGGCACCTACGTGGCCGCCCTGACCAGCAGCCGGGACCAGCTCCGCGGTCACCTGGCGGTGCTGGGGGACACCCTGGCCAGCACCCACGACCTGCAACGCATCCTGCGGGTCATCCTGCACAGCGCGATCGCGACGACCGGCGCCCGGGCCGGTGCCGTGCTGCTCGTCGACCCGGGCGGACTGCTGGTCGCGCAGGCCACCGAGGGGCTGACAGCGCCGGACGGCGCGTCCGGCCCGGTGCGGGTGCCGCTGGGCAGCGGCGTGGTCGGCGCGGTCGCGATGACCGGGGAGCCGCGGCGGGGCCGGGTGGGCCCCTCCGCCGGAGCGCCCGGCGAGCCGCGTTGCCGCACGTACGTCGCGGTGCCGTTCGCGGCACCCGGCGACGGCGCCGCCCGGGCCGACGGCCCCGCGTGCCGCGCCGCGCCGGACGGCACGGCACCGGCGGTGCTCGGCGTGCTGGCCCTCTACGACCGGCTCGGCGGCGACGAGTTCGACGACGACGACGTCGAGACCCTGCGCACCTTCGCCGGGCACGCGGCGGTGGCGGTGGACAACGTGCGGGTGCACGAGGAGACCCAGCGGCTGTCCCTCACCGACCCGCTCACCGGACTGTGGAACTACCGCTACCTGCGCGAGTCGATCCGCCGCGAGGTGGAGCGGGCCAGCCGGTTCGGCCGGATGCTCAGCGTTCTCGCCCTGGACCTGGACCGGTTCAAGCACGTCAACGACACCTACGGGCACACCGCCGGGGACGCGGTGCTGGTCGAGTTCGCCCGCCGGGTCCGCGGCGAGATCCGCGAGGTGGACCTCGCCTTCCGGCAGGGCGGCGAGGAGTTCGTGGTGCTGCTGCCGGAGACCGACGCGCGGGGCGCCACCATTGTCGCGGAGCGGCTCGGCGACGCGATCCGGTCCACGCCGATCACCGTCGACGGGCCGGGCACGCCGGTCCTGGTGCCGGTGACCGTCTCCATCGGCATCGCCGTCTACCCCGACCACGGCGGCAGCGGGCAGCAGGTGCTCGACGCGGCCGACGAGGCGCTGTACGCGGCGAAGGCCGGCGGGCGGGACACCTGGCGCGTCGCCCCGGTGACCCGGGCGGCCCCACCGGTCCGCGAGATCCCGGTGCCGGCCGGCGCGGTCAGCCCCGACGACGGGCTGCCCCGGGCCGGCGCGCACCGGGAAGCGTCCGACCCCGACACGGTGCCCGGCCCCGGCCCGGCCGCCCCGGGCGGCGGCGCGTCTTCCGGTCCTCACCCGCCACGACAGAGCCGTGGCCGATAGTCTCGCGACATGTCGGAGCACTCAGCGAACCCCTCATCGACGGCCGCCGCGACCGGCCGTCCCCGCGCGGTCAAGGCTGTCATCCCGGCCGCCGGGCTCGCCACCCGGTTCCTGCCGGCCACCAAGGCCGTGCCCAAGGAGCTGCTCCCGGTGGTCGACCGGCCGGTGCTGCAGTACATCGTCGAGGAGGCCACCCAGGCCGGCATCACCGACGTCCTGCTGATCACCGGACGCGGCAAGACGTCGATGGTGGACCACTTCGACCGCCGCCCCGACCTGGAGGAACGGCTCGAGAAGAAGCCCGACCTGCTCGCCGCCGTCAAGCGCACCGAAGAGCTGGCCGCCATCTACACCTGCCGCCAGCCCGAGCAGCTCGGCCTCGGCCACGCCGTCGGGTTCGCCGAGTCCCACGTCGGCGACCAGCCCTTCGCGGTGCTGCTCGGTGACGAGTTCGTCAAGCCGTCCGAGCCGCTGCTGCCGGCCATGCTGGAGCTGCAGGCCCGCACCGGCGGCGTCGTGCTCGCCTTCTTCGAGGTCGACCCGGCCGAGACCACGCGGTACGGCATCGCCTCCGTCGAGCCCGCCGAGGCCGAGTTCGGCGACATCGCCGACGTCGTACGGGTCACCGGGATGGTGGAGAAGCCGAAGCCGGAGGACGCCCCGAGCAACCTCGCCGTGCTGGGCCGCTACGTCCTGCCGGGGCGCATCTTCGACGCGATCCGGCGCACCGAGCCGGGCAGCGGCGGCGAGATCCAGCTGACCGACGCCATGGAGATCCTGCGTACCGAGGGGGTGCCGGTGCACGCCATCGTCTACCGGGGCACCCGCTACGACACCGGCATGCCGCTGGGCTACCTGCAGACCGTCGTACAGATCGCCGCCGAACGCGACGACCTCGGCGCCGAGTTCCGCAAGTGGCTGGTCGAGTTCGTCAACGCCGACGCGTCGGGCGGTCCGAGTACATGACCGCGACGGCCGACGCCGAGGCGGCCGCGAACGAGTTGACGCCGCTCGCCGACTACCTGGGCAGTGTGCTGCGCAGGTTACGCGCGCTGCCTCCGCTCGACCTCGACCTCACCCAGGCGTACGGCAACGTCCTCGCCGAGGACGTCGTCGCCCCGCACTCGTTCCCGGCCTTCGACCAGGCGGCCGTCGACGGGTACGCGGCCCGCTGGGAGGACATCGCCGGCGGCGGCCGGGGCGTGGGCTACGTCCCGGCCCAGGCCGGCTCGCCGGGCCGCACGGTCCGGCTCAACGTGGTCGGCGACCTCGGCGCGGCGAGTTGGCGCCCGGTCCGGCTGACGCCCGGCGCCTGCTTCTCGGTCGCCGCCGGGGCGCCTCTGCCGGTCGGCGCGGACGTCGTGGTCCCGGTGGAGTGGACCGACCAGGGCATGGCCGCGGTGGAGATCCACCGCACCCCCAAGCGCGGGTACGGCGTCCGCAAGGCCGGTGAGGAGCTTCCGGCCGGCGTACCGCTCGCCCGCGCCGGCACGTACGTCTCCCCGGCGCTGGTCGCGGTGCTCGCCGCCACCGGCATCGGGCACGTGGTGGTCCGCCCCAGCCCGCGGGTGGTCATCGTGGCCACCGGCGACGAACTCGTCGAGGTGGGCCGGGGCAGCCAGCCCGGCCAGGTGGTGGACGTCAACTCGCACGCCCTGACCGCCGCCGCCGCCGAGGTCGGTGCCCTCGCCTACCGGGTGGGCATCTGCGACGACGACCCCGAGGGGCTACGAGGGCTGCTGGAGGACCAGACCCTGCGGGCCGACCTCATCATCACCACCGGCGGCACCGGCACCGGGCCCGGGGACATGGTGCGGCGCATCCTGTCCCGCCGGGAGGGGAGCCGGGCCGGGCCGGTGACCTTCACCGAGGTGGCGCTCTACCCGGGCACCGCGCTCGGCTTCGGCACGGTCGGTCCGGAGGAGGTGCCGGTGGTGTGCCTGCCCGGCGAGCCGGGCGCCGCCCTGATCGGCTTCGAGGTGCTGGCCCGACCGGCGATCAACCTCCTCGCCGGTGCGGAACCGGTGTTCCGGCCCAGCGTCCGGGCGCACCTGCTGGAGACGATCTCCTCACCGGCCGGGCTGCGCGAGTTCCGCCCGGCGCACGTCGCCGAGCGGCGCGGGGGCGGCTACACCGTCCAGCCGCTGCGCGGTGGGCCGCTGACGCTCTCCGGGCTGGCGGAGGCGAACGGACTGATGGTGCTCGGCGAGCGGGTCACCACCACCGCCGCGGGTTCCACCGTGGACGTGCTGCTGCTGGACCGCCGCCGGTGAGGTGTCTTGCCCTCGGTGCGCCGACGGGCGGAGGATCGACCGGGTGAGCTTTCTGGGGAGCCGTACGCCCGGCTGGCCCGTCGTGCTGGTGGACGGCCCGGTGCTGCTGCGCCCGTACCGGCGCTCCGACGCCGCGGCCTGGTCCGAGGTGCGCCGCGCCAACCGGGCCTGGCTGGCGCCCTGGGAGTCCTCCCTTCCGGGCGGCTGGGACGAACTGAACTCGCCCGCCGCGTTCCGCTGGGTGCACCGGGACCAGCGCCGGTCGGCCCGGAGCGGCGAGAGCATGCCGTTCGCGGTCTGCCTCCGGGAGGGCGGCGACGAGCGCCTGATCGGGCACCTGAACATCGGCAGCATCGTCCGCCGGGCCTTCTGCTCCGGCTACGCCGGCTACTGGGTGGACTCCCGGGTGGCCGGGCGGGGAGTCATGCCGACCGCCCTCGCTCTCGCGGTCGACCACGCCTTCGGCCCTGCCGGGCTGCACCGGATCGAGGTCAACATCCGTCCGGAGAACCGGCCCTCCCGCCGGGTGGTGGAGAAGCTGGGCTTCCGCGAGGAGGCGTACCACGTGCGCTACATGCATATCGACGGTGCGTGGCGTGACCACATCGGGTACGCGATGACCAGCGAGGAAGTGGCCGCCGACGGCGGCCTGCTGGCCCGCTGGCACCGCCTCCGGGCCACAACCGGGTGAACCGTCCCACCCGTGACGATCGGCGCGGCGTGTCCGCATCCGGCAGGACCGCCCGTAACCTCAGGTAACTGCAAACTGCGGCAAACGCCGCCCGCCCGTACGATCCTCGCCCCCGAGGCTGATCGGTGAAAGATCCTGCGGTCGGGTGGCGGTTGCTCCGAACTCGGTGACGGGAGGGGTGAGGGTGCCGACCTCGGTGCTCCTCGCCGTCCTCGCCGCCGCCGGCCTGCTCGCCCTGGCACCGGCCCTGGTCCGCCGGTACGACGCCACCGAGCGGTTGGCGGCGGAGCGGGCGCAGTCGACGGCGCGGGTGCTCCAGCGCCGCCGGCGGCACCGTACTGTCCCGGGCCGCCGGCCACTCAATCCACCGCGTACTCTTGTCGTCACCCTGAGTGAGGACGCGGTGACCGGCCGCTTGGCGACGCCCGTCTCGGCCCCGCCCGCCGGGTCCCGTCGATCGGACCGCCTGCGGGCGGTCCCCGCGCCGAACGGCCGGACACGTGCCGCCGGGCGGTCCCGCCGCCGCCCGCCGCGCCGCCGCCAGCACACCCCGGCCGTCTACCGGCGTCGCCGGGTGCTCGCCGCGCTGCTGCTGCTCAACGCCACCGAACTGGTCGGTGTGCTGGTCGTCGGCCCCGGCTTCTGGATCAGCTTCGGGGTCACCGGCACGCTGCTCGTCGTGTACGTCGTCCACCTCCGGTCCCGGGCGCTCGCCGACCAGCGCCGCCGGCGCGCCCAGGCCCGCGAGGCGGCATGGCTCGCCGCCCGGCAGGCCGAGGTGCGCCGGGAGC
>JAEYGD010000184.1 GCA_023402505.1 Actinomycetes bacterium
GCCGTCGGCCGACCGGCCGGAGGCCGCCGCGCCCCCGCCCCGGCGTCGCCGGCTGCTACCGGTCGTACTGGCCTCGGTGCTGGTCCTCGGGCTGGCCGCCGTCGGTGTCGCTGTCGTACGCCCCGGCCCGGTGGCGCAGTGGCTGGGTGACGAGCCGTCCGGCGGGCCGGCCGCCGCGGAGAGCCCGGAGCCGGCACCCGTGCCGGTCCTGGCGGCCGCCGACCCGAACGTGCCGTCGCCCACCGCCGCCGGGGTGCGTGCCGCACTGGACCCGCTGGTCCGGGCCGACGCGCTGGGTGACCGGGTCAACGTCTCGGTGACCGACGTCGCGACCGGCGAGGCCCTCTACGGCCGGGGCGCGGACGACGGCACGGTGCCCGCGTCGGTGACGAAGCTGGTCACCGGCGTGACCGTGCTCGCCACCCGCGGTCCCGGGCACCGGATCCCCACCCGGGCGGTCGCCGGGGCGACCCCCGGCGAGGTGGTGCTCGTCGGTGGCGGCGACCCGACCCTCGCGGTGGACCGCAACGGCTTCTATCCCGGGGCGGCCCGGCTCGACGACCTGGCGGCGCAGGTGAAGGCCGCGCTCGGCGGCACCGCGCCCACCCGCGTCGTCGTCGACTCGTCGCTCTACACCGGTCCGGTGCACGCGTCCGGGTGGGACGACGACATCCCGACCGGCGGCTACGGCGCGGCGATCACCGCGCTGATGACCGACGGGGCACGCAGCGACGTCAAGCGGGCGAAGAAGGACCACGACGACGGCAACCACGCCGCCGAGCGGTCCGGCCAGCCCGACCTCGCCGCCGGCCGGGCGTTCGCGCGGCTGCTCGGCGTGCCCGCGGACACCGTGAAGCGCGGCGCGGCCCCCGAGGCGGGTGCGGGCGCGACGCCCGGTGCTCCCGGCAGCGAGCTGGGGGTGGTCCAGTCGCTGCCGATGGTGCGGCTGGTCGACATCATGATCAGCGACAGTGACAACGTGGTCGCCGAGGCCCTCGCCCGGCAGGTGGCCCTGGCCCGGGACGAGCCGGCCTCGTTCGCCGGCGCCGGGAAGGCGATGGACGCGGTCGCCGGCGAGCTCGGTCTGCCGGCGGACGAGATCTCCCTCGCCGACGGCAGTGGCCTGTCCCGCGCCAACCGGATCAGCCCCTCCCTGCTCACCGACCTGATCGCGCTCGCCGGCAACGGCAGCCGTCCCGAACTGGCCGCGATCTTCGGTGGCCTGCCGGTCGCCGCCTGGTCCGGCACCCTCGCCGACCGGTACGCGGGCGCGGCGGCGAAGGCCGGTGCCGGCGTCGTCCGTGCCAAGACCGGCACGCTGACCGGGGTGCACGCGATCGCGGGAGTGGTGACCACGGCAGAGGGTCGCCTGCTGAGCTTCGCGGTGCTCACCGACCGGGTGCCCGCCGACGGGCTGGAGTCGGCCCGGGTCGCCCTCGACCGGATCACCGCGAAGCTCGCGACCTGCGGCTGCCGCTGACGGGGCGGCCGGCCCGGGACGCGAGCCCGGGCCGGGTCGTGGCGGCGCGGGTACGGTGGGTCCATGGCGCAGTTCGTGGACTGGGATCTGGCCGCCGCGACCGCGGGGGCGCTGGGCAAGACGGGCCCGCGCGTGTCGTACGCCGAGGCCACCGAGGTGGTCAGCGACCTGCGGCGGTTGACCGACGAGGCGGCCGGGCACGTCGCCGACTTCACCGGGCTCCGGTCGCAGGTGCCGCACCCGCCGGTGCGGGTGGTGGACCGGCGGGACTGGGCGGCGACCAACATCGCCGGGCTGCGCGAGGTCATCGGCCCGCTGGTCGGCCGGCTCACGAAGGACAAGCAGCCCGGCGCGTTGACCGAGGCGGTCGGCTCCCGGATCACCGGCGTGCAGGCGGGCACGGTGCTGGCGTACCTCTCCGGCCGGGTCCTCGGCCAGTACGAGGTGTTCTCCGGGGAGCCGGGCCAGCTGCTGCTGGTCGCCCCCAACATCGTCGAGGTGGAGCGGAAACTGGAGGCCGACCCCCGGGACTTCCGCCTCTGGGTCTGCCTCCACGAGGTCACCCACCGCACCCAGTTCACCGCCGTGCCGTGGATGCGGGCGTACTTCCTCAGCGAGGTGCAGGCGTTCGTCGACGCCTCCGCCAGCGGCGGCGACCACCTGGTCGATCGGCTGCGCCGGGGCGTCGCGACGCTCTCCGACGCCGTCAAGGACCCGGAGAGCCGGGCCAGCATGCTGGACATCGTCCAGACGCCGGCCCAGAAGGCGGTGCTCGACCGGCTCACCGCGTTGATGACGCTGCTGGAAGGGCACGCCGAGTTCGTGATGGACGGCGTGGGGCCGCAGGTGATCCCGAGCGTGGAGCGGATCCGGGCGTCGTTCAACCGCCGCCGCGAGGCCGGCAACCCGCTGGAGAAGGCGATCCGCCGGCTGCTCGGCGTGGACGTCAAGATGCGCCAGTACGCCGAGGGCCGCAAGTTCGTGCACGGTGTGGTGGACCGGGTCGGCATGGCCGGCTTCAACCGGATCTTCGCCTCGCCGCTGACCCTGCCGCGGCTCGAGGAGTTGGGCGACCCGGCCGCCTGGGTGGCCCGGGTGCACGGGCCGGCGGGTCCGGTCCCGGCCGCCGGCTGACCGTCCGCCCGTGGCCACGCTCGCCCCGCCGGTCGCCGCGATCCGGGTCGCGGTCCGCCGCGCGCTGACCGGGCTGGCCGGCCCGGGGCCGGTGCTGGTGGCCTGCTCGGGTGGCGCCGACTCGCTGGCGCTCGCCGCCGCCACCGCTTTCGTGGCGCCGCGGCTGGGACGTCCCGCCGGGCTGGTGACGGTCGACCACGGCCTCCAGGAGGGGTCCGCGGAGCGGGCCGCGGCGGTGGCCAGCTGGGCCCGTGAGACGGGCCTCGCCCCGGTCGAGGCGGTCCGGGTGGACGTGTCGGGCCGGCCGGGCGGGCCGGAGGCCGCCGCCCGCGAGGCCCGGTACCAGGCACTGGCCGAGGCCGCCGGCCGGCACCACGCGGCGGCGCTGCTGGTCGGGCACACCCGCGACGACCAGGCGGAGACGGTGCTGCTCGCGCTGGCGCGCGGCGCCGGCCCGCGCGGACTGGCCGGGATGCCGGCCCGGCGGGAGCTGGACGGGGTACCGCTGCTGCGACCGCTGCTCGAGGTGAGCCGGGAACAGACCCGCACGGCGTGCGCGGTGCTCGGGCTCGCGGCGTGGGAGGACCCGCACAACGCCGACCCGTCGTACGCCCGGGCCCGGATCCGGGCCGACGTGCTGCCGGTGCTGGTGCGCGCGCTCGGCCCCGGTGTGCTGGACAACCTGGCGCGCACCGCCCGGCTGGTCGCCGACGACAACACCGCCCTGGACGACCTGGCGGCCGGCGCGCTGGAGACGGTACGGCACCCCGACGGTGGGCTCGCCGTTGCCGGGTTGGCCGGTCTCGCGCCCGCGGTCCGGGGACGGGTGCTGCACGCCTGGGCCCGGGAGCTTGGCGTGCCGCCGGCCGCGCTGTCGTACCGGCACGTCACCGCGCTGGAGGCCCTGGTGACCGGCTGGCACGGCCAGGGGGCGGCACATCTGCCGGGCGGGCTGCGCGTGGTCCGCCGGGACGGTCGCCTCACCTCCGTCGGCCTCCGCTGAGCGGCGGGGCCTGCCCGGGAGCCGCCGGAGGCGGTAGACATGGCGGATGGCGTACCCCCGCATGCCCCTCTTCACTCCGCACGGCGCGGTGGCCACGAGCCATCCGCTCGCCGCCGCGGCCGGCCTCGCCGTGCTGCGGCGTGGCGGCAACGCCGTCGACGCGGCGCTGGCCACCGCGACCACCCTCACCGTGGTGCAGCCGCCGTCGAACGACATCGGCGGTGACCTGTTCGCGATCGTCTGGGACGGCGACCGGCTGTACGGGCTGAACGCCTCCGGGCGGTCCCCGGCGGCGCTGACCCGCGAGCTGGTCCTCACCGCGACCGGCGGCGACGGTGCTACGCCGCCGGCCGCCCTCGGCGGCGCGCAGGGCCGCGGCCCGGCGATGCCGGCCCGGGGC
>JAEYGD010000414.1 GCA_023402505.1 Actinomycetes bacterium
GGGGGCGCCCGCGGGGCGGGGGCCACGACCGCACCGGCCCGGCGGGGTGCGTGACGCCCGGGCTAGCTGGCGCGCGGGGCGTACATGATGACGGCGACGCCGACGAGGCAGATGACCGCGCCGACGACGTCGTAGCGGTCGGGGCGGAACTTGTCGACGACCATGCCCCAGGCCAGCGAGCCGGCGACGAAGACCCCGCCGTACGCGGCGAGGATGCGGCCGAAGTTGGGGTCGGGCTGGAAGGTGGCGACGAAGCCGTAGAGCCCCAGCGCGACCACTCCGGCCGCGATCCACAGCAGCCCTCGGTTCTCCCGCCAGCCCTGCCACACCAGCCAGGCCCCACCGATCTCGGCGAGAGCGGCGAGCAGGAACAGCAGGATCGAGCGGGCAACCGTCACGCGTCAAACCGTAGCGTCACCACCCGGCGTCACGAGCCCGCCGCCAGGACACGGTGCGCGAGGCCGTCGAGCACGTCGACGTGGGTCGCCGGCACCCGTACGTCCATCGTCAGCGCGTCCGGGCCGGACCGGGAGATGTCGAACGCGAAGAACGAGCAGCAGGACGACTCCCGGGCGGCCAGGTCCCGTGCGGTCGCCTCGACCTGCGCGTCCCCGGCGAGCCGCAGCCGCAGATGCTGCGTCGACAGCCGCTCCGAGCCCCGTACCGCGGCGCGGAAGAACTGGTCGAACTCGGCGAGCCGCAGCGGCCGTTGCGCCGTCGGCAGGGTGCACGCATCCGGAACCCAGGAGTCGTCGGTCGTGCCGTGTCGGTCGTCCATGCCTACGACGGTAAACCGGTACCCGGGTACCGGATGCAAGCCCGGGTCGAGGTGCCCGGCCGGCCCGTCAGACGACGCAGAACTCGTTGCCCTCCGGATCCTGCAGCACCACGGCGTAGAACTCCATGTCCGGCTTGTCCATCACCCGGAGCACCTCGGCTCCGGCCGCCGTCAACCGCTCCACCGTCGCGGTGACCCGTCGGGTACGCAGGGCCAAGGGCACGTCGCGCCCGCCGCCCACCTTCAGGTCGAGATGCACGCGGTTCTTGCCGACCTTGGGCTCCGGCACCTGCTGGAACCAGATCCGCGGTCCGCGTCCGGCGGGGTCGACGATCGACTCCGGCAGGTCCCCGGCCCCGGGCGGCAGCTCCTCCTCCGGCACACCCATGTCGGACCAGTAGGCCCGCCACGTCTCGTGGCCACCCGGTGGCGCCTCCGGCACGTACCCCAGCGCCTCGGCCCAGAAGGGGACCAGTCGGCTCGGGTCCTCGCAGTCGACCACCAGTTGCATCGTCAGCTCCATGCCCGGACCCTCCCAGACGGCTGTGACAGGTCGCGGGCCGGCCGGCTGGCTCGCGCACCCGTCGGTCCGCCGGCACCGCGACGCTCACCCGGCCGGCTCGTCGGCGTCGCGTGTTCCGGCAAGCCGGCCCGGACGGAGGTCCGGTGGGCCTAGGGTGGAGAGCCGGGCGACCAGCGTGGTCGAGAGGTGTTGCGAGGCGCACGCCCGGCCCCGGGGGCGTACCCGACCTCGCCTGTCCAGCCGGAAGGCGTCGATGGCCGAGACAAGCACGCGGAGCGGGTTCCGCGGCTCCCCGACGGGGAGGCGTCCCGCGCGGGCCGCCGGGGCACCCGGCGCCGGCCGCCGCTGAGATGGACTGGGCCGGATGGGCGGTGTTCGGGCTGGTCGCCACCACCGCACTCACCGCGACGATGATCACGGCGCAGCTGGCCGGGCTCACCCGCCTCGACCTTCCCCTGGTGCTCGGCACCATCGTCACCGCGGACCCCGACCGGGCCCGGGTCGTCGGTTTCTTCATCCACCTCGTCGCCGGTCAGGGCTTCGCCCTGGGGTACGCCGCCGCGTTCGCCCTGCTGGACCGCGCCACCTGGTGGGCCGGTGCGCTGTTCGGTGCGCTCCACGTCGCGATCGCGCTGACGGTGCTGCTGCCGTTGCTCCCCGGCGTCCACCCGCGGATGGCCTCGCAGCGGGCCGGACCGTCCAGCACGGCCGTGCTGGAGCCGCCCGGCCTGTTCGCCCTCAACTACGGCGTGCAGACTCCCGCGGTCGCGGTCGTCGTCCACGTCATCTACGGGGTCGTCCTCGGGCTGCTCCTGCGGGCCCAATGACCCGCACCGGCCCCCGGGACCGCCACCGAACGGGCACGTGGGCGGTGGGCGCACCGTGACGGAGCACCGGCTCCCGGCCCCGATCGGCGACTACGGGCTGCTGGGCGACACCCGCACCGCCGCCCTCGTCGCCAGCGACGGGGCGATCGACTGGCTCTGCGTACCCCGGTTCGACGGCGAGCCGCTGTTCGGCCGTCTCGTCGGCGGCCCTCCGGCGGGTACCTTCCGGGTCGGCCCCGCCGGAGCCGCCACGGTCGTCGAGCGGCGTTACCGGCGGCACACCGCCACGCTGGAGACGACCTGGGCGGTCGGCGGCCGCCGGCTCACCCTGACCGAGTCCATGGTGGCCGAGGTGAAGGGACACCTACTGCCCGCGACGCTGCTCGTGCGGCGCCTGTCGGCCGAGGGCGCGGCGGTCGAGTCGGTCATCGAGTTCGACCCCCGCCTCGGCGTGCGGCACCGCCGGCCCCGGGCCCGCCACCGCGGGGGAGCGCTGGTGTGCGAGTGGGGGGCGCTCGCGGTGTCCCTGTGCTGCACGCCCGCCGTCACGGTCGAACCGGGCCGCCCCACCGCCGTCGAGGTCGTGCCGGGCAGCCCGGTCACCGTCGTCCTCGCCGTGGCCTACCGCGAACCGCTGGTCCATGTGGAGCCGGCGGCGGCCTGGGAACTCGTCGTCGCCGACGAGGCCCGCTGGCGGGCCTGGGCCGCCGGGATCGACGCGGCGCTCCCGTTCCGGGAGGACGTCGTACGCAGCCTGATGACCTTGCGGTTGTTGACCTACTCCCCGTCGCGGGCCCCGGTGGCCGCCCCGACGACGTCGTTGCCCGAGGACCCCGGCGGGGCGAGGAACTGGGACTACCGCTACGTCTGGCCCCGGGACGCCAGCATCGGCGTCAACGCGTTCCTCGGCGTCGGCAAGCCCGACGAGGCCCGCGGCTTCCTCGCCTGGCTGCTCCACGCCAGCCGGCTGGAGCGGCCCCGCCTGCCGGCGGTGTTCACCCTCGACGGCCGCCACGTGCCACGCGAGCTAGAAATGTCCGGCTGGCCCGGCTATCACGGCAGCGTGCCGGTACGGTTCGGCAACGGTGCCGCCGACCAGCACCAGCTCGACGGCTACGGCTGGGTGGTCGACGCCGCCTGGGTGTTCGTCCAGGCCGGCAACCGCCTCTACTCCGAGACGTGGCGGGCCGTCCGCGGTTTCGCCGACGTCGTCGCCCGCCGCTGGGACGAACCCGATGCCGGCATCTGGGAGGTACGCGAACCCGGCCAGCACGTGCACTCCAAGCTCATGGGCTGGCTCGCCCTGGACCGGGCGTTGCGCATCGCCGAGACGCACCGGCTGCCGGCCCGGCAACGCCGGCGCTGGCAGCGTGCCCGCGACGCCGTCGCCGCCGATGTCCGTACGCGTGGCTTCGACCCGGCGCGGGGCAGCTACGCTCGCGGCTACGGCTCCGCCGACCTGGACGCCGCTCTGCTCGTCCTGCCGCTGCTGGACTTCGACAGCGCCGGGTCGGCCCGGGTGCGCGGCACCGTCGACGCCATCCGCGACCGGCTCTCCGCCGGCGGGCCGCTGCTCTACCGCTACCCGCCGGGAAGCGACGGCCTGCCCGGCACCGAGGGCGCGTTCCTGCCGTGCTCGTTCTGGCTCGTCCAGGCCCTCGCCCGCACCGGGCGCCGGCCCGAGGCGGTCGAGCTGTTCCAGGAGCTGCTGAGTCACGCCAGCCCGCTGGGCCTGTACGCGGAGGAGTTGGATCCGGCGACCGGTGCCCAGCTCGGCAACTACCCGCAGACGCTGACCCACGCCGCACTGGTCCAGGCCGCACTGGCGATCCGGGACAGTCCGGCCTCGTCC
>JAEYGD010000498.1 GCA_023402505.1 Actinomycetes bacterium
GCTTGACGTGGCGGGCCGGGCGGCGGCCCGCTCCCCACAAGGGCGGGTCGACGGCACACGGGATGGCAGGAGTCCTTCAGGTGCTGTGCCTACAGCACTACCGAATCGCCTGCAGAAATGCACTCGACAATATCCTGGATCTCCTTCGGTTCTCTGTTCGCCAGGAACCGTACGACCGACAGAGCGGCGTAGTCTCTATCTAGCTCAAAGGAGAGCCACCGGCGGCCCAGATCTTCTGCCGCACGACCGCTGGCGTTTGAGCCGCTGAAGAAGTCAACTACCAAGTCGCCGGGATCGGTCAGCATCTCAATAAAGAACGCTGGGAGCTTGATTGGAAAACGTGCAGGGTGGCCGGACTTCCCCAGCGCCTTACAGGCCCGCAAGTAGACGTCGTTGGACTGGCTGTTGGGTATAGCAAGGAGGTTCGAGGGAAGTGCGCCGCCGTTGTTTCGTCCGAACGCCTTGCTGATCTTATGTTCGGACGGCCGGTCCTTTGGCGTGTAGTAGCGGTCCGGATCGACCAAGAGGCGCTGCATCGACTTCGAGTAAGGAACCCGGACGCGACCAACATCGGCCTTCGGATACTCCGTTTTAGACAGCCACCATACGGTGTTCACTGCATCCTTGGCCCGGATTTTGCGCTTATTCACCCACTCGATCGGAGACGGCAACTTTGATGGATTGTACCAGTAGAACTCTTCAGCTAGGTGGTAATGGAGGTCGTCCACGAATGCGATAAGCGCCCGATACTGGTGCAGGGACCGCACTGGCAAACCGCGTCGGTACGCGCCTCCAATATCAATCACGAGGCTGCCCGTTGGCTTCAAAGCATCGCGCGCCAACTTTGCAAAGTCTACGAGCCACGCAACATACCGCTGCTGATCCTCGTTGCCGTAAGCCTTCTCCCGCAGTAATGGAAAAGGTGGGCTGGTGACGAACAGGTCCACACTGTTTGCTGGCAGCTCGGCGAGCAGGTCTAGGCTGTTGCCGCTGATCTGCGTGCCAAGTTCCGTCGTGTAACAGACGCGACCTGAGGGTAAGCGGTCGCTCACTTCCCGCACCGGCGCCCTCCGCTCTGTATCCTGCTGTCCCGGCTACTCTACCGGGACAGCAGGACAATCCGAGCACCCCACCCGGTCAGAACGAGGTAAGTAAGACAGGGGACCAGGACCTGGCGGAAGCCCTCCGCTGGTCGGGAGCAGGTGCAAGTCGACAGGTGCTCACGAAGGTTCGGGGGCGATCAGATCGCGAAGGGACAGTATCTCCCCCGCGGCCACACGCCGGTCTAGCTCGAGAGTCCCAACGCTCATGAGTGTCTCGATGACCCGATACGGATCCTCAGTGATTTCTGGGTAGAGCGCCAGCAAAAGCTCCCGAAGCTCGCCCTGCGGATCGATTGACCCTACGTTGTAATTCGAACCGTTGGCTGGGCCGAAACGCTCATCACGCTCCACCGGAAGCTTCTCTCGCAAAGCGAAGGCTACGCCCACACGCGCTACGTCGACGAGACCGCCAAACGGAAAACGATCGACGAGACGACGCCCCGCCTCTTCAGCTTCCGGCGTGAAGGCGATATTCACGCGGCCGGCACTACGACCGGACAAAGATGATTGCGTCATGAAGGAGCCCCTGCCTCAACCTCAGTGTGCCAACCAGAAATCCGACGCAGGTGATGCTCGCCGACAAGTTGGACGCCCAACTCGTTCAGCGCCACCTGCCGGTCCAGCTCATCGCCATGTACGAGCAAGAGAACCTGATCGGTAATCCGTGGCAGCGCTTGAAGGACATGCTTCTTATGCGTCGCGTCGAGGCGGCCAAATGGAGAGTCGGTGATGATTGGCCCGTTCATTGGCGAGCAGCGCTGGAGAGCAGCGATAAGCGACAAGGCTACGATGTGTTCGTAACCACTAGATCTGTTCAGCACCTCGCTGCCGTCTGCGTAGAGGATGGTCAACCCATAGTTATCGTTGATGCGAAGCCGGTCGTAGTCCTTCTCGGCCGACAGGATGCGGAATACCTTAGTAGCTTCCTCCTCAATCCTGTCCCGGAGTCGATCCCGGAACTGCCCCACAGCGTGCACAAGTAGTGCGTGCAGCTCCGCAAGAAGCTTCACCTTCCGGTCTTCCGCGCCGGTGCTTGCTACGCCGAGCCGCCGGAGTTTCTCTGACAACGAAGCAACCGCTTGTTGCTTGCGCTGCAGGTCCCAGCGGCTGTCCTTCAAGCGGGTCCGAGTGTTAGCGAGGCTGACGTTCTTTTGGCCAAGCGTCTCGATTAGATGACCGATCGCCTCCGCCGTTCCTGGAGGGGCCTCGTCCATCTGCGCTTCCAGGTCTGCCAGCTGGCTCTTGGCGTCCGAGAGGTCGACCCGAGCTTGGTTTACATCCTCCTCAAGCTGAGCGATCCGATCACTGTTGACGGACAACCTGCGTAGCACGTCTCTTCGAGCCCGCAGGCCCCCCAACTCAGCCTGCAGTCGTTCTGGATCTTCGGCCCCGGAATGGCTGGGCAGGGCGTGAGCAGCCTCGCGCCCAACCACCTGTTGACATGTAGGACAGATTCCTGTCGACACCGCAGTAGCTACCTGGCGAGCGGATAGCGCCGATACCAAGCGCTGATTCAAGGCATCTGACTCTGCCTCAATCTCCAACAGCTTGTCGGAAACCATCGGGCCGAGCACAGCCCGCCAGGTCGCGCTGGCCGCAACCTTAAGTTCTTCGGTACGCTCCTCGCTTCTCGCGGCAAGGCGTGCAACCTCTTCTCGTTTCAGATTGCGGGCCGTAAGCAGGCTACGGAAGCGGCTACTACTTGTGAGCTTCTTCTCCAGTTCGTTTACGTCATTCTGTAGGTCTTCGACCTGCTCGTTGAGAATGTCAACTATCCGCCTGGCGCTCTCGGCCTCGTCAGACGCCAGCTGTAGGTCGTTCCCGAGGCTGAGGGTCGCCTTGTCTTTCTGAGCAGCTTTTGCCTGCGCCTTTCGCGCGGCGGCGAGCTGGCTAGCAACGTCATCTCGGGCATGCGTCAGGACAGGCAAGCCAAGGACGCGTTCGATCGCCTGCTTCAGCTTCTCACCTGCCTCGCTTCCAGGTGTGAGCAGCTGTTCGTACTCCTGCAAGAGCTCGGCATCAAACAGGAAGAACCTGGCGATTTGCGCCGGCAGGAGGCTACCTAGCTCGTGATCTCGGTCGTCTGGCCCGAGAACGTCGCCGTTCTTGACTAGGCTGACCCGAGCGCTGAAGGCCGAACTCCCAGTAAGGTCGGCCTCTTCGCGATAGGCGCGCGTCAGCTTATAGCTGTTACCCGCATGCGTGAAGGTAAGTGTCACCTTGAAGGGGCGAACAGTAACACCATCGGCGCGGCTGCGACTGCCCACGGTGCTTGGATCAATGATGCTTGACCCTCGACCGAGGATCGTCTCGAATAGCGCCCAACGAATAGCATTCAAGAAGGTCGTCTTGCCATGCCCGTTCTCCCCCCAGAGCAATTCGACACCCTGTTGCGCGGCGAACTCAAACCGCTGGGTCCCCTGGTATGGCCCAAAATTGGTGAGCTCAAGCGTCTGAAATCTCACCTGGTCAGGCCCCCTCTCCCATCGCTGCCCCGTCAGTAGGGTTGTCGGCTAAGAAGGCGTCAATCGCCCGGCCGACAGCCCTCACAGCGGACGGGCGGCTATCGAGATTCTCTTGCTCTGCTGCTAGGACGTTGGCCAGTAGCTCGGCAGGGACGTTCGGGTAGTCCGCGGCCCGCACCTGCTCGGTGGCTGCAAAGACGTCTTCGACCTGCGGCGGCGACAGTAGCGGTGGCTCGCCGCCATCCGGCAAGAAGGGGTCAGGCATTATCGGCCTCGTCTTCATCATCGTCGTATTCCACTCCTGCGGCGCCACTGGCGCTCGCAGTCAACTCAATCGGCACTCCGTGCCGGATGCAGATGTCCTCGATTTGCGTTAGGACCTGCGGATTCGCCGCGCCGCGAGCAAACTCAAGGACTCGGCGGAGCTCCCCAGCCAAAAGCGGGTCACTGCCGCTCGCTGGCCGCTCTTTGTCAGGTGCTGGCACTACCAGCGCATCGTGGAGAAAGGCAAGGGTCTTACCTGGATAGCGACGCAATATGCGACCTCGACGCTGTATGAACTCGCGAGGGTTCCGGCTGCTCGCGAGTATAAGAGCGTGGCTTACTGCTGGTAGATCCACGCCTTCGTCAAGGCAACGCACGCTGACCAGGATTCCACCATTAATCTCCAGCTCAGTCAGTGTTGCCAGCCGATCACCCTTCATTGCGGAGTGATATTCGAGCGACTCCAACCCTGCCTTACCGAGTGCCTGTCGTACTTGGCGTAGTTGGTTCAACCCATCGCAATAGACAAGCCACCGTTGCCCAGGCTGATAGTGCTCGGCGAGGATCCGAGTAGCAAGTCCGACCTTCTTGGCGGCGCGTTTGAGGATTCGCGCCCGGGCAATTGCGAGCATCCGTAGGCGCTCGTTTCGCTCCAGGTTATCCAAGGCATCCTTCAGCCGGCCTGCTTCGCGTCGAAGCCTCCGCGATAGTTCGTCATATGCTGCTTGCTCGGATGCCTCCAGCTCTACCTCGTGCGGATAATAATTGTATGGCGTAAGAACCCGGTCGCGAATTGCGTCAAAAAGGGTGTACGGTGGCTTCAGAACGCCGCCGAAGTAGTCGATGAGGCGAGCCGTACCCTCTGCGTCTCCAGCGCGATAAGGCGTTGCGCTCAGCCCAAGCCGCCACGGTGCGTCTATGTCCAGGATGGACTGAGCATTCGGACTGCCGAGCCTGTGCGCTTCATCGGCTACCACCACCAGGCGCTCATTTGGCCTAATGCGGGCTCGGAAGGCGGCAGTGGCGGCTGTCGGGATCATTGCGATCGTTATGCGAGGCGGACTATCGGCATCCAGTGGTGCCATCCACAGCGGGAGGAGCTCTTTACTCCGCCACGTATCGTTGCCTGCGCCGACGAGCAGAATCTGAGGCTTGAGGTCATCAAGGTGTTGACCGAGCTCCTGCTGCCACTGATGCAACAGCAGGGCGCTGGGAACCAGGACGAGAGCAGTTCCACGTTCCCTCAAGACCATTCGGATCGCCTGAACAGCCGTGTACGTCTTTCCGCTTCCTGTGGCGTGTTCTAGCAAGCCTCGTCGGCCATTTAGCTCCCACGCAGCTAGTGCCTGCGTTTGATGGTCACGCAATGGGCGGGAGTTGGCCGGTGTTGCGTTACGAACAGCCGCTTCAGCCAGGACCTCGTCCACGAGCACTTCCCAGTCGGTTGGGCCGGCCTCCCTGATCGCATGTGCCGCGCCATCCGGCACGGAGCGAACGTCAACGCCCGAGACCTCATTTCGCCATAGCGCCTCAAAGCGCTTCCGCGCATCCTCGACACGGACTCCGTCCCGCCCACCGACCCACGATGGGAAAACGTCTATGCTCTCCAAGTTTCCGTCTGCCGCGAGCCCCAAGTAGGTCTCGTTCATCGATCCGCGGAAACCTACTGTATCTCCGACCCGGTCGGTGAAAAGACCCACCTTGTCGTGAAACAGCCGACGATCACCCGGGCCTGCGGTAGCTGTAAGGATCGCAAGCTTTATGTCCACTACGCCGGCGGCAATGAGTCCAGCTAGCACCCGAGCCGGCTTCCGAGATCGCTCGGCTGACAGAAGCACATTTAGCTCCGACACCAACGCGGCAGCCAAATCTGCGTCCGTGGTCGCCCCATATCCTTCGCGTACCGCGCCGCCATCCGTCGAAGAGAACACGGGCGAACATATGAGGCGCATCTTCCCGCCAGACTTCACGAAGTCCTTCAGGGCGGGCCACGCAATCGAGAAAACGGCTGAGGAGAAGTATCCTGAGATTCGGTCGTAGCGCTGTGCGGCCCGCATGCAAGGCAGATAGAACTCTGCCGCGATATCGTTAACGCCCTTGTCGTAGCTTGTGGCATACTCTCGGTCTTTAAGGCCACTCATGTCATCTCACCCGCTAGCGGTGCCAATTCGCCGATGTTCGCCTGCCAGCTGAGCTCCTGACGTCGCCGTATCCCCTCTACAAGACGATCGCTGCGGACAGCTACGACATGTTCGCGATAACCGATACCTCGTATGTCGCGCTGTTGCTCCGCAATGCCACGTATGGCCGCTCTGTGGACTGTTCCGGCCGCTACCTGGACCCCCTTTGAATACGGGAACTCCTGATGTGCGTTGGCGTCCCAGAGGACAAAAACGTCGAACTCCGAAACGAATCCAGCCAGGAGGAGCATCGCACCTGGTGCAAGCGCAAGCTCTCCACGCTCGCGCCGGCGCTGACCGGGAAGGCGGAGCTGGATTCTGTAGTCGCCTGCTCTGCGTTCCGAGGGGTGGTCGGTGCAGTTGAAGATGTAGAGCCGTACCCGGGATGGCAGTGGCGGGCGGCAGGCGAGGTCTAGCGGCTTCGCATCAAGGGAGACCGTCGCTAGGTCAGTGACCAACGTGTCGCGTAGGCCCTCGGCGAAGACGCGGTACAGAGAGGGCAGAGGTTGCCGCTCTCCGGCGCTCGCTTCCGTCACTGCCCCAGGCTAGGCCCTTCGCTGGCTGCGCGGCGATACCCAAAGATGGGAGTGTACCGGTCTAATGCGGACAGAGCATTCCGGCCTCAGCCAGAGCTAGAGGCAGTACCCGCGCGACTTGGTGGCCGCGACATTCCTAGAAGGGCTTCCTTGGATGCTCCCCTTGACGCTGATCCAAGAAGGGCTATCTTGGGCTGCATGACGAAAACCGATCTCCCCCGGCTCATCCCCACTGGCACCTGCTGGTGCGGCTGCGGCAAGGAAACGGGCCTCGGCTCGTTCTTTGCCCAAGGCCACGACAAGATCGCGGAGGCTGCCCTCATCTCTGCCGAGTACGGCAGCCAAGTGGCGCAGATCCTGCACAAGCACGGCTACGGTCCAGGGCGGCCGGTAATCGACGAGGCGGTCCGCGTGGGAGCCTGGGTCTCCTGCTCATCCTCGGATTGCTGGTACAAGGGCACCCCAGAGAGCATGCGGATCCATCAGCGGAAGTACCACCGGCCATCCCACCAGGCCGAGTGAGAAGCAGTTGAAGGTAAGGGCGCCGCAGCCACCGCTGCGGTCGTAGAAGCGCCTGCGGCGCCCTCCCGCTGCCAGAGCCTAACTCGTGGACGTCGAGCATAGGCAGGGCTCGTAAGCGAGACGTCAAAGCCAGGCGGAGTCAGCAGCGAGTCAGCAAACCGCCCACCATGCGACGATGACGGGGCGGAACGAGCGACACGTTGGCCATGCATGAGCGCTTCCGACGCGGTCTGTTGACACAGTCTGACAAGGACGACCAGGCTCCCCCCGGCGGGGGTCGTCCCTATTTGGCGGTCTTCGCTCCGCCGCAGGTCACAGCACTGCTCCCCGATCATCCCGGAGCCGTTCCGTCACCCGGAGGCAGCAGCGTCGTCGCCCCGAGGCAGCAGCGCCCTCGCCGGTGGCCGGGCCACGAGCGGCACAATTCGCCGGCGGTGCGTATAACGATCCAGCGTCATCGACGCCTGCTCGTGGCCCGTGACGCGCCGCGCCACCGTCATCGGAACGCCGCGCGGGGGCACCGGAGGACCGGCCGCCGCGGCAAGCGCGAACCAGCCGGAGCGTTTTTCACGGCTTGTCTTCTCACCCGAGCCCGTGCGGCCCGGCTAGTGCGAGAGCCGCGATCCGCGAGGTGACCTGGGCGTACGAGGCTGGTCGGGCTTCTGGCGCATAGCAGATCAATCGTCGACGCGGGCGTTGTCCACAGGGCCTCCGTTGTCCACAGGCGACCGTCCGAGGCCCGACGTACGGCGGACGGACGGGGCAGGGTTCCGGAGCAGCGAATCCGAGCCGACCGCCTGGAGGCCGTGATGCCACCCCGCACCGCCGTACCGCCCCCTCGGCGCCTGCCCCTGCTCGTGACGTCCGACGGTGATCTCCTCGACGAGCTGCTGCGCCTCGCCGCGGCAGGTGGCGTCGAGGTCGACGTCGCGCCCGACCCCGTGGCGGCCCGGTCGCGCTGGTCACCGGCACCGCTGGTGCTGCTCGGCAGCGACCAGGCGCAGCCCTGCCTGCGGGCGCGGCTGCCACACCGCCGGCGGCTGGTGCTCGTCGGTCGATCGGGGCAGCTCGATCCGGGCTGGGAGGTCGCCGACCTGCTGGGAGCCGAGCACGTCGCCACCCTGCCCGCAGCCGAGCCCTGGCTGGTGGACCGCTTCGCCGAGTGTGGTCCGGACCAGCCCGTCCCGGGCGGCGCCCGGGCCGTCGCCGTGCTCGGCGGTCGGGGCGGTGCCGGCGCCAGCGTGCTCGCCGGGGGCCTCGCCGTCACCGCCGCCCGGTCCCGGCTCCGGACCTTGCTCATCGACGCCGACCCGCTCGGCGGTGGGCTGGATCTGGTGCTCGGCTGGGAGCAACTGGACGGCCTGCGCTGGCCCGCGCTGACCGACGCCGAAGGGCGGGTCGACGCGTCGTCGCTGGTCCGGGCCCTGCCCAGCCGGGGCGACCTGGTGGTCCTCTCCTGGGATCGCGGTGACCTCCGGCCACTGCCCGCTCCGGCGATGACGGCGACCCTCGACGCCGCCCGCCGGGGTCGGGACGTGGTCGTGGTCGACGTGCCCCGGCACCTTGACGACGCGGCCGTGACCGCCCTGCAGTCGGTCGACCGGGCCTTCGTGGTGGTGCCCGCCGAACTCCGCGCGACGGCGGCAGCCGCCCGCGTGGTCGCCGCCGCCACGCCGCACTGCGCCGACCTCGCGGTGATCGTCCGTGGACCGGCCCCCGGGCGGCTCAAGGCCGCCGAGGTGGCCCGCGCGCTCGGGCTTCCGCTCGCCGGCACGCTGCGGCCGGAGCCCGCGCTCGGCCGAGGGTTGGAACGAGGTGAGGCCCCGGCCGCGGATGGTCGTGGCCCTCTCGCCGCCCTGTGCCGGCGCCTCGTCGACGAGCTGACCGGCACGTCCACGGCGGGTGCGGCGTGACCCCGGACGGAGACGGACTCGCCGCCCGGGTCCGGCAGCGGATCGCGTCGTCGGCCGCTCCGGTCACCCCGGCCGCGATCGTGTCCGCCGTACGGGCCGAGCCGACCGCCGCGGTGCTCGGCGACACCACGCTGCTCCGCCTGGCCGACCGGGTGCACGACGACCTGGTCGGCGCCGGTCCACTGGCCTCGCTGCTGGCGGACCCCGAGGTCACCGACGTGCTCGTCAACGGCGTCCGCGTCTGGGTCGACCGGGGGCACGGCCTCCGGCAGGTCGCGGTGCCGGTCGGTTCCGTGGACGACGTGCGTCGGCTCGCCCAGCGACTGGCGGCCGGCGCCGGCCGCCGGCTGGACGCCGGTTCGCCGTACGCCGCCGCCCGGCTCGCCGCCGGCACCCGGCTGCACGCCGTGCTGCCACCGGTCGCCACCGACGGTCCGTACCTGTCCCTGCGGACCTTCCGGCAGCGCCCGTTCACGCTCGACGAGCTGGTCCGCGACGGCGCCGTGCCACGTTCGGTGGCCCCGGTGCTGGCCGCGGTGGTGGCGGCCAGGCTCGCGTACCTCGTCGTGGGCGGCACCGGTTCCGGCAAGACGACGTTGCTCAACACGATGCTCGGTCTGGTGCCGGCGACGGAACGGATCGTGCTGGTGGAGGACGCGGCCGAACTGCAGCCGGGCCATCCGCACGTCGTGGGTCTGCAGGCCCGTACCGCCAACGTCGAGGGTTCCGGCGCCGTCGGCCTGACCGACCTGGTCCGGCAGGCCCTGCGGATGCGGCCGGACCGGCTGGTGGTCGGCGAGTGCCGGGGCCGGGAGGTGGTCGACCTGCTGGCGGCGCTCAACACGGGTCACGAGGGTGGCGCCGGGACGCTGCACGCCAACGCGCCGTCCGACGTACCGGCCCGGCTGGAGGCGCTCGGTCTCCTCGGTGGCCTGCCCCGGCCGGCGCTGCACGCCCAGGTGGCCGCGGCACTCCAGGTGGTGCTCCAGGTCCGCCGTTCGGCCTCGGGGCGGGTCCTGGAATCCATCTGCCTGCTCCTTCCGGACGGCGCGGATCGGCTGGTCAGGGCGGTGCCCGCCTGGGTACGCGGCGATGGCCTGGGGCCGGCGGCCGGTCGTCTTGCCGAGCTGGTGCGTACGCGGGACGTGGCGGTCCCGCCGATCCTGCGTGGACCGTGGCCCGGATCGGCGGGCCCCGAATGAACCGGCCCTCGCTGCTGATGCTCCTGGTCCTGGTGACCCTGACGGCCGTCGCCGCTCGACCGTTGCTCGCCCGCCGGCGCGCCGTTGCCGCCGGCGTGTCCCGAGGTGAGGACCCGCTGGTCGCCTGGGTGGCCAGCCTGCGGTCCGATCCTCCGGCCCCTGCCGTGCGCCGGCGCGCGACCGGGAACGCCCTGCCGCCGGACGGGGAGGTGCCGACACCCGGGGCACCGAGCGCGCTCGACGGAGCTCGTCCGGCCGGACAGGGCCAGCCTGTGGGCCCGCCAACCCGGCGGGACTCGCGCCGACCGGGCGGCGCGCCTGCGCCATCGGTGGGTGGGCGCCGGGTCCTGGCGGAGTCCGCCGCCCTCGTCTCTCTCGGGGGATCCGCCGCGCCACCCGACGGTGGGCGGGCCGGCGGCGCGCCGTCCACCCCGTGGTGGCGTGGCGTCCGGTCGACCTCTGCCGCGGACGCCCTGGCGGCGGCGCCGCGGCGTGCCCTGCTGCTGGCGGGAGCGACGACGGCTGGCGCCGGTGCCGTGCTGGGTGGTCCGGTGGCGGCGGCGGCCATCGGGGCGTACGGGGTGTTGGGCGCGCGGGCGCTGCTGAGGCGGCGAGCGGCACGCGTCGCCGAGCGAGCCCGGCGACGCCGGCTGGACCAGCTCTGCGATCTCGCCGCTGACCTGCGCGCCGGCCTGCCGGTGGGTCGGGCCGTCGCGCTGTCGACGGGTGGTGGCTCGGCGGGCGACCTGGTCCGGGCCGCTGTCCGGCTCGCCGACCGCACGGGCGCACCGCTCGCGGAGGTGCTGGAGCGGATCGACGTGGACGCCCGGGCGGCCGACCGGGGGCTGGCCGCGGCGGCGGCC
This sequence comes from Actinomycetes bacterium, assembly GCA_023402505.1. Taxonomy (GTDB): domain Bacteria; phylum Actinomycetota; class Actinomycetes; order Mycobacteriales; family Micromonosporaceae; genus Micromonospora. The sequence continues at coordinate 11,049 of JAEYGD010000498.1, forward strand.
CAGGCGGCCGGTGCGCGGGCGACCGCCTGGCTGCTCGCGGCCCTTCCGCTCGGAGGCATCGGCCTCGGCTACGGCATCGGAGTCGACCCGGTCGCGGTGCTCCTGCGCACCCCGGTCGGTGCTGGCTGCGCGGTGCTCGCCGTCGCGCTCCAGGTCGCCGGCCTGCTGTGGGCCGAACGACTCACGTCGGTGCGCCGCCGGGAGATCGGATGACCGGGACGACGCTGGCCGCCGGCTGCGTGGCGGGTCTGGTCCTGCTGCTGGCGGTCGGCCGGGCCAGAGGACGCCCGGCGCGCCGCCTGCGGGGTCTGCGCCGCGCCCCGGCGCGCCCACGCCCGATCGAGCCGGGCGAGGAGGTGGACCGGGCGACCTCCGCGCGGTCCCACCTCCGGCCGGACGCGATCCGGCTCGTCGCGGGGCTCGCCGGAGTGTCCGTCGCCGTGGTGGCCGGCGGCTGGCCGGGAGCGCTCGGTGCCCCGCTCACCGCGGTGCTCGTCGACCGCACGCTGCGACGGATCGAACCACCGGCGGTACGCGAGCGACGCCGGCGCGAGGCGGAGGACCTGCCGCTCGCCGCCGACCTCCTCGCGTCGGCGATGCGCGCGGGCGCGCCGGTCGACCGCTCGGTGCTGGCGGTGGCGGAGGCGCTCGACGGGCCGCTCGCCCAGCGACTGGCCCGCGTCGGTCGTCTGCTCCGTCTCGGAGCCGAACCGGAGGAGGCGTGGGGAGCCGTCGACGGGGTGCCCGGCGCCGAGCGCCTAGCCACGGCCGCACTCCGCTCCGCCGCCAGCGGAGCCGCGCTGGCCGGCGCGTTGACCCGTCTCGCCGACGACCTGCGCGCCGACCGGGCGACGGCGGCCGAGGCGGCCGCCCCGCGGG
>JAEYGD010000077.1 GCA_023402505.1 Actinomycetes bacterium
CTCCGCGCCCGCCCCGCGCCGCGCCCGCTCCGCGCCCGCCCCGCGCTGGACCCGCACCGCACCACGCCCGTCCCGGCCCCGCGCCCGCCCGTTCCGCCCTGAGGCAGCAACTTCCCCGAAGTTGTCCCCTGCGGACGCGGCGAGGCAACAACTTCCCCGAAGTTGCCGCCCGTCGACGCGGCGAGGCAGCAACTTCCCCGAAGTTGCGGCCCCGGCAGGCGGCCGCCCCGGCAGGCGGCGGCCCCGGCAGGCGGCCGCCCCGTTCAGGCGGCGGCGCGGCGGTCTCGTCAGGGGGTCGGGGACTTGGCGAGGGCCTGCTCCGCCTCGTCGGCCGGGGACGGCGGCGGGGTGTTCGTGGTGCGCAGCGGGATCTCCTTGATGAACCAGGCGAGCACCGGCACCGCGACGGTGAACAGCACCGCCCACAGGAACACGTGCGAGATGGAGTCGGCGAGGCCGCCGAGGACCAGCTCGCGGGACTGGGCCGGCAGGTCCCGGAGCCGCTCCAGGTCCATGGCCGCGCCCGCCTCGCCGCCCCCGCCGAACGACCCGCCGGCGGGCGAGTCGGCCAGCCGGTTGGCGAAGATGGCCCCGAAGAGCGAGATACCGAACGAGCCGCCGATCGAGCGGAAGAACGTCGCCGCCCCGCTCGCCGCGCCGAGGTCGCGCTGTTCGACGCTGTTCTGCGCGATGAGCATCGAGGTCTGCATGAGGAAGCCCATGCCCACGCCGAGCACGACCATGTAGAGCGAGGACTCGAGCTTGCTGGTGTGCACGTCGAGGCGGGTGAGCAGCGCCATCCCGGCGGCCATCACGACCCCACCGACGACGGGGAACATCCGGTAACGGCCGGTCTTGGTGATCGCCCGGCCCACCACCAGCGAGACCACCAGCATGCCGAACATCAGCGGCAGCAGCAGCAGGCCGGAGTTGGTGGCCGAGGCGCCCTGCACGGTCTGCTGGTAGAGCGGCAGGAAGTTCATCGCGCCGAACATCGCGAACCCGAGCAGGAAACCGATCACCGAGATCAGCGCGAAGTTGCGGTTGGCGAAGAGGCCGAGCGGGAGGATCGGCTCGACGGCCCGCCGCTCGACCAGGCCGAACACGACGAGCGCGACGAGGGCGAGCGCGGCCAGGCCGAGGATCTGCGGGGAGCCCCAGTCGTACTCGTTGCCGCCCCAGGTGGTGATGAGCACGACGGCGGTGATCCCGGCGGAGAGCAGCGCGGCGCCCAGCCAGTCGATCCGGTGCTGGGTGCGGTGCCGGGGCAGGTGCAGGGTGGCCGCGAGCAGCGCCAGCGCCACGCCGCCGAGCGGCAGGTTGACGTAGAAGGCCCAACGCCACGAGAGGTGGTCGGTGATGAAGCCGCCGACCAGTGGGCCCGCGACCATGGCGATGGCCATGATCCCGGCGATCATCCCCTGGTAGCGGCCTCGTTCCCGGGGCGGCACCAGGTCGCCGATGATCGCCATGACGCCGACCATCAGGCCACCGGCGCCGAGACCCTGGACGGCCCGGAAGGCGATCAGCTCGACCATCCCGTCGCTCGGGCCGCCCAGTGCCTCCGAGCCGGCCATCCCGCAGAGCGCGGACCCGACCAGGAAGATCACCACTGACGTCAGGAAGATCGCCTTGCGGCCGTAGAGGTCACCGAGTTTGCCCCAGATCGGGGTGGAGACGGTGGTGCCGAGGACGTACGCGGTGACCACCCAGGTGAAGTGGTCCAGCCCGCCGAAGTCCCCCACGATCCGCGGCAGGGCCGTGCTGATGATCATGTTGTCGAGCATCGCCAGCATCATGGCGATCATCAGGCCGAAGAGCACGATCCGGATGTTCGGTCGTGCCGGCGCCTGGGCTGCCTGGGCCATAGGTAGGCTCCCCCCGAGGTGAATGCAGCTTACTTGCCGACCGGCTAGCGAGCTTACTAGCCGGACGGTAAGTTGGGTATCGAACAACGGTCAAGCGAGCCAGGTGGTGATGGTGAGGGAGAGCACAGGCGGCACCCGTGAGCGCATCAAGGCCGTCGCGCTGGAGCTCTTCACCGAGCAGGGTTACGAGAAGACCTCGCTCCGGGAGATCGCCGAGCGGCTCGACGTGACGAAGGCCGCGCTCTACTACCACTTCAAGAGCAAGGACGAGATCGTCAGCAGCTTCGTCGAGGACCGCCTCGACCAGATGGACGAGCTCGTCGCCTGGGCCGAGTCGCAGCCGGACACCCTCGCCACCCGGCGGGCCGTGATCGGCCGCTACGCGGAGACCATGTTCAGCAGCCAGCAGCCCTCGGTGATGCGCTTCTTCGAGCAGAACCAGACGGTGCTGAAGAGCCTCACCGCCGGCCAGCGGATGCGGGAGCGGATGTTCCGGCTGGCCAGCGTGCTCTGCGGCGGCGACACCTCACCCAGGGCCCAGCTCCGGGCCGTCCTGGCGCTGTTCGCCGTGCACAGCAGCTGGTTCGCGGTGCGGGCGCCGGAGGTCTCCGACGCCGAGCGGAAGCAGCTCGCGCTGGAGGTCGCCGACGAACTGCTCGCCGGCATCGGCTCCCAGGCCGACGGCAAGACCGCCTGACCGGCCGCCGGCGACGGGTCAGGCGGTGAGGTCCAGCCGGAGGCCGAGCAGGCGTACGCCGGCCAGCGGCGACCAGTCCTTCTCCGGTACGCGGACGAAACCCCGCCGCCGGTAGAGCTGCTGCGCCGACTGGGCGAAGCCGTCCCGTACGCAGATCACCACGGCCGCGCAGCCCAGCTCGGTCGCCCGCGCCACGCACGCCTCCACCAGGACCGCGCCGACCCCGCGGCCCTGCGCGGCCGGGTCCACCGCGAGCATCCGGAACTCCGCCTCGCCCGGGCCGGAGAGTTCGGCGTACCGGGTGCCGGGCAGCACGAACGTCACCGAGCCGAGCACCGCGTCGGTGGCCTCGTCCACGGCGACCAGCACCTCGCCGTGCTCGGCGCGGGTGGCCACGTCGGCCAGCACCGCCGCGTACCCGTTCTCGCCCTTGAGCTGCCCGTCGGCCTCGTACGCGGCGACCGTCAACCGGGCCACCGCGGCGTGGTCGGCCGGCCCGGCGAGGCGGACCCGGACACTCAACCGATCACCGCGATGAGGTCACCGTCCTGCACCACGTCACCCTCGTTGACCGCGAGCTGCTGCACGACACCGTCGGACTCGGCGACGACCGGGATCTCCATCTTCATCGACTCCAGGATCACCAGCGTGTCCCCCTCCGACACGGTGTCCCCGGCCGACGCGACGACCTTCCAGACGTTCGCCACCATCTCGGCGCGGATCTCCTCGGCCATCTCACGGCCCTCCCTCTCGCGACTGCCTGCCGACGTATCCAATCATGAGCGTGGGCCGGAATGGGCACGGAGCGGGTGGCCGGCGCGTTGATCCACTCCGACGCGCCGCGGCCCGTCCGCTCCGGCGTGTCGGCGAACGCGGCGCACCGGGATCGGCCCCGGGGGGCGGTGCCCCGCCCCGACGGCACTAGCATCAGCGGGTCGGACCCGGCCGGGCGCCGTGGCGTCGGGGGCCCCGGCGACGGTAACGGCCATCACGAGGAGGTCGCCATGGCGAAGAAGGCCCGCAAGAAGAAGGCTCGCAAGAAGAGCGCCGCCAACCACGGCAAGCGCCCCAACTCCTGAGCGGGACGTGACGAGGGCCCGGGTCGTCCGACCCGGGCCCTCGTCGTCGGTCCAGCCGTCAGTCGGCCAGCTCGCGCGACTCCGTGGTCTCGAAGACCACCAGTTCGGTGAGCTTGACCCGGAGCCGCTCGCGCAGCTGGTCGGGGGCCGTCTCGTTGCCGCAGCAGCGGGCGACGAGCGCCCTGACCTCCTGCTCGATGCCGTACTCGCGCAGGCACGGCCCACACTCGTCGAGGTGGTGGCGGATCAGCGTGCGGCGCTCCTCGGCGCACTCCAGGTCCAGGTAGAGGTAGACCTCCGCCAGCACCTCACGGCAGTCCGTCTCGTGCGGCTGTCCACAGCTCACGTCACACCTCCCGGCCGGCAGCGGCGGTCGAGCCCTTGGCCGACGACGCGGAGGTGAACCCCCGCTCGGCCGCGTACTGCTCGAGCAGCTTGCGCAGATTACGACGCCCGCGGTGCAGCCGCGACATCACCGTGCCGATCGGCGTGCCCATGATGTCGGCGACCTCCTTGTAGGAGAAGCCCTCGACGTCGGTGAGGTAGACGGCCAGCCGGAACTCCTCCGGGAGCGCCTGGAGGGCCTCCTTGACGTCGCTGTCCGGGAGCCGGTCCAGCGCCTCGGTCTCGGCCGAACGCAGACCGCTGGAGGTGTGCGACTCCGCCTCGGCGAGCTGCCAGTCGGTGATCTCGTCGGTCGGCGCCTGGATCGGCTGCCGCTGCCGACGACGGTAGGAGTTGATGTAGGTGTTGGTCAGGATCCGGTACAGCCAGGCCTTCAGGTTCGTGCCCTGCTCGAACTGGTGGAAGGCGGCGTACGCCTTCAGGTAGGTCTCCTGGACCAGGTCTTCGGCATCCGCCGGGTTGCGGGTCATCCGCAGGCCGGCGGCATAGAGCTGATCGACGAAGGGCATCGCGTCCCGCTCGAACCGGGCCCTGCGCTCGTCCGTCTTCTCGGTGGTCAACCGCACATCCCCTCGCGTCGGAGGCTTCCCCGCCGAGGATACGTGTACCCGCTCTCCGGCAGATTCACTTCCACCGGGTGTGCCCGCGCTCACCGCCGGCACCGCGGCCGGCCACTCCGGGCCGTCCAGCAGTTGACGCAGCTGCCGCGCGCCGCGCTCGTCCCGTTCCCGGGCCTGCGTGTCGGTCGGCACCGGTCACCCCCCTCGTCGGAAAAGTCGTCCGCCGGGTGTAACGCGCACCGGCGGGCCGGACATTCCGGCCGCGGGCCCCGTTCCTGGTCCCGGCTCGACCTCGGCGGAGACCGACGCTGGGACCAGGAAGGGCCTGGGAGGACCGGCGCCGCTCCCCCGCAACCGGGGCATACGGCACCATCGGGAGCAACGAGGTTTTCCCACCCCCGGTCACGCCCCACAGCGCGCCGGAGGCACATCTTCGCGGAAGTTGCGCGAACCGTCGACGGCTCAAGGCAGCACTTTCCGCGCAGGCGCGTGGGCCCTGGGCGGATCAGCGGGGTCGGGGTATCAGCGGGGTTGGAGTGTCGGCGGGGATGGCGGGTCAGCGGGCCGCCCAGTCGTGGGTGCGCAGCCAGTCCAGCACCGCCGCCGCCGTCCCGGCCGGATCCTTGCGCAGGTCGTGCCCCTCTCCCGGCCTGGTCACCACGCGGGTGGCCGGGCCCGCCGCCGGCACTCCGAAGGGATCCCGGTCGCCGTTGACCACCAGCGTCGGCAGGCCGGTGGCCAGTTCGTCGGCCCGGGAGCGCTCCGGACGGCCCGGCGGGTGCAGCGGGAACGCGAGGGCGATCACGGCAACGGCGCCGACCGCCGTCGCGGTGCGGCAGGCCACCCGCGCGCCGCTGGAGCGGCCACCGACCACCAGGGGTACGCCGGGCCAGCGCTCCCGCAGCGTCGACACGACGGCCGTCCACGCCTCGTCGAGATGTCCCGCCGGTGCCGGCGCACGCCGGCCGGCCACCCGGTACGGCTGCGTCACCCGCGCGACGACCAGCCCGGCGGCCACCACGGCGTCCCGGACGGCGACCAGGTCGGGCGCGTCCACTGCGCCGCCCGCTCCGTGCCCGAGCACCAGCAGGGCGACCGGCGACCCGGCCGGCGGAGCGACAGCGGCGACTGCCGGCACAGCGGGCCGCGACGCGGCAGCCGGCGTGGCGGCAGGAGCCGCCGACGCGGCTGCCCGCCCCGGGGGGCGGGCGATGTCCACCCCGGCCCCG
>JAEYGD010000082.1 GCA_023402505.1 Actinomycetes bacterium
GGGGGCCGGGGGGGGGGGGGGGGGGCGTGGGCCGCGCCCCCGCGCCTCGACTCGCTGGACGCGGTGCACCGGTTGGAGCAGCGGCTCGTCGCGATGAAGCTGGCCCTGGTGCGGGAGCTGGACGGGCGGGGCACGGCGACGGCGCAGGGGGCGACGTCGACCGCGGTGTGGCTGCGCGAGCGGCTGCGGCTCTCGGTCCCCGCCGCCCGGCGCCTCGTGGCGCTCGCCGCAGCGGTCGACGCCGAGCCGGTCGCGCTGCGACGTGCCCTCGCCGACGGCCACGTCGACGCCGACCAGGCCCGGGTCATCGCCGAGACCTCCGCCGCCGTGCGCGCCGAGGCCGATCCGCCCGCGGCCGAGCGGGCTGTCGACCTTCTCGTGCAGTGGGCCGAGCAGTTCGACCCGCAGGCGTTGCGCCGCCTCGGCACTCGGATTCTCGACCACGTCGCTCCGGAGGTGGCGGAGGCCGCCGCCGAGCGCGCCCTGCTGGCTGTCGAGGCCCGGGCCGCTCGGGGCCGCCACCTCACCCTCTCCACCAAGCCCGACGGCGGCCTCCGACTCACCGGTGTCCTCGACGCCGAGACCGCCGCCCTGGTCCGTGCCGCCCTCGACCCGCTCACCAAACCGTCCGGGCTGGACGACACCCGCAACCCCGGCCAGCGCCGCCACGACGCGCTCGCCGACATCTGCCGTCTTGCCCTGCGCACCGGCGACCTCCCGGAGCACGCCGGTGACGCCGCCCAGATCGTCGTCACCACCACGCTCGACACCCTCACCGCCGGTCTGGCGGCGGGCATCCTCGACACCGGCCTGACCGTGACCCCCGGGACGGTCCGCCGGTTGGCCTGCGACTCGGCCGTGTTGCCCGCCCTCCTCCGCGGCGCCGGGCAGGTGCTGGACCTGGGCCGTCGGCGTCGGCTCATCAACGGTCCGCTGCGCCGCGCACTCGTCCTGCGCGACCGGGGCTGCGCGTTCCCCGGCTGCGACCGCCCACCCCGGTGGTGCGAGGGCCACCATCTCCGCCACTGGTCCGAGGGCGGCGACACCAGCCTGGCCAACGCCGTACTGCTCTGCGGCCACCACCATCGCCAGGTCCACCACCACGACTGGCACGTCCGTCTCGCCGCCGACGGGCTGCCCGAGTTTCTCCCGCCCGCCTGGCTCGACCCCGATCGGCGCCCCCGCCGCAACCATTGCCACCAGCGGGCACACGAACGCATGGCGACCGCTCCGGCCCCAGCCACGACCGCCACTCCGACCGCCACGGGCATCGCGACCGCCCCCAACATCGCCACGGTCGCCGCTCCGACCGCCACCGGCATCGCGACGGCCGCAAACGGCGCCTCCAGTACCACCACGACGGCGACCAGCGGAAGCACCAGCACCACGGTCCCGGTGCGGTCCCTCACCCGACCCCGGAAGCGGGCACCGGCCAGGTCCCGGCCGCCGTGACCGTCGGCCGGTTCCAGGTCGGCGATGAACGGCGCCACCGCGACGAGGCGTTCGGCAAGGCGATCGACCTCGACTGGTACCGGCAACGGCCCGACGAGGTGGCGGGCCTGTTGCGCGACGCCGGCTTCGAGATGTGGGTGACCGTGGTGAAGGAACCGGAGGGTACGGAGCCGACGCCGCAGGCCGTCCTGGTGGCGCGCAGGGCCGGCGCGGGCACGCCGCAACTCGGCGGTGCGTAGGTGCCCCGGCCTTCGCACGCGCGGGGAACCGGGCCGCGATCTCCGCGTCCGGCTCGCGGACCGGTCGCGGCGTCCGGCGGTCCGCCCGACACCCGGCCGGGTGGTCCGCTCCTACGTCCGCACCAAGGGTCAGTCAGACCGGCCGGGTGACCCGCTCCTACATCCGCACGGTCAGAGGTCGGTGACGCGGATGCCGGCGTGGGCCTTGTAGCGCTTGTTGATGGCGATCAGGTTGGCGGTCAGCGCCTCGACCTGGTGGGCGTTGCGGAGCCGGCCCGCGTAGATGCCGCGCATGCCGGGGATGCGGGCGGCGAGAGCGCCGACGATGTCGACCAGTTCCCGCTCCTCGGTGCAGATGAGCACATCGAGGTCAATCCGGTCGATCTTTGGGTCGGCCAGCAGCGGGGCGCTGACGTGGTTGAACGCGGCGCACACCCGGGAGTCCGGCAGGAGAGCGGCGGCCTGCTGGACGGCGCTGCCCTCCTCGACGGTCAGGGCGTACGGGCCCTGCTTGTCGAACCCCAACGGGTTCACGCAGTCCACCACGATCTTGCCGGCGAGCGGCTCGGCGAGCGCTGCGACGGTGGCGGCGTGCCCGTCCCACGGCACCGCGATGACCACCACGTCGCTGCGGCGGGCGACCTCCTCGTTCCCGCCTCCGCTGACGGTGACGCCGACGGGCACCCCGGGCAGCGCCGCGATCTCCGCGGCGGACTGGGCGGCCCGCTCGGCCGAACGGGACCCGATCAGCACGGTCTGGCCGGCGCGGGCGAACCGGTAGGCGAGGCCCCGCCCCTGGTCGCCGGTGCCACCGATGATGCCGACGGTGAGCCCGGACACGTCGGGCAGGTTGCTCGCGTCGTAAGCCATGCGCTCATCCTCGCAAACACGGCCGTCCATGAGCAGCGGCCGGCGCTGTGACAATCCCCGCTGCCCCCGCGACGCGACGCCAGGGCGCCGTCAGATTCCCGGCGCTGCCACCCGCGAGGTGCGCCGCGCCCGCCGCCGACGCCACGGAACACCACGAACTCGCCGGTCGCGACGTCCGCCGCGGTGACCAGCATCCTCCACCTGACCGAGGCGAAACTGCTCGAACACCCCGACGACGTCACGGGCGTCACTCGCCCGGGTCAGGCTCGTTCGAAGGCCACGGTCCGGGTGGCCGGGTCGGCGGTGACCAGGCGGACGCGGACCCGTTCGCCGAGAGGCAGGTCACCGACGCAACGGGCGCGCACCGGCGGGTCGTCCAGGGCCACCGTCCCGCCCGGCGGCCGGGGGCGGGAGCGTCCGTTCGGTGGCGCGTCGACGTCCAGCACCGCCGCGTCGAACGTCTCCCCGACCCGGTGCTCCAGCAGCACCGCCTCGGCGAGTTCGATGGCGCCGCGGGTGGCGGCCGAGGCGGTGCGGTCGGTGGCGGCCATCACCTCCGGCAGCCGGGGTAGCGCCGCGCGAGCCCAGTCGGGCACGTCGCGGCCGTCGTGCAGAGCCAGGCAGACCTCGGTGGCGTACCGGTCGGCCAGGCGTCTCAGCGGCGCCGTGACATGGGCGTACGCGGCCGCGACACCGCCGTGCCCCGACTGCTCCGGGAGGGTGCCGTCGAAGGCGGTGTACGCGGCGCCGCGCATCAGCTCGGCGGCCTGGTCGACGAAGGCGGCGGCCCGGGGGCGTGTCGGGTCGAGACCGGCGATCACCGCACCGGGGCCGGCCCCGTCCGGCCACCGCACGCCCAGCGGGGCGGCCGCCGCCCGCAGCCGCTCCACCGCCTCCGGCTTCGGCGCGGGCATCGTCCGCAGCAGGCCGAGCCGCCCGGCGAGCATGATGTCCGCGGCCGCCATGCCGGTCAGCAGCGAGATCTGCGCGTTGTGCTCCTCCAGTGGCACCGGCCCACGCAGCACCAACCGCCAACCGTCGCCGTCGGGCTCCACGTCCTGCTCCGGCAGGGGCAGGTTGATCGCGCCCCGGCGCAGGCCGCGCTCGGTGAGCAGAGCGCCGACCTCGGGGAGCAGGGCGATGGGCTCGGGCAGCCGTCCGGCCTCGGCGGCGGCCTGCGTACCGGCGTAGTCGAGCTGGGCGCGGCTGCGGACCAGGGCCCGTTCCAGCCGGACGGCGGTGGTCGCGCCGTCGCCGTCCAGGTCGATCGTCCAGACGACGGCCGCCCGGTCGACGTCGGGCAGCAGGCTGGCGGCGCCCTCGCTGAGCGATTCCGGATGCAGCGGGACGGTGCCGTCGGGCAGGTAGACGGTCTGCCCCCGGCGCCACGTCTCCTCCTCCAGGGCACCGCCCGGCCGCACGTGGGCGGCGACGTCCGCGATCGCGTACGTCACCCGGAAGCCGCCACCCGGACGGCGGGTGAGGTGCATCGCCTGGTCGAGGTCCCGCGAACCGGCGGGATCGATCGTGACGAACGGGATGTCGGTGCGGTCGACCGGCGGTCGCGGCGGGTCGGCGGCGGCGGCGTCCGCCTCGCGCTGCGCCGCGGCCGGGAACCCGTCGGGG
>JAEYGD010000090.1 GCA_023402505.1 Actinomycetes bacterium
ACCTCGACCAGGGCGGCGACGGTGGCCCGGGGCGCGGCGAGGATCCGCACCCGCCACCGGTCCGGCCGGCCGGCGGCGGCGAGCGCCAGCCGGACGTCCGCCACGTCGAAGGCGGGGTCGCCGTGCCGGGCCACCTGGAAGGTGAGGGTGGCGTCGTCGGGTGACACCGACCAGGCGGCGACCTCCTGGCCGTAGAGCTCCCGGCCGTGCACGCGGGTGAGCACGGCCGGCAGGTCGGCCGCCGGCACCACGTCGTCGGCGAGCAGCGTGCGGTTGCGGTCGAGGACCTGGCCGGTGACGACCCGGCCGGTGGCGTCGGCCAGGGCCACCGTGCCGTCGGCCGGCACGTCGACGTCCAGGCACACCAGGGCGGTGCGGGTCACCGGCGTGGGGTTGAACAGCAGGAAGCCGTCCCGGGGCACGGCCGTGGCGAGCCGCGCACCGACCAGGTCGCAGACCGCCCGGCCGAGCTGGTCGGCCTCGGCGAGGCGCGCGGCGACCTGCTCGGCGGTCTCGTCGCAGCCACAGCCGGTCACCGAGTCGTGGCAGCTGGCGTCGATCAGCCGGGTCCAGGCCATGTCGAGGAAGCGCTGCACGGACCCGTCGTGGGTCAGCGCGGCGAGCGGCTCGGCGTACCGTTCGACCCGCCGTTCGGCACGGTTCATCGCCCGCTTCAGGTGACCGCGGACGGAGATCACGCCGGGCAGGATGTTGGCGCGGGCGTGCGAGCGCAGCTCGCCCCGGACGACCGGCAGACCGTCGACGGTGGCCGGTTGGGTCGCGAAGTACTCGGTGAGGGTGCCCAGCCGCAGCCGCGTGCCGGCGAGGTCGGCCGCGGCGAGCAGGTCGGGGGCGTCCGGTGCCGGCGCGGCGTGGTCGGTGCCGTACATGGCCAGCGCCGGGCCGTCCTCGCCCTCGAACCGCCACGCGGCCAGCTTGTCGGCGAGGTCGCCGGCCCGGCGGGTGACCTGTGCCGCGTCGTCCAGGAGGCCGGCGGCGTTGCCGTAGCCGCCGGGCAGGTACTCGGTGCGGACGGTGGTGCCGTCGGGCGACCGCCAGGCGAAGGCGTGCCGGCGCATCCGGTCCGGCACACCGCGGAACACGCAGGCGTGGGCCAGCCCGGCGCCGGCCAGGAGCTGCGGCATCTGCGCGATGTGGCCGAACATGTCGGGCAGGTAGCCGACCGGCATCGGCCCGCCCAGCTCCGCGCTGCGGCTCAGCCCGCGCTCCAGGTTGCGGACGATGTTCTCCCCGGAGCAGAGGAACTCGTCGAGCAGGATCTGCCACGGGCCCACCGCCAGCCGCCCGGCGCGTACCAGCGCGATCACCTGCTCCCGCCGCTCCGGGCGGACCTCCAGGTAGTCGTCGACCGCGGCGAGCTGCCCGTCGAGGGTGAACCGCTGGCGCGGGTCCCGCTCCATCCGGTCGAGAACCTCGTCCAGCAGCGCCACCAGGCGCAGCCGGAACCGCTGGAACGGCTCGTACCACTCGCGGTCCCAGTGGGTGTGCGGCACCACGATGATCTCGGTCGGTCGTGTCACGGGCTCGCCGCCTCTCCGCCGATCGCCGCGCCGGTCAGCTCACCGTAGCGGCGTACCACCTGCTGGCTGGTCCGTACGTCGGCCGCGCCCTCGGCGATGCCGGTCAGCGGCGCGGCGGCCGCGGTGACCATCGCGTGGAACGCGACCAGTTCCTGCTCGAACGCCTCGGTCACCGACCGGAACGCGGCCCGCCGCTCGCCCCCGCGGTGGTCGTCGACCACGGTCAGCGTGGTGGGCGCGTTCAGCAGGTACGGCGACGGGAACACCAGCTCCAGCGAGCCACGGGCGTGGTGCAGGGTGACCGTCTCCCGGTAGGCGGGGCAGTCCGGCAGGTTCAGCCACCGGATGCCGTAGCGGGCGCCGCCGGGCAGCCGCCCGCTGATCTCCACCGACGGCTCCGCCGGACCGTCCGGGGCCAGCGGCCAGGTGGCCACGTGCTCGACGGTGGCCGGTGCGCCGGTGAACAGCCGCAGCAGGGACAGGTCGTGCGAGATGCTGTTGAGCAGGATCCGGTAGAGGGTGTGGGCGTCCGGGTCGGTGCCGACGGCGGTGTCGAGCAGCGCCCGGTCGGTGGCGGTGAGCCTCGCCGCCTCCCCGGGCGGCACGTCCCCGGCGGCCGGAGGCAGGTTGGCGAAGCTCAGCTGCCGGTCGCCGCCGGCGTGCAGCACGGTCACCTCCACCGCGTGCACGGCGTCCGCGCCGCCGAGTTCGGCGAGCAGCCGCGCGGCCTCGGCCACCGCCGGGTCGTACTGCTTCATGTAGCCGACCATCAGCCTCGCGGCGCCGGTGCCCAGCCCGGCCAGCCGGTCCGTCTCGGCGAGCGTGTACGCCAGCGGCTTCTCGCACAGCACCGGCAGCCCGGCCCGCAGGGCCGAAGCGGCCAGCTCGCCGTGCGAGCCGGAGGTGGCCAGCAGCACCGCGTCGCAGCCACCGTCGGCCACCATCCGGGCGGCGTCGGTGTGGCGGCGGGCCGGTTCCACGCCGTACCGCTCGCCCAGCTCGGCCACCCGCGACGGGGACAGGTCGGCCAGCGCCACCACCTCGAACAAGTCGGTACGGCGTTGCAGCAGCGGCAGGTGCGCGGTGCGGGCGATGACGCCCAGCCCGGCCACCGCGATGCGGACGCGTTTGCCCGGCTCGGTCATCGCAGCGCCGCCTCGAGCCAGCGGAGGTTGGCGTGCTGGTCGGCGCGGATCCGGTCCAGGTCCCGGCCGTCGGCGGGGTGGTCCTGCTCGATCACCAGCCAGCCGGTGTAACCGGTGTCGTCGAGGCCGGCCAGCACCCCGGCGAGGTCGACGTCGCCGCGGCCCAGGGCACAGAAGCCGCCGGCGGCCACCACGTCCGTCAGGCCGCCGCCGGCGGCCCGGACCCGGGCGTGGGCGGCGAGGTCGGCGTCCTTCAGGTGCACCTGGCCGATCCGTCCGGCCCAGCGGCGTACCGCGGCCACCGGGTCGCCGCCGGCCAGCGCCAGGTGCCCGGTGTCGAGGCAGACGGCGATGTCGGTGAGGTCGAGCAGCCGGTCGGCCTCCGCCTCGGTCTCCACGTCGGTGCCGAGGTGGTAGTGGAACACCGGTTCCAGGCCGCGGTCGCGGCACCGGTCGGCGGCCCGCTGCACCCGGGCGGCGAAGTCGGGCCAGGCCGCGGCGGGCAGCGCCGCCGCCAGGTCGGTGGGGGTCCCCGGCCGGGCCATCCGGGCCGGGTTGCCCGGGCAGGCCAGCGTCGGCCGGGGCGCGAAGCGGGGGTCGTCGACCGGTGCCGCGGCGAACACGTCGAGCGCCGCGTCGAGTTGCCCGAGGTCCTCGGCGAAGCCGGCCGGGTCGGCGAAGCGCAGGTCCACCCAGCCGCCGGCGAGCCCGATGCCGGCGGCGTCCAGCCGGCGGGCCAGGGTCTCGCCGGTGCCGAGGTAGCCGATCGGGCCGGAGTCCACTCCGGTGTAGCCGTCGCCGGCCAGCGCCGCGAGCAGGTCGTCGGGGCCTACGGGAGCGCCGGTGGGCTGGTAGATGCCGTAGTTGACGGGGGCGCCGGCCACCCGTGTGCGTCCGGTCAGCGGCACAGTGCGATCACCTCCATGCGGTGGGACTCCAGGACGTGCAGCCCGTCGCCGGCCGGCAGCCGGCACCGGTCGCCGCGGACCAGCCGGTGCCGCCCGTCGGGGTAGGCCAGCAGCGCGCCGTCGGCGTCGAGGGCCAGCAGCTCGTCGCCGAACCGCAGCAGCAGCGGCCCGTCCGGGTCGGCGGAGACGGCGGTACGGCCGCCGCGCAGCGCGTCCAGCACCGCCTCGCCGGGTGCGGCGTCGCGGTCGGCGAGCACCCAGGTGGTGGGGGAGCCGGGCAACGCGTCGGCGCCGGAGCGGTGGAAGTCGCTGCCACCCACCGGTACGACGTCCTCCCGCCAGGCCCGCGCCCAGGCCAGTGGGGCGCCCCAGGTGCGGTCCCACCAGCCGGAGTGCCACACCTCGACCAGCGGGGTGCGGTCGGCCAGCGGTTGCCGCCAGGCGCAGTCGCCGCCGAGCGGATGGTTGATCGACATCAGGCCGCCGTCGCGGCGCGCGGCGGCCAGCCACTGCTCGGGTGGCCGCCGGAAGTCGACCCAGCCCACCGGCCCGAGGACGTTGGCGTGCCCCCGGTCGGTGGTCACCTCCTGGCCGGGCAGCAGCGTGATCCCGTAGCGGGCGGAGGCGGCCGGCAGCCAGGGGTGGTGGCTGACCGTGTTGTGGTCGGTGACGGCGAGGAAGTCCAGGCCGCGGGAGGTGGCGAGCGCGGCCAGTTCGTCGACGGTGTGCGCGCCGTCGCTGTGCACGGTGTGCGCGTGCAGGTCGCCGGCCAGCCAGCGCCGGCCGTCGACGTCCGGCAGGTCCCGGCGGGGCGGCCGGGCGGGGAGCGGCGGTGCGGCCGGCGGCTCGGGCGCCGGCGGTGCGGTGCCGCTGGTGGTGGCGGTGACCTCGTAGTCGAGCCCGCCGGGCGGGACGCGGTGCAGCCGCAGCAGCACCTGCCACTCGCCGGGTTCCAGGTCGCCCGGCAGGTAGCCGGGGGTGGCCCAGCCGGCGGCGACGGTGTAGCCGTCGCGGGCGCCACCGGACCAGCCGCGGAAGCCGGCCGGGCCGGCGCAGCCGAGGTCCAGCACCCCGGCCGTACGCGGGTAGTCCAGCCGGACGGTGAGGGCGGCGGTGCCGGGCGCGACGGTGACCGGCAGCGCCCGCATGACGTCGTCGGCGCGGTCCTGCAGGGTCCACCTGCCCCGGTGCACGACCATCGTCAGCCCTGCACGCCGGCGCCGGCGCGGGGGGCCGGCACGCCGGCCGGCTCGGCGGTGACCAGGTCGCCGTTGCGGTAGAGCAGGGACCGGCCGGGTCGGGGCACCACCCAGCCGGTGTCGCCCGGTTCGGGTTCGCGGCCCTCGGCGACGACGACCTGCACGCTGGTGTGGCCGGTGCCGTCCGTGGCGGCCGGGCCGTCGTCGTCGGTCGCGGTCGCGCCGGTGGGCACGTCGAGGGAGACCAGGGAGACGCTGCCGAGGTTCTCTACGACCACGACCTGCCCGGTCAGCGCGCCCGGGACCGGGGTGGGGGAGTGGTCCAGGTACTCCGGGCGGACCCCGTAGACCAGCCGCTCGCCGTCGGTGACCCGGCCCCGCGCGTCGTCGGGCAGCGGCAGCCGGGCCGGGCCCACGGCCAGCTTGTCGCCGTGGACGCGGGCGTCGACGAGGTTCATCGGGGTGGAGCCGATGAACCCGGCGACGAAGGTGTTGGCGGGGCGGCGGAACACCTCGGTCGGGGTGCCGACCTGGCGGATCCGGCCGCCCTCCATCACCGCGATCCGGTCGGCGAGGGCGAGCGCCTCGGCCTGGTCGTGGGTGACGAAGACGGTGGTGACGCCGAGTTCCCGTTGCAGCCGCTTGAGGAAGGTCCGGGCCTCCAGCCGGAGCCGGGCGTCGAGGTTGGACAGCGGTTCGTCGAGGAGGAACACCTGCGGGTGGCAGGCCATCGCCCGGGCGAGCGCCACCCGCTGCTGCTGGCCGCCGGAGAGCTGCCCCGGACGGCGCTGCAGCAGCGCGGACAGGCCGAGCTCGTCGGCGGTCCCGGCGGCCTTGTCGGCGCGCTCACGCCGGTCGACCTTCTTGATCCGCAGCGGGTAGGCGATGTTGTCCTGGACGGTCATGTGCGGGAAGAGGGCGTAGTCCTGGAAGACCATGGCCACGTCCCGCTTGCCCGGCGGCAGGTTGGTGACGTCCCGGCCGCCGATGTGCACGCTGCCGCCGGAGGCGACCTCCAGCCCGGCGATGGTGCGCAGCAGGGTGGTCTTGCCGCAGCCGCTCGGGCCGAGCAGGGCGAAGAACTCGCCGTCGGCGATCTCCAGGTCGAGGGCGTCCAGGGCGCGTACCCCGCCGGGGTAGACCTTGGTCAGCTCGCGCATCGTGATGGCGGACATCAGCGCTTGATCCCTCCGTGGAAGCGGAACCCGTACCGGCTGCTGACGAAGACGAACATGAGCGCCACCGGCAGCGAGTAGAGCAGCGAGAAGGTGGAGAGCAACCGCAGGTCGGCCTGGCCGCCCTCGGTGTAGAGGGTGTACATGATGACCGCGGCGGGTGCCTTGTCCGGCCCGCGCAGCAGCAGGAACGGCACCAGGAAGTTGCCCCAGACGTTGGCCACCGCCCACACCCCGACGGTGGCCAGGCCGGGACGGACCACCGGCACCACGATGTGGCGCATGATCTGCAGCGGGCTGGCGCCGAAGACCCGGGCCGACTCCTCGTAGGACGTCGGGGTGGAGTCCATGAAGTCCTTGAGGATGAAGATGGCCGCCGGCAGCAGCCCACCGCTGAGGATGAGGATCACGCCGAGCCGGGAGTCGATCAGGTTGAGCCGGAAGGCCAGCTCGAACAGCGGCACCATGGTCGCGGTGCCGGTGACGATCGACGACAGCAGCAGCAGGCCGTAGAGCAGCGCGTCGCGGCCGGGGACCCGGACCCGGCTCAGGGCGTACGCCGCGAGCGCGGCGAACGTCACCACCAGGGCGGCGGTGCCGCCGGCCAGGTAGACGGAGTTGAGCAGCGAGGTGAGCGCGTACGGGTTGTCCAGCAGGGTGCGGAAGTTGTCGAGGGTGAACTGCGGCAGCGAGGCGGTGACCGTCGGGGTGTCGTCGAACGGGGCGGTGGCCAGCCAGAGCAGCGGCAGCGCGAAGAAGCCGAGCACGGCGCAGAGGAACGTGTAGCGGCCGATCTGGGCGAGCACGTGGCGCACGGCGACGGTGGGCCGCTCGCCGACCGGAGCGGGCGCGGGAGTCCGGGTGGTGGTCACGCCGACTCCTTCCGGCGGCCCAGCAGGCGCAGGTAGACCAGCGCGATGACCAGGTTGATCAGCAGCATGACGAACGAGATCGCGGCGCCGAAGCCGAGCTCGCCGCCGGAGAGCGCCACCTTGTAGACGTAGACCGGCAGGATCTCCGAGCGTTGTTCGGGGCCGCCGGCGGTGATCAGGAATGGCGCGAAGTCGTTGAACGTCCAGAGACTGATCAGCAGCAGGTTGGTCAGCACGTGCCCGCGGATGCGCGGGAACACCACGTCGCGCAGCTGCTGCCAGGTCGACGCGCCGGCCAGCCGGGCGGTCTCCAGGTGCGAGCGGGGGACGTTCTCCAGCGCGGCGGCGTAGAGCATCATCGAGAACGCGGTGCCGCGCCAGGTGTTGAAGATGATGATCGACAGCATCGGGTAGTCGAGCAGCCAGGCCATCCCGGGGATGCCGAGCAGCGCGTTGAGCGTGCCGGCGTCGCGGTCGAGCAGCGCGATCCACAGGAAGGCGACCACCGAGCTGGGCAGGATCCAGGAGAGCAGGACGAATCCCTCGACCAGCCGGCGCAGCGGGCCGCGGCGGTCGCGCAGCGCGAAGGCGATGGCGAAGCCGAGCCCGGCCTGGCCGATGACCGCCGAGCCGAGGACGAACTGCAGGGTCAGCAGCAGGGAGGTGCGGAACCGCTCGTCGCCCAGGGCCCGGGTGTAGTTGTCCAGGCCGACGATCTCCGGGTTGGCCGCGGCCAGGCCGGTCAGCCGGTAGTTGGTCAGGCCCAGGTAGATCGTCCACACGGCCGGGACGACCAGGAAGACCAGGATCAGCGCCATCGCGGGGACGAGGAACCCGGAGGCCCGGGCCCGCCCGAGCCCGGCGGCGTCGGGGGCGGGGGAGGCGCCCGGGACCGGGCGCGCTCCCTCGACCAGTTCGTCAGGAGGTGACGTTGCCTGCACCACCGACGACCCCTTCGACCTTCTTCTGGTACGCCGTGGCCGCCTCGTCGACGCTCTTGCCGGCGGCCACCTCGGCGGTGGCCTCCTGCAGCGCCACCGACACCTGCGGGTAGACCGCGAGCGGCGGCCGGTACGCGGTGAGCGGCAGCACCTTCTCGGCGACGAAGTTGAGCATCGGGTCGGCGGCGAGCACCTCCTTGTTGACGTCGGTGCGGGCGGTGATCCGGGTGGCGCCGGCCAGCTCGGCCTTGACCGCCTCCGCCGAGTGCATGAACGACAGCAGCTCCCACGCCTGGGACGGGAACTTCGAGTTGGGGTTGAGCACCCGTACGCCGCCGCCGGACATGCTGACGAAGTCCTGGCCGCGCACCCCGGCGCCGGGCTGCTTGGCGGGGATCATCGCGTAGCCGACGGTGGTGTCCCGGTCGGCCATCTTGGCGATGCCGTCCTTGGGGTGCACGACGCTGCGCCAGAAGTAGTCGCCCTCGGCCAGAATTCCGATCTTGCCGGCGGCGAACTCGGCGAAGGACTTGTCGCGTCCCTTCGCCTCCTGCTGGAGTTTCGGGTCACCCAGGCCGGCGCCGTAGACCTTGGCGTAGAAGTCGAGCATGTCCTTGACCGGTTGGCTGGCACCGGCCCACTTGCCGTCGGCGTAGATCTCGCCGCCGGCGCCGGCCAGCAGCGGCAGCGCACCCTGCATCGAGGTCGCCTCGCCCATCGCCGTGCCCGCGTTGACCTGGATCGGGGTGACCCCGGGCAACGCCTTCAGCTTGGCTCCGGCGTCGAGGATCTCCTGCCAGCTCGTGGGCTGCCAGTCGGCGGGCAGGCCGGCCTGGGTGAACAGCTTCTTGTTGTAGTAGAGGACCCGGCCGTCGGTGCCGAGCGGGATGCCGTAGCGCTTGTCCTCGAAGCTGCCGAGGCCCTGCACGCTCTCCGGGATCTGGGACCAGCCCTCCCAGGAGTCGGCCTGGTCACCGGCCACCTCGGACAGCGGCTTGAGGTATCCGGCCTGGACGAACTCGCCCACCCAGATGCCGTCCACCGCGATCACGTCGGCGCCGCCCTTGGACCGCAGGTCCAGGGCCAGCTTGGTCTTGTACTGCTCGTCGTCGACGCCGCTGGGCACGAACGTCACCTTCGCGGTGACGCCCTTGGCCTTCTGCGCCTCGACGAACCTGGGGATGACCCACTTCTCGATCCACTCGGCGCCCGCGGCGTTCTTGCCGCCGGCGATCGCGTTGGCGGAGATGGTGAGGGTGATGTTCTTGGCGTCCTTGCCGGCGGGCTCGGACTCCTCGCCGCACGCCGTTGCGGCGAGGGCGACGGCGGTGAACGCGGCGAGCACGCCCGCCGCGTGTCTCGGCTTGGCTGACATGGGCTGCTTCCCTTCGCAAGGAGAGGCTTCGAAGAGACTCGCGGGTCGCCCGCCGGCCGCAGGTCCCCCGACGCCGGCGGTGCTTGCGGCCACAATGTCATGACAGCCTGACGACGTAAATACCTGTCAGTGAAATGAGCGCGAAACACGCACCGTCACCGCTCGGCGACGGTCACCTCGAGGGAGTAGCGGCTGGCCCGGTAGATGTGCGACCCGTGTTCGACGTAGTGCCCCTGGTCGTCGTACGCGGTGCGGGTCATCGTGAGCAGGGGCGCGCCGCGCCGCTCGCCGAGCATCTGCGCCTCGGATCCGGTCGCCGCCCGGGCGCCGATGCGCTGGTGGGCGCCGCGGATCCGGATGCCGCCCGCGCGCAGGATGCCGTAGAGGCCGTTGGCCTGCAGCGCCTCCATGGTCAGCCGCACCCGGTCGACCGGCAGCCAGTTCTCCATCACGGCGAGGGGCTCGCCGTCGGCGAACCGCAGCCGGCGCAGGTGCTGCACCTCGGTGTCGACGCCCACGCCGAGCGCGTCGGCGACCTCGGCCGGGCACGGTACGACGGCCAGTTCCAGCACCGACGTGGACGGTGCCTGGCCGGCGCGCAGCAGGTCGTCGTGCAGGCTGGTCAACTCGACCGAGCGGCGCACCGTACCCCGCACCACCTGGGTGCCCACGCCCCGGCGGCGCACGATCAGTCCCTTGTCGACCAGGTGCTGGATGGCCTGGCGGACGGTCGGGCGGGACAGTCCGAGCCGGTCGGCCAGCTGCAACTCGCTGTCCAGGCGGTCGCCGGGCACCAGGTCGCCACGTTGGATCGCCGCGGCGAACTGCTCGGCGACCTGGAAGTAGAGCGGGACCGGGCTGCTCCGGTCGACCGCGATCTCGGGGCCGCTCACGGCGCCTCCTCGCTGTATGACGCGCGGGGATGTCGGGGGGACGGGCGTCACTGTACCCAAGCGGTCACCACGCGGAGCGGGTGGATGTCATGACAACACATTGACACAACTCGCAGAGCACTGTTACCTGTCAGGGACACGGGCCGGCGGGCGCGCCGTCCACCGGCCGGGACGAAGGGCGCCGCATGCTCGATGTGCTCACCATCGGCCGGGTCGGGGTGGACATCTATCCGCTGCAGATCGCCACGCCACTGGCCGAGGTCGAGACCTTCGGCAGGTTCCTCGGCGGCAGTCCCACCAACGTCGCCGTCGCGGCCAGCCGCCAGGGGCTGCGCGCCGGCGTGATCACCCGGACCGGCGCGGACGCCTTCGGCGACTATGTGCACAAGGCGCTCCGCGAGTTCGGCGTGGACGACGGCCAGGTGCACCCCGTGGACGGCCTGCCCACCCCGGTCACCTTCTGCGAGATCTTCCCGCCGGACGACTTCCCGCTCTGGTTCTACCGCACCCCGACCGCACCCGACCTCCAGATCCGGCCCGACGAACTCGACCTCGACGCGATCGTGGCCGCCGGCGTCTTCTGGCTCACCGGCACCGGCCTGTGCCAGCAACCCAGCCGCGCCGCGCACACCGCCGCGCTGGCCGCCCGGGACGGCCGCCCGCACACCGTGCTCGACCTGGACTACCGCCCCATGTTCTGGTCCGACCCGGCAGCGGCCACCGCGGCAGTCGCGGAGGCGCTGCCCCGGGTCACCGTCGCCGTCGGCAACCTCGACGAGGTGCAGGTCGCGGTCGGCACCCGCGACCCGGACCGGGCCGCCGACCTGCTGCTGGCCCGGGGCCCGCAACTCGCCGTGGTCAAGCTCGGGCCGGCCGGGGTGCTCGCCCGCACCGCCCGGCAGAGCGTCCGGGTACCGCCGGTGCCGGTGGACGTCGTCAACGGGCTCGGTGCCGGCGACGCCTTCGGCGGCGCGCTCTGTCTCGGGCTGCTGTGCGGCTGGCCGCTGGAACGGACCCTGCGCTTCGCCAACGCCGCCGGCGCGATCGTCGCCTCCCGACTGGCCTGCTCCGCCGCCATGCCCGACTACGCCGAGACGGCGGCGCTGGCCGACGCCGCAACGCCGACCGCCGTCCTGACAGGAGAAGACCGGTGAGCACCGAGTACGACGCGCTGACCCGCACCCGCGCGCACCGGCCGCAGGCGATCGCCGAAGCCGCCGCCCGCCGTACCCGCCGACCCTGGCCCGAACCCGGCCGGCCGCTGTTCGTCATCGCCGCCGACCACCCCGCCCGGGGCGCCCTCGGGGTGCGGGACCGGCCGATGGCCATGGCCGGGCGGGCCGACCTGCTCGACCGGCTGCGCCTCGCGCTGTCCCGGCCGGGCGTCGACGGGGTGCTCGGCACCCCGGACGTCCTGGAGGACCTGCTGCTGCTCGGCGCGCTGGAGAACCGGCTGGCCATCGGCTCGATGAACCGTGGCGGCCTCTCCGGCGCCACCTTCGAACTCGACGACCGGTTCACCGCCTACGACGCGGACAGCATCGCCGCGATGCGCTACGACGGGGGCAAGATGCTCTGCCGCATCGACCCGGACGACCCGGGCACCGCCTCCACCCTGCAGGCCTGCGCCCAGGCGGTCACGGCACTCGCGGCCCGTCGCACCATCGCCCTGGTCGAACCGCTCTGGGTGGCCCGCAGCGGCGGCCGGGTCAGCGTCGACCTGCGGCCGGAGGCGGTCGTCAAGGGCGTCAGCGTCGGGCAGGCGCTCGGCGCGACCAGCGCGTACACCTGGTTGAAACTGCCGGCGGTCGACGAGATGGAGCGGGTGATGGCCGCGACCACGTTGCCGGTCCTGCTGCTCGGCGGCGACCCGGTGGAGGCACCCGACGTGGTGTACGCGCGCTGGCAGCGGGCCCTGCGGCTGCCCGGCGTGCGCGGCCTGGTGGTCGGCCGCGCGCTGCTCTACCCGCCGGACGACGACGTGGCCGCCGCGGTGGACCTGGCCGGCTCGTTGCTGCCCACCGGGCAGGACGCGTGAGCCGGCAACGAGCGGATCACCGCGGGCGTCGCGCCGCAGGCCCGTCCGCAGCGGAGCGAGGACCGGCATGAGGACGGCCGACGCCCACCTGCCCTGGGGCGGCACCGCCCGCCCGCCCTGGGCCCTGGAGGTCACCCCCGGACGGGCCGGCTGGCGGTACGCCGGACTGCGGGTGCTCACCCTGCCGCCCGGCGGCGAGCTGACCTTCGCCACCGGCGACGAAGAGATGCTGGTCGTGCCGCTTAGCGGCGCGGCCACCGTGCACTGCGACGGGCTGCGGCTCGCCCTGACGGGGCGCGAGTCGGTGTTCGCCGCGGTCACCGACTTCGCCTACCTGCCCCGCGACGCCACCGCGACGATCCGCGGCGCGGGCCGCTTCGCCCTCCCCTCGGCGCGGGCCACCCGCCGGCTGTCACCCCGCTACGGCGCGGCCCGGGACGTGCCGGTGGAGCTGCGCGGCGCCGGGCCGGCCAGCCGGCAGGTCAACAACTTCTGCGCGCCGGACGCCTTCGACTGCGACCGGCTGGTCGCCGTCGAGGTGCTCACCCCCGGCGGGAACTGGTCGTCGTACCCTCCGCACAAGCACGAGGAGGACCGCACCCACGGCGACGGCCAGGTCGAGGCGGCGCTGGAGGAGATCTACTACTTCGAGGTGGCCGGCGGCGCGCCGGGAGCGGGCCCGGTGGGCTACCAGCGGGTCTACGGCACCGCCGACCGGCCGATCGACGTGCTGGCCGAGGTGCGCACCGGCGACGTGGTGCTCGTCCCGTACGGCTACCACGGGCCGTCGATGGCCGCGCCCGGCTACCACCTGTACTACCTCAACGTGCTGGCCGGGCCCGGCGCCGCCCGGAGCATGGCCTGCGTGGACGATCCCCGGCACGGCTGGATCCGGGACAGCTGGGCCGGCCAGCCGGTCGACCCGAGACTGCCGCTGGCAGGGCCCGGAACGAAGGAGGCGTGATGCCCAGGTTGACGGTGGCACAGGCGGTCGTGACCTTCCTCGCCCGGCAGTGGTCCGAACGCGACGGGCAACGGCGGCGCCTCGTCCCGGCCTGCTTCGGCATCTTCGGCCACGGCAACGTCGCCGGGATCGGCGAGGCCCTGGCCTCCGCCGGGGCCGACCTGCCGTACCACCTGTGCCGCACCGAGCAGGGCATGGTGCACACCGCCGCCGCGTACGCCCGGATGACCGACCGGATGAGCACCCTGGCCTGCACCACGTCGATCGGGCCGGGCGCGACGAACCTGGTCACCGGCGCGGCGGGCGCCACCATCAACCGGCTGCCGGTGCTGCTGCTGCCCGGCGACCTCTTCGCCACCCGGGTCGCCAGCCCGGTGCTCCAGGAGCTGGAGGACCCGCGCTCCCACGACGTCAGCGTCACCGACGCGCTGCGCCCGGTCTCCCGCTACTGGGACCGGATCAACCGGCCCGAACAGCTGCCGGCGGCACTGCTGGCCGCGATGCGGGTGCTCACCGACCCGGCCGAGACCGGCGCGGTCACCCTTGCCCTGCCGCAGGACGTGCAGGCCGAGGCGTACGACTGGCCCGACGAGCTGTTCGCCGAGCGGGTCTGGCACGTGCCGCGGCCGCTGCCGGACATCGCGGCGCTGGCCCGCGCTGCCGGGATCGTCCGGACCGCCCGCCGGCCCCG
>JAEYGD010000096.1 GCA_023402505.1 Actinomycetes bacterium
CTTTCGGCCCTTCTTTTGTGCCTTGTGCGGCTTATGCCAGGGCAGAAAGTGCAAGATCGCGGAAGGTGGGGCGGGGGCGGTGAGTCCCGGGGGGACGGGACGTCCGGCCCTGGGTGGCGAGGTGCGCCGTGACGGAACGTGGAGAAGAACCACCGAGGGCGGTGCGGAACCGCCAACGGAAGGAGCACACCATGGACGCCGGTTACACCGTCGAACAGCTGCGCGCCGCCGCCACCGACGCCGTGCGGGCGCCCTCGCTGCACAACACGCAGCCGTGGCGGTTCCGCCTGCGCGACGGCGGGATCGAGGTGCTGGTCGACCCGTCCCGGCGGCTGCCGGCGACCGACCCGAGCGGGTGGGGCGTACGCGTCGCCTGCGGGGCGGCCCTGTTCAACCTGCGGCTCGCCCTGGCCGTGGCCGGTGTGCCGGCGGCCGTACGGCTGCGCCCGTACCCGGCCGAGCCGGACGTGGTCGCCCGGCTGGTCCCCGACCTGCCACGCCGTCCCACCCCGGCCGAGCAGTCCCTGTACGCGGCCATCCCCCGCCGGTTCAGCAACCGGGCCCCGTTCTGGCCCGACCCGGTGCCCGCCGACGCCCGGTGGCGGCTCGCCGAGGCGGCCCGCGCCGAGGGCGCCTGGCTGGAGCTGCTGATCGGCACGAGCGCCGTGAACGCGTTCGCCGAGATCGCCCGTGGCGCCCACCGGGTGCTGGAGCGCGACCCGTCGTACCGCGCCGAGCGGGAGGAGTGGATCCGCGCCGGGCACGCCCCGGACGGGGTGCCGGCCTCGTCCGGGGGCCCGCAGAGCGAGCCGCAGGACCTGTTGCCGGCACGGTCCTTCGGCGGTCGGAACCGCTCCCCGGGGCGGGACTTCGAGCCGGAACCTCTCGTCGCGGTGCTCGGCTCCACCGGCAACACCGCCGTCGACCAGGTGATCGCCGGGCAGGCGTTGCAGCGGGTGCTGCTCGCCGCCACCGACGCGGGGCTCGCGGTGTCGATGCTGTCCCAGCCGATCGAGGTGCCGACCGCCCGCGAGCAGTTGCGGCTGTCGCTGGGCCGGTTCGGCACCCCGCAGATGGTGATGCGCGTCGGCTACGGCCAGCCCGGCTGGCCGACCCCCCGCCGCGACGTCGGGGAGGTGCTCGACCTGCCGGTCGGGCAGTGCTGAGGCCCGTCGTGGCCATCAGCGGCGCGCCGGCAGCAGGGCCGCCTCGCGGGCCGGGTCCAGGCCGACCGGACGGCGCTGCGGGCGGCCCGCGCGGGGCGGCACGGTGCCGACGGCCCGCAGCCAGGCCCAGGTGTCGGCGACGGTCTCGGCCACCGGACGGCAGGCCAGGCCGGCCGCGTACGCGCGGGTGACGTCGCGCTCCTGCAACCAGCGGTACGGGTGCCCGGTCGGCACCCAGATCGGCAGGTCGTTCCAGGGCTCCACGCCGGCCGCCAGGATCGGCTCCGGGTCGGTCCAGTGCAGGCGGGCGTCGGCGCCGGTCGCGGCGACGCAGGCGTCCAGCAGCTCACCCATCGTCGCGTGCCCGGTGCGGCCGACCACGTTGTACGTCCCACCGGGCACCGCCGGATCGAGCAGGAAGGCCGCCAGGTCCCGGGCGTCGACGTACTGCAACGGCAGGTCGGCCGGGCCGGGTGCCAGCACGTCGCCGTCGCGGGCGATCCGGTGCAGCCACCACGGCAGCCGGCCGATGTCCTCGCCGGGGCCGAGGATCAGACCGGCGCGGGCGACCAGGGCGCGCTCCCCGTACACCTCCCGCACGGCCCGCTCGGCGCCGGCCTTGTTGGCCGGGTAGTCGGTGTCGTCGGCGTCCGGCGCGGCATCGACGACCGGGGCGTCCTCGGCCGATCCGGGCACCACCGGTTCGGCGTAGACGGAACCGCTGGAGACGTAGACGTACCGCCCGACCTGCCCGGCGAGGGCCCGCGCCGACTCCCGGGCGACGCGGGGCGCGCCGTCCCAGGTGTCGACCGCCACGTCCCACTCGCCGCCGGTGAGGGCCGCCAGCCCGTCGGGGGCGGTCCGGTCGCCCCGCAACCGCCGCGCCCCGTCCGGCACCGTGCCGTGGAGGCCCCGGTTGAACACCGTCACCGACCAGCCGCGACGCAGCGCCACGCCGACCGTCGCCCCGCCCACGAATCCCGTACCACCCAGCACCAGCACTCTCATGCGCTCCACTGTGCCGGCCGGCGCGGTACGGCGGGGCCGCCGTTCACCGTCGGCAGATCTGCCGTCGGCAGAAACACCCGTTGCGGCCGGGTGGCCCGTGTCGGCGGCCGGGACGGACAGTGACGGCACGGGCAGGAATAATGGCGCGAGCCCGTCGGGGGAACGGTCGCTCGTGGACCGTCCTCCGGTCCGACATCGACACGAGCGAGGATCTGTCATGACCGAGGGTCACCCCTCCGTCCCGAGTCCACCCGCCCCGCAGTGGGCGCACCCGCCGGCCCCGGTGCCGCCGCCACCGCCCCGCCGTTCCGGGCGCGGCCTGTGGATCGCGTTGGGCGCGGTCGGTGCGGTCCTGCTGGTGCTGCTGGTCGGTTCGGTGGTCGCCGTGTCCACCTTCCTCGGCCGGTCCGCCGACGACGCCGGTTCCGACGACATCGGGACCATGCTGGCGGAGCACACCCGGGCGCTCGCGGAGAAGGACCTCGCCGCCTACCTCGCGCCGTTCGACCCGGCCGACAAGGATCTGGTCGCCCGCCAGACGGCCCTCTTCCACAACCTCACCAAACTGCCGCTGGCCGAGGCCCGGTACGCGGAGTTCGGCGCCACCCCGTCGACCGAGGGCACCTTCGACGTCAAGGTGACGTTCGTGCACCGGTTCGAGGGCGCGGACCGGTCCCCGGTCGAGGAGCTGTACCGGTGGACGGTCACCCGCGCCGGTGGGGACGCCCCGCTGAAGGTCACCGACGTGGGCGGCGGGCTGCCCGCCAGCGAGGGCCGCGACATGACCACCTACTACCCCGCCCCGTGGGACCGGGGGCGTCCGATCCACGTCGAGAAGACCCCGCACACGGTGGTGATCGCCGACGAGTCGCTGAAGGCCGAGGCGCAGCGGTACGCGCCGCTGGCCGAGCGCGCCGCGACGGAGAACCTGGCCGCCTGGCGCGCGGGCGGGGTGGCGGCCGAGGTCCCGGAGGCCTTCGTCGTCGCGCTGGTGAAGGGGAAGAAGGAGCTGGGTTCGCTGTACCGGACGACGAAGGAGACGCCGATCGAGTCCGGTGTGGCGATTCCCGTGCCTCCGGCCGGGGCGATCGACGGCACGGCCGAGCAGGACGTGGCCACCAGCCGGGTGGTGATCGACGTTGCCGACGAGTACCACTTCACCAAGGGCGACCGGAAGCTGGAGATCTTCCGGCACGAGCTGGCGCACGCCATCGTCAGTGTGCTCGTCGAGCGGGGCTCGGGCGCGACGGCGCTGGACGGTCCGGAGAAGTGGGTCGTCGAGGGCTTCGCCGAGTACCTCGCCCACGGCGGGGAGCCGTTCACCGCCAGCGACCGCACCGGCGAGTCGAAGCCGATCCTGCGCTCCTACGACTACCGGCAGAAGCTGCCGGGGAACGCCTCCTGGGAGGTGGAGGGCCGGTTGAGCTACCACTACTGGCTCGGCCACTCGGCGATCAGCTACCTGGCGGAGCGCTACGGCGAGCAGAAGGTCTACCGGTTCGTCGCCGAGCACTACCGCGGCGCGCCGGTCGACGAGGTGACGCAGGAGGTACTCGGGGTGTCGTACGCGGACTTCGAGGCGGGCTGGGCGACGCACCTGCGGTCGGCGGTGCGCTGAGGCCGGTACGGGCGGCCGGGGTGGCTCGACCACCCCGACCGCCCGCCTACCGGGGCCGGACGGCGTCAGCCGCCCAGCGACTCCTTCGTGCCGGGAGACTGGTCCCGCGCGGGGTAGCCGAGGACCTCGACGAGATCACCCGTGGCGGCGGCGAACGCCTCGTAGATGTCGTCGTCGAAGTGGTTGCGCCAGTCGCCGGCCTTGCCCTTGCGGTAGTGGGAGACCTGCCCCGAGGTCTCCCGATCCTTGCGCATCCTGGAGAAGCTGTAGCGGGAGAGGAGACCGTCCAGTTCCTCGGACGGCAGGACGATGCCGCAGTGCCGCATCAGCTGGTCCACCTCGTCGGTCTGCCGTTCGCCGGTCAGGTCCTCGTAGCGGAACAGCCGGAAGGTCTCGGAGCTCGGGGCGACCGCCCACGACCGGAGCTGCATGAAGAGCTTCTTCTGGTGGAGGCGGTCGATGACGTGCAGCAGCCCCTCCTTCATCGGCACTTCCTGCAGGACCTTCCGGGCCTGCGGGATGTCACCCATCAACCCGTGTGAGTTCCGCAGCGAGAAATAGCTCGAAACGACGATGTCCCGCGGATCGCGGATGATGAAGAACGCGCGGTAGGCGTCGGGCTTGGGAATGGCCTTGAAGCGCTTGTGCGAGACGAAAACGGCCAGGGCGGCGCGGCCGCGCGGAATGTCCGGCAGCGGGCGCCCCCGGTAGAAGCGCGGGTCGAAGGGGAGCAGTCCGGAGTAGCGGTAGACGACGGGATCACTGAACAGCGTCTTGATCCACTGGCTACCCGTCTTGCGTACCGTGCAGTGGTAGATGTTCTCGTACTCGCACCGGGCGACCACTGGAACCGTGAGACGCAACTTGGCGTTGTGAGCCTCGAGCTGTGCTCGGCGCGCCACGACCCGCATGTTGTTGGGCGCGTGCTGCTTGGCGAACTCGACGGTCCGATTAATCATCGTCCAAACCCTATTCGTGCCTGCGGAAGCAGGGGTCTCGGCGCGTGTGCCACGTAGCGGTGTTCGGTGAGAAGCTCCGGCTTCGGTTCTTCATCCGGTAGGTCGACATGGCGCTAGGAATATCCCCGATGGCCCTTTTAATGTCAATCCCCCGCCCGAGGCGGGCACGGGGACGCCCGTCGCCGGAGTGAGCCGGGCCGGGCCGAGATGTACGCCGATCCCAGGGCCGGCAGGGGAACTCGCCGGTTCGGCGGAGGTCACGGGCGGACCGGCCGGGAGACCGGCGGGCGGTTCGCGACCGTGCGGACATCGATGGTGGGCGATACTGGGTTTGAACCAGTGACCTCTTCCGTGTCAAGGAAGCGCGCTCCCACTGCGCCAATCACCCTGGGCGCCACCCGGCCCGGGTTCGCCGGTCGGGCGGATCGCGAGCGGACGACGGGATTCGAACCCGCGACCCTCACCTTGGCAAGGTGATGCGCTACCAGCTGCGCTACGTCCGCGTGCCGCCGGAGCTCCGGCGACCCCGTCACTCTACCCGATGACCAAGATCGCCGGGCGGGCCACCCCGGCCGCGTGTGGTTGCCCAGGTCGCGGTCGGGGTACAGACCATCGACGACAGCACACACATCCCCCGCAAAGGAGGCTGTCGTGGGTATCGGCACCAGCATCTTCCTGCTCGCGCTCGGCGCGATCCTCACCTTCGCCCTGGACGCCACGCTCGCCGGCGTCGACCTCGACGTGGTCGGCTGGATCCTGATGGCCGCCGGCGTGCTCGGCCTGATCATGACCACGCTCGTGTGGGGCCGCCGCCGGTCGGTGGTCACCACCGCCGACGAGCCGGTCGAGTACCGGCGGGTCGAGGAGCGTCGCGACGTCACGCCGCCGCTCTGATCCCATCCGCGCCACGCACGGGAGTGCCGGCCACCGGTGAGGTGCCCGGCACTCCCGCGTCCACCGGCCGCCGCCGACGCGCGGGCGAGCAGACGGTCGGCCGTCAGGACGCGGTGGTGACGAGGATGTCGCCGCTGGTGCTGGCCGCCTCGATCCGCAGAGCCGAGCTGCCGCTCGCGGTCTGGCTGACCGGCAGGTCGCTGCGGGCCGTACCGCTGCGGCTGGACAGCTCGACCCGGGCGGTGACGCCCGGCCGGACGCCGACCCGGATGGAGCCCGGCCCGGTGCGGACCTGGATCCGCCCGGTGACCGCCTCGGCGATGGCGATGCGGTTCGCCCCGGTGGTGAGCGACAGGTCGCCTTCGACCGTGCCGATGCTCACCGTGCCGCTGCCGGTGGTCAACCGGGCCCCGCCGCCGGTGACGCGACCGATCTCGACGTGCCCCTGCCCGATCCGGGCGTCGAGCTGACCGGCGCTCTCGGCCAGCCGCAGCGACCCGTCCCCGTTGCGGACCTTGCACCTGCCGTCGACCCGGTCGGCGGTCAGGCCGCCCCCGCTCGACTGGAGCTCGAGCGCACCGGCCCGCCCGCTGACGGTGAACTGGGCGTCACCGCCGGTCAGTTGGATCTTCGAGCCCGGGCGGGCCCGGACGACGACCCGCACCGGCACCGGACGCAGGCGCCGGCGGGGCGGCTGCACGACCAGCCGGCCGCGGGTGAAGTGGACGGTCGTGCCGCGCAGCACCTCGGCGATCGCATCCGCCGGGGTGTCGCCGGACAGCGGGGACACCGCGACGGTGACGGCGTCGGACTCCACCAGCTCGACCAGGGCCTCGCCCGAGCCGAGGTGGACCTGGATGTCGGCCGGTCCGGAGCAGTTGAACGATTCGATACGGACGGTGGAGTCGGTGTCGGCCATGGCGGACCTTCCTTCGGGGTCGGCGCGGCGCCGGTGCACCGCGTGGTCGGTGGAACGGTGGTTCTGCGGGTCAGCCCACGACCCAGCCGCTGACCCGGCTGCGGACGAAGCCGCGCGACGGCCGGGAACGCCGCTCCAGCGACTCCTGCACGGACCGCACCAGCCAGGTGTTGAGCGAGACCCCCTGCGCGGCGGCGGCCTCCTCGGCCCGGACCTTCAGCTCCTCGGGCAGCCGGAGGGTGACCCGGCTGGTCTCCCCCGACGCCTCCACCGCCGGCGGCTCGGGCGCGGGGTCCTCCGCCTCCGGAAGATCGCTGACGACGACGGCGACGTCACGGCCGTCGAGCCGGACCTCCACGACCGGCCCCGCCAGCCGTTCGGTGACCTCACCGGCGAGGTCGGACAGGGCGGTGAGCAACGCCAGCCGGGCCGCGGGTTCGAGTGCGGCGGCCAGCAGTTCGGCGATGCGGCGGGTCTCGTCGCTGCCGGCCGCCGCCGTGCGGGCGAGTGCGGCGTCCAGGTCGGCGAGGTACGGTGCGAGGTTCATGACACCATTGTGACGTCATATCTGACGTCAGTCAAGGCTCGCTGACGTCAAGATGACGTCAGCTTGGCCACACGCGGGGGCGGCCGGCCCCTACGGCCCGACCGCCCCCTCGACGCGACACCCCTCAGGCCCGGACCGGCACCTGCACCTCCGAGGTCACCGGAGCGTCCCAGTTGATGCGGTAGCGCTGCTCGGGACCGAGCGTCCGCTCCTGGTTGAGGAAGGTCTTCAGCGCGATCGGCATCATCAGCCGCATCACCGCCTTGGCGAACGGCCCCACCGTCTTGCTGTTGGTGGTGCGCTTCCCGCGCAGGATCACCTTCTCCACCCGCTCCCGGCGCAGCTTCTCGTAGGCGGCGAAGGCACTCGGCAGGTCGTCGAAGTCCCGCAGGCAGCGGGCCACCTGGATGGCGCTCTCGGTGGCCATCGAGGCACCCTGGCCCGAGCTCGGCGACGGCGCGTGGACCGCGTCCCCGACCAGCACCATCCGGCCGCGGTACCAGTGCGGCACCGGCGGCATGCTCTCGATCGACCCGATCGCGACCAGCGTGTCCGGGTTGGTGTGCTCGACGACCTGGCGGGCCGGCACGTCGTCGGCGAAGGTGGCGCGCAGCTCGCGCATCCACTGGGCGGCCGACACCTCGTTGGCCTTGGCGTAGGTCATGTGACGGCTGTCCGGCACGTTGGCGAACCACGCCGTCCGGCCGTCGGGTTGCACCCAGTACCCGAAGAAGGCCTTCTTGCCGAAGACGAAGTACATCACGTCCGGCTCGGCGTCCGGCACCGCGTAGTCGGCGGCGGCGCCGAAGTTGAGCAGCGGCATGACCTCGGGCTTCGGTGCGTTCGGGTCGATCAGCGTCCGGACCCGCGAACGCACGCCGTCGCACCCGATCAGGACGTCACCGGTGGCGGTGGTGCCGTCCTCGAAGCGGGCGACGACCCCGTCGGCGGTCTCTTCGGCGTCCACCAGGCGCTTGCTGTACTCGATGCGTACGCCCTGCGCCTCCGCCCGCTCGTGCAGCACCCGGGACAACTCGTCCCGCCAGAGCCCGAGCATGGTCGGCTGGACCGAGAGCGGCGGGAACTCACCGATCCGCGCCCCGTAGCCGTCGCTGACCACCATGCGGGGCATCGGCAGGCCGATGGACTGGACGGCGTCGTCGGCGCCGACCAGGCCCATCGCCGCCACACCGTTCGGCGCGAGGGTCAGGGTGACACCGATGCCGTCGGCCGCCGAGGGGTACGCCTCGTAGACCGTTGCCTCGATGCCGGCCTTGCGCAGCGCCATCGCGGCCACCGGGCCGGCGACGCCGCCCCCGATGACCAGCGCCCTTCTTGCGGCTGTCATGTGCGTCTCCCATGGTCTCCTGCCCGGACCCCAGGTAGCCCGGTGAACGACTGAATGCAGTGCGTGACTTCACGTTGACATCAAAGATGACGTCAGTCAAGGGGTATCCTGACGTCTGAAAGACGTCAACGTGAAGTCATGCACGGCGGGAGGAGCCGTCACGACCCACTCCCCATGGCCTCCTGCCACGACCTCACGTAGCCGGGCGCGGCCAACGACCCGATCAGGTCCGCGACGAACGCCTTCTCCGCCTCCATCAGCGCCAGCGCGTACCGCTCCTCCACGAGGAAGTACCACTGGACGCCCTGACCGAGAGCCTCGTCCGTGGCGGCCCGACTCTCGTCGATCTTGGCGGTCAGCGCCGCCAGCCGCTTCCGCAGCACATCGACGACGTCGTCGGGTGGAAGCAGGCTCAGCAGCGACAACGCGACGGCGAAGTGCGGGTACTCCTCCCGCGGCTGCGCCAGCAGTGCGCGCAACCAGTCGTGGAATTCCGCACGCCCCGCGTCGGTGATCTCGTAGACGGTGCGTTCCGGCCGCTGGCCTTCGCGCACCGTCTCCCGCTCGACGATGAAGCCAGCCCTCGTGAGCTGCTCGACCACCATGTAGAGCGAACTCCGGGTGTATTTGATGTGGCGGTCCTTGCCGCTCTGCTGGAGCCGCCGCCCCAGCTCGTAGGGGTGCATCGGCTCCAGGAGCAACCAGGCGAGAACGGCCAGCGCCAACGGATTGGGCACTCGACGACGTCGCTCCACAGCGGACTCCCAACGGTCGATATCGACTATCCAGGATCGACCATTCGATGTCAACCATTTGCGTTCGGTGGGCTGCGGACAGTGATCGACACTGTGACGCCCGTCGCCCGACAACGGCTCGAACCCGTCCCCGGGCAGCCCGGTGACCCGCGAGTCCGGGTCCAGCGGCGCTCGATCCGGGCACGACGCAACTGCCCGACGCTGGGGCCCGTTCGCCCAAGAGCCGGAGGTGACGTTCCATGGTGGACACGACCCGGTCCCCCGCGGCGGCCGTCGCGCCGCCCCGCACCGACCCCACCGACCGACTGTTCACCGCCGGATGGTTCCGCAGCCTGTTCGTGGCGGAACTCTGGGAACGGTTCGGCTTCTACGGCATGCAGGCCATCCTGGTGCTGTACGCGGTCGCCCCCCGCGAACAGGGCGGCCTCGGCCTGAGCGCGGGCAGCGGCGCCGCCCTGTTCGGCGCGTTCATCGGCATCACGTTCATGTTCGCGCTGCCCGGCGGCTGGCTCGCCGACCGCGTCCTGGGCCAGCAACGCGCGATGGTCGCCGGACTCGCCCTGATCTCCCTCGGCTGCTTCACCCTCGCGCTGCCGCCGTCCCCGCTGACCCTCTTCGGCCTGCTGTTCATCTCCGCCGGCTTCGGGCTGTTCAAGCCCAACCACCAGGCGCTGGTCAACATGCTCGCCGGCACACCGGGACGGCGCGAGGCCACCCTGGCCGCGTTCTTCGTCGGCATCCAGGCGATCGGCCTGCTGGCGCCACTGGTGGTCGGCGCCATCGGTGAGCGGGTGAGCTGGCGGCTCGCCTTCGCCACCATCGGCGCCGTCGTCGCCGTCGGCGTCCTGACCACGGCCGTCGGGCGACGCGCCCTCGGTCCGACGGGCGCCCACCGGGCCCGCCCGCTGTCGCCGGCCGAACGCCGCACCCTGCTGCACCGCGTACTCCCGGTCGTCGGGGTGCTCGTGCTGCTGCTGGTCGTCGGCCTCAGCGCCGGGGTGGTCCCGCCGCAGGCCGCGCTCGGCATCGTCGGTCTGCTGCTCATCGCCGCGCCGTGGGGCGCGTACCGGCGGCTGCGCCGCACCCCCGAACTCACCGGGGACGACCGCTGGCGGCTGTCGGTGATGCTGCGCCTGATGCTGGCGGCCACCATCTTCTGGCTGCTCGCCGGCCAGGACGGCTCCGTGCTGACGCTGTTCGCCAAGGACTCCACCGATCGCACCGTCTTCGGCTTCACCTTCCCGGCGAGCTGGTTGCAGGGCGCCACCCCGCTGTTCATGCTGCTGCTCGCGCCACTGATCGCCTGGCAGCTCACCCGGCTCGGCGCCCGGGTCGCCGTACCGGACAAGTTCGCCTTCGGCCTGCTCCTGGCCGGCGTCAGCTTCCTCGTGATGACCGGGGCGGCCGCGCTCGCCGCCGACGGCGACCGGGTCTCCCCGCTCTGGCTGCTCTCGGTCTACCTGCTGCACGCCCTCGGCGAGATCGTGGTGGCCGCGGTGAGCATCAGCGCCATCGCCGACCTCGTCCCCCGGGCGTACCTGGGCCAGGCCATCGGCGTCTACTGGCTGTTCGCCGCGCTCGGCGGCGGCCTGAGCAGCCAGGTGGCGGCGCTGATCGACGTGCTCTCCGGGCCGGTCTACTACCTCTCGCTCGCCGTGGTGTCGCTCGCGGTCGGCGCGCTGTTCGTGGTCTTCCGCCGCCGCCTCGGCGCCCCGTTCGCCGACGACGCCCCGCGCCCCGGCCCGCCGGCCCCC
>JAEYGD010000151.1 GCA_023402505.1 Actinomycetes bacterium
GGGGGCCCGCCGGGGGGGCCCCCCCCCCCGTGACCGGGTACGCCGACGTCAGTCCTCGTCGGACTTCCCGCCGCTCATGCCCGCGGAGATCAGGTCCATCACCGACGAGTCCTGCAGGGTGGTGACGTCTCCGAGCGACCGGTGCTCCGCCACGTCCCGCAGCAACCGGCGCATGATCTTGCCGGAGCGGGTCTTCGGCAGCTCCGGCACGAGCATGATCTGCCGCGGCTTGGCGATCGGCCCGAGCGTCTTCGCCACGTGGTTGCGCAGGTCGGCGATGAGCTGCTCGCCCGCCTCGCCGGCGACGTCCGTGCTGCCGCGCGGGATCGCGAACGCGACGATCGCCTGCCCGGTGGTCGGGTCGGTCGCGCCGACCACCGCCGCCTCCGCCACCGACGGGTGCGACACGAGCGCCGACTCCACCTCGGTGGTGGAGATGTTGTGACCGGACACCAGCATCACGTCGTCGACCCGGCCGAGCAGCCAGATGTGCCCGTCGTCGTCCTTCTTCGCACCGTCACCGGCGAAGTAGACCCAGTCGCCGCCGGTGTTGGCGCCCGCGCCGAAGCGCGACCAGTACGTCTCGATGAACCGGTTGTCGTCGCCCCAGACCGTCCGCAGCATCGACGGCCACGGCTGCTTGAGCACCAGGTAGCCGCCGCCACCGTTGGGCACCGACTCGCCCTGGTCGTCGACCACGTCGGCGCTGATCCCCGGCAATGGCGTCATCGCCGAGCCGGGCTTGGCGTCGGTCACGCCGGGCAGCGGGGAGATCATGATGGCGCCGGTCTCGGTCTGCCACCAGGTGTCCACGACGGGCAGCTCGCCATGGCCGACGTGCTGCCGGTACCACATCCAGGCCTCCGGGTTGATCGGCTCGCCCACGCTGCCCAGCAACCGCAGCGACGTGAGGTCGAAGCCGGCCGGGATGTCCTCGCCCCACTTCATCATGGTGCGGATCAGCGTCGGCGCGGTGTAGAGGATCGTGACCTTGTACTTGTCGACGATCTCCCAGAACCGGCCCTTGTGCGGGGTGTCCGGGGTGCCCTCGTACATGACCTGCGTGGCGCCGTTGGAGAGCGGACCGTACACGATGTACGAGTGACCGGTCACCCAGCCGATGTCGGCGGTGCACCAGTAGACGTCCGTGTCCGGCTTGAGGTCGAAGACCGCGTGCGTCGTGTACGACGTCTGGGTCAGGTAACCGCCGGTGGTGTGCAGGATGCCCTTCGGGCGGGCCGTGGTGCCGCTGGTGTAGAGGATGAACAGCGGGTGCTCGGCGTCGAACGGCTGCGCGGCGTGCTCCGCCGAGGCGGTCTCCACCGTCTCGTGCCACCAGCGGTCCTTCTCCGACCAGGCCACCTCCTCGCCGGTGCGGCGCAGCACGAGCACGTGCTCGATCGACGGGCACTTCGCCACGGCCTCGTCGACGGTGGGCTTGAGCGCCGAGGGCTTGCCCCGCCGGTAGCCACCGTCGGCGGTGATCACCACCTTCGCGTTGGCGTCCTGGATCCGGTTGGTCAGCGCGTCGGCGGAGAAGCCGCCGAAGACCACGCTGTGCGTGGCGCCGATCCGGGCGCAGGCCAGCATCGCCACCGCCGCCTCGGGGACCATCGGCAGGTAGATCGCCACCCGGTCGCCGGCGGTGACCCCCAGGTCGGTCAGCGCGTTCGCCGCTTGGCAGGTGAGGCGGTGCAGCTCCGCGTACGTGATCGTGCGGGTGTCACCGGGTTCGCCCTCCCAGTGGATGGCGACCTTGTCGCCCCGGCCCGCCTCGACGTGCCGGTCCAGGCAGTTGTAGGCCACGTTGAGCCGGCCCCCGACGAACCACCTGGCGAACGGCGGCTTCGACCAGTCGAGCACCTCGTCCCAGCGCTGCGCCCAGGTCAGCCGGTCCGCCTGCCGCTCCCAGAAGGCCAGCGGGTCGGCGTCCGCCTCGCCGTACGCCTCGGCGGTGACGTTGGCGTTCGCGGCGAGTTCGGCCGGCGGAGGGAACTGGCGTGTCTCGTTCAGCAGATTGGCCAATGCCTCGCTCATGCCGTACTCCCTCGTCGCTCGGGGTGACCTGCGTCTCTCTCGCTGAGAGGTTAGTCGGCGCGCGGTTCCCAGGCGACCGCCGAGGGGCGGCCCCCGCGCCGAGCGGCTTCTGGGGAGCGCCGGACGGCGGCGGTGCGGATCATGCCCACCCCGGCGAGTGGCGACGGTCGCGTTCCGGCCGGCTCGGCGGCGGGCCGTACCCGGTGCTCGATAGCGTGACGGGGTGACCACCGACCCGCTCGCCCCGCTGCTCGCGCTCGCCGACGTCGCCCCCGCGGTGGAGCGGGCCCGCGAGCGCTTCGACCAGGCGCTGCGGCACCGCGCGCTGCGCCGGCACGGTGGCCAGGTCGCGGCCGAGGTCAGCCTCCGGTCCGCGGTGGCGAGCGCCGCCCTGGAGGGGTACGCGCACGAACGCGAGGAGGTCCGGGCCGGCACCGTGACGGAACCGGTGCTCCAGGGCGCGCTGCGGGTCGCCGGGGCCCTGCCGGGGCTGACCGACCTGTGGCCGAGGGCGCCCCGCCAGGCGCTGGCGAAGCTGCACGTGCTCGCCGCGCGGGACGTCGTCCCCGAGGCCGACCTCGGTCGGCCGGTGAACGACGTCGTCGTGGCCGCGCGGCTCGACGGGCTGGCCGCCCTGGCGGCGGGGGGCACGAAGGTGCCGCCGCTGGTCCTGGCCGCCGTCGTCCACGGCGAACTGCTGAACCTGCGGCCCTTCGCCGGCCCGTCCGGCGTGGTGGCCCGGGCCGCCGCGCGGCTGGTGCTGATGTCGGGTGGTTTCGACCCGCGTGGACTGCTCGCGGTGGACGTGGGCCACCGGGAGCGGGAACCCGAGTACGTCGGCTCCGCCGGCACGTTCGCCACCGGCACACCGGACGGGCTGCGCTCGTGGCTGCGGCACTACCTGAGCGCCGTCGAGGTGGGCGCCGACCGGCTCACCGCGATCGGTGACGAGGTGCTGGCCGCCGCCTGACCTGCGCCGCTAGCGACGGGCGGCCCGGCTGACCCGGTTCTGGACGGCACGCCGGGCGATCGGGCCCAGGTCGTCCACCAGCTCGATGAGCACGGCCAGCTGGTCCAGCGCCGTCATCGCCTGGTCGGCGGCCGGCCGGTCGACCCCGTCGTACAGCTCCAAGCCGATGAACGCGGCCGACACGGCGCGGGCCAGCCCCGGCACGTCGGCGACCTCGGCGAACGGCGACCCCGCGAGCAGCCGGCGCAGCACCCACTCGATCTCGTCCACCCACACTTGCAGCGCCTCCGCGGTGGGTGCGACGAGCCGCTCGTCGGTCTGCGCGCCGGCGAGCATCTGGGCCAGCACCGAGACGTTGCCCAGCGCCCGCTCCTCCGCGTGCAGTGCGCGCCCGACCTCGAGGAGCTCACGCAGCGACCGCACCTTGCGCAGCCTCGGCGACCAGTGCGCGACCCGCTCGGCGGTGCCCGTCCGGCAGGCCGCCGCCAGCAACTCGTCCACGCTGCCGAAGTGGTAGAAGACCAGCGCCTGGTTCACCCCGGCGGCGGCGGCGATGGTGCGTGCCGAGATGCCGGCGATGCCGTGCTGCCCGATCGCGGTGATCGTGCCGTCGAGCAGGCGTCGCTTGGTGTCGGACATCGCTCCCCTCCCGCTGGGTGTGGCGGTGCGATCATCGCATCGGTCACCAGTTGCGCCAGCCAGGTCACCCCGGGCAGCCGGATTGTCCAGCCCACCAGAGCCCAGCCCAGGTTGACGTGTTCGAGACCGCGGGCGACGGCGGCCACCCCCCGTTCCTGGTGGCCGTCGCCGCCCCGGTACGCGGCCCGCACCTGCCCGTCGGCCGGCAGGATCGCCAGGTTCACCGGATCCCGCCGTTCCAGGAACCGCCAGAC
>JAEYGD010000182.1 GCA_023402505.1 Actinomycetes bacterium
GAGGCGGTCCCGCACCCGGGCCGCGGCGTCGCCGGCGGTGGCGGCGAGCATCGGCCCCAGGCGGGTCGTGCTCATCACCGCGATCTCCTCGGCCGGGCTGGTCGCACCGTCGAGGAAGCGCAGCACGCGCTCGGCCGGGTTGCGGTCGAAGAGCCGGTCGAAGAAGGCCGGCCCGGCCACGCCGCCCCGGTCCAGCGCCCGCAGCGCGACCGCGTCCATCCACAGGTGACGGCGGGGGTACGCGGGCGCCGGCACCGGCGGCCGGCCGGCGGCCAGCGCCGCGGCGACCTGCTCGGCCTGGCGGAGCATGGCGGAGAAGGTGAAGCCGGTCGACGGGCGGGTCGCACCGCCGGCCGTGCCGAGGCGGACCACGCGGGGCGAGGGGCGCGGGTCGAACCGGCCGTCGGTCATCGGGATCACCCCGTTCTCGACCTCCCGCACCGTCAGCCGCGCCGGGTCGAGCCCGAGCCGGTCCCGGTACGCGGCCAGCGCGGCGTCGTAGCCGGCGTCGTCGAGCAGCCCGGGGCCGAACTCGGTGTACTCGACCAGCGCGTACCGGGCGTCGACGGGTAGCACGTAGCCGAACGAGACGCCGCGGGCCGGCTGCGGCGTCCGGAAGTCCATCAGCACCGCGCGGCGCGGGTCGAACACCGGCCGGTCCGCCTCCAGCCACCAGCCCCGGAAGTGCTGGAGCCAGTTCGTGCGCCCCGCCCGGCGGGGCGGCCGGGGCCGGGAGTCGAGCACCCAGGACGCCCGCACGGTCGGCCCGCCGGTGTGCACTGTCACGTACCCGCCGTCGTCGTCGAGGGCCTCGGCCGGCGCGACGACGCGGACCGCGCCGAGACGTCGCTCGGCGGCGGCAGCCCGGTCGTAGACCGGGCCCGAGCGCAGCATGGCGTACCGCAGCGGGGTGAGGTCGAGGACGCGGCGCCGCGCCGGGGTCGCGACCTCGACCTGCGACCAGCTCGCCGCCAGCAGCGGGTCGAGGTCGTCGTCCGGCCGGCCCCAGAACGCCCAGGTGCGGTCCTGGCCGCGGCGGCGGACCGGGTCGACCACCGCGACGCGCAGGTCACGGACACCGTGCCGGTCGAGGGCCGCGAGGACGAGCGACGCGGCGCCGCCGCCGCCGACCAGGGCGAGGTCGACGTCGACCGGTACGGAGGTGGGCACCCGTCCACGCTGCCACACCCCGCCGGATATCGGCTTGGCGGGTGGCGGACCGCCGTGCGAACGTCCTCGGCGTGGACGAACACCTCGCGGTCAACCGCGCCAACTGGGACGAGCGGGCGCCCGCACACGCGGCGTCGCCGGGCTACGCGGTGCAGCGCTTCGTCGCCGATCCGAGGCACTTGAGCGAGGTGGTCCGCTTCGACCTGCCGCGGCTCGGCGACGTTTCCGGGCTGCGGGGCGTGCACCTGCAGTGCCACATCGGGACGGACACCGTGTCGCTGCACCGGCTCGGCGCCCGGATGACCGGCCTGGACTTCTCGGCGGCGTCGCTCGCCGAGGCCCGCCGCCTCGCCGAGCGGACCGGCGCGGCCGTGGACTTCGTCCACTCCGACGTGTACGACGCTCCGCGCGCGCTCGGCGGCGAGCTGTTCGACCTGGTGTACACGGGCGTCGGCGCGCTGTGCTGGCTGCCCGACATCCGGCGCTGGGCCGAGGTGGTGGCGGCGGTGCTGCGCCCCGGTGGCCGGCTCTTCCTGCGCGAGGGGCATCCGATGCTGTGGGCGCTGGACGACGAGCGCGACGACGGGGTGCTCGCCGTGGAGCACCCGTACTTCGAGCGGGCCGAGCCCACGGTCTGGACCGACGGCGGCACGTACGTCGAGACGGACGCGACGTTCACGCAGAACACCACGTACGAGTGGAACCACGGGCTGGGCGACGTGGTGACCGCGCTGCTGGCGGCCGGGTTCGAGCTGACCATGCTGGCCGAGCACGACAGCGCGCCGTGGGATCCGCTGCCGGGCCGGACCGTCGCGGACGGGCACGGCGAGCACCGGCTGCGGGAGCGGCCGTGGCGGCTGCCGATGACGTACACGGTGCAGGCCCGCCGCCGCTGATCCGGACCGACGGACCTCCGCCGG
The DNA here is from genome assembly GCA_023402505.1 of Actinomycetes bacterium. Taxonomy (GTDB): domain Bacteria; phylum Actinomycetota; class Actinomycetes; order Mycobacteriales; family Micromonosporaceae; genus Micromonospora. The sequence goes on from JAEYGD010000182.1 coordinate 2,091, forward strand.
CATCGACGGGAGCACTGACGCGCACGCCCCGTCACCGGCGTTTCCGCTGCTCCTTCCGCCGGTGGGGCGGACACGTGACGGCAACGAGGATTTCTCATTTTCACCGGATCGGGTGTCCAACCCACCTAGTGTTGGGCACACCGGTGCTAGTCGCGGAGTTGGCCACCCGAACGACGTCCCACCCATCAGCGGACGAAAAGTGAGGGAAGACGCGTATGAAGGCGAAGAAAGTCCTCGTGTCGGCGGCAGCCGGTGTCGGCCTCGGCACGCTGCTGCTCCCGGGCGCCGCCCTGGCCGAGACGATCGTGTCACCGGCCACCACGCCGGTCGGCGGAACCGTCGTGCTCACCGCCACCACCTGCAACCCGAAGTCGGGCGACGCGATCTTCCGCGTCACCGGTCCCGACCGCGACATCAACGTCCGCTCCACCACGGCCGCGGCCGGTGGCGGGCTCAGCGCCGAACTCTTCACCGCCGGCTTCACCCTGGGCACCTACACCGTCACCGCGACCTGCGGCGACGGCAGCGCAGCCGGCACCGCCACGTTCGCCGTCACCCCGATCGGCGGCGCCCCGGCCGGCGGCCGGGACGCGGACGGCGGTGGCGTCAACTCGCTCGCCGCCGGCATCGCCCTGCTCAGCTCCGCGGCGGGCGGCGCGGTCATCCTGTCGCGGCGCAGGCGCCACGCGGCCATGGCCGCCATCCGCTGAGGCGCGCCGGCCCGTCCATCCCTTGGACCGGGTGCCCGCGCCGGCGAGATCGCCGGTGCGGGCACCCGGACGACGAGCGTACGGAGGTGGGAGTGTCCCGACACCGGCCCGGCTGGGCGGCCCGGGTGGTCGCGCTGCTCGGCGCGGCCGGGCTGGGCCTGGT
>JAEYGD010000233.1 GCA_023402505.1 Actinomycetes bacterium
CCACCGGCCTCCCCGTCCCGGCCCCGGCGGCGCTCCCGGCCCCGGCCCTCGCCGCGCCGCGAGCCGCCCCGGCCCTCGCCCCGGCGGGACCGCCCACCGAGGTCCTCCTCGACCTCGGCGGCGAGCCCGGCCCGGGTCCGCGAGGCAGTCGGCAGGGTGCCGGTGATCTCCGGCGAGATGTCCAGGTCGGTGTAGAGGTGCGGGGACGTGTGGTACGTCTCCGGCGGCTCCGGCAAGTCCAGGCCGAGCGTCTTGTCGATGATCCGCCAGCGGGGCATGTCGTCCCAGTCGACGAAGGTCACCGCGACGCCGCTCGCCCCCGCCCGGCCGGTACGACCGATGCGGTGGGTGTAGGTGTCCTGGTCCTCGGGGCAGTCGTAGTTGATGACGTGGGTGACGCCGGTGACGTCGATGCCGCGGGCGGCGACGTCGGTGGCGACCAGGGTGTCGATCTTGCCGGCGCGGAACGCCCGCAGCGCCCGCTCGCGCGCGCCCTGCCCCAGGTCGCCGTGCACGGCGGCGACGGCGAAACCACGGAAGTCCAGGTCCTCCGCGACCCGGTCGGCGGCCCGCTTCGTGCGGGTGAAGATCATGGTCAGTCCACGCCCCTCCGCCTGGAGGATGCGCGCCACGATCTCGACCTTGTTCATCGAGTGGGTGCGGTACGCCAGCTGCTGCGTCTGTGGCGACGGGCCGGTCTCGGCGGTGTGCCCGGCGTGGATCGTCACCGGCCGGCGCAGGAAGCGCCGGGACAGGGCGACGATCGGATCCGGCATGGTGGCCGAGAAGAGCATCGTCTGCCGGTCCTCCGGCAGCATCGCCAGGATCTTCTCGACGTCGTCGAGGAAGCCCAGGTCGAGCATGCGGTCGGCCTCGTCGAGAACGAGCGCGTGCACCCGGTCCAGCTTCAGGTGCTTCTGCTTCGACAGGTCCAGCAGCCGGCCGGGGGTGCCGACCAGGATCTCGACGCCCTTGCGGAGCGCGTCGATCTGCGGCTCGTACGCGACGCCGCCGTAGATGGGCAGCACGCGTACGCCCCGGGTGCTCCCGGCGGCCTGGAGGTCCTTGGCGACCTGGATGCCCAGCTCACGGGTGGGGACGACGACCAGCGCCTGGGGCTGCCCGTCGCCGCCCTCGGACGGGGCGAAGACCCGCTCCAGGAGCGGGATGCCGAAACCGAGCGTCTTGCCGGTGCCGGTCGGGGCCTGGCCGATCAGGTCGACGCCGCGCAGCCCGATCGGCAGCGCGTACTCCTGGATGGCGAAGGCGCGCGTGATGCCGGCCGCGGCCAGCGCGTCCACGGTCTCCTGGCGTGCGCCCAGCTCGGCGAAGGTGGGTGCCTCCGGTCGCACCGGAGCGGTGGGGGCCAGTTCCTGGCCGTCCATGAGATTCTGCGTCAGTTCGCTCATCTGGATGTGGGGGTGCCCTCTCGTGGGTGCGCCCCGTTGAGTCCTCAGGGCGCGGACGGTATGGCGCGGGCCACACGGTGGGCGGCGGAATGCCGAGCCGGACCGGGCCGCACGCGCGCCGTGGGACCGGCTGCGACCAGATCAAACGTCGGTTGACCAGATTGGTCGACCAGATCAAACGTCGGTCGGCGCCCACGGCAACTGCTCCAGTCTACCTGAACCTGCTGGAAGGCGTCCTGATTCCGGGTGGGGTGCCGCTCAGCCGCCCCGGCGGTGTGACGCCGGCCACGCCTGGGAGTGCTCGCTCACGGGCGGTACCCTGCGCTGGTGTCCGCCCCGACGGCCCCCGTGCCCGATTCCGCCCTAGTCGACCTGCTCGGCCTGGTGGCCCTCGGCGAGCTGCTCGCCTTCGAACGGATGGCCGCCGACGCCCGGCTCGCGCCGGACCTGCGCCGCCGGGCCGCGCTGAGCGAGATGGCCGCCGCGGAGATCCACAACTACCGGCGACTGGCGGACCGACTCGGTGCCCTGGGCGTGCTGCCCGACGACGCGATGGCCGCGTACGTGGTGCCGTTGCAGGCCTACCACGACTCGACCGAGCCGAAGGACTGGGCCGAGGCCGTGACCAAGGCCTACGTCGGCGACGGCATCACCGACGACTTCATCCGCGAGATCGCCGGGGCGCTGGCCGAACCCGACCGGGGGCTGGTCCTCGAGGTGCTGCACGAGTCGCACTACGCCGAGTTCGCCGCCGCCGAGATCCGGGCGGCCATCGACGCGGACCCGCCGGTGGCGAACCGGCTGTCCATGTGGGCGCGGCGGCTGGTCGGCGAGGCGCTGTCGCAGGCCGGTCAGGTCGCGTCCGCCGACCGGGGGGCCCTGACCGACCTCCTCGCGCGCGGCGAGCAGGCGGACGTGCAGGGCCTGTTCCGCCGGCTGACCGCAGCACACACCGAGCGGATGGCCGCCGTCGGCCTGAACAACTGACCGGACGCCACGGCGGGCGCCGTGGCGCCCGCCGTGGCGTGGAGCCGGATCAGCGGACGGTGAACCCGACCGCCCGCGGGGACGCCTCGGCGATCTCGACGTAGGCGACCTTGTCGACCGGCACGATGACCCGCCGGCCCTTCTCGTCGGTGAGCGAGAGCGTGCCGGTGTTCTGGCCGATCGCGTCGGTCACGATCTGCTCGACCTCGGCAGGCGACTGCGAACTCTCCAGAACCAGCTCGCGCGGCGCGTACTGCACGCCGATCTTGACCTCCACTGTGCCTCCTCACCTGGGGCGAAAATGCCGCCCTGGGAAGGCTATCCGATCACGGGGGTGGCGGTCAGGCTGACTCACCCTGCAGCGGGAAGCTGGCGATGCCCCGCCAGGAGAGCGCCGCGACCAGCGCCTCCGCCTCCGCCTTGGGCACCTGCCGCCCGCCGGCGAGCCAGAACTGCGCCGCGGTCTCGGCCGCGCCGACCAGCCCGGACGCGAGCAGCTCGGCGTGCGACCGGCTCACGCCGGTGTCCGAGATGATCGTGTCGGTGATCGCCGCGATGCAGCCCTGCTCGACCCGCTCGACGCGCTGCCGCACGGCCGGGTCGTTGCGCAGGTCCGACTCGAAGACCAGGCGGAACGCCTCGCTCTCGTGGTCGACGAAGTCGAAGTACGCGCGGACGGACGCGCCGACGCGCTCCTTGTTGTCGGTGGTGCCGCGCATCGCGTCCTGCACCTTTGCGACGATGGCGTCGCAGTGCGTGTCGAGCAGCGCCAGGTAGAGCTCCATCTTGCCGGGGAAGTGCTGGTACAGCACCGGCTTGGAGACCCCGGCGCGCTCGGCGATGTCGTCCATCGCGGCGGCGTGGTAGCCCTGGGCTACGAACACCTCCTGAGCTGCGGCGAGCAGCTGCTTGCGACGGGCGGAACGGGGCAGGCGGGTGGGCCGGCCGGCGGTCTGTGCACCGTTCCCCACAGCGGTCATGGGAACCTCCGAGTTCTTCGTACGAGCCGGCATATCACCCGTACCGGTCGGGGCTGTTCGCCCGTCGCGGAATTGGCCCGCCGCTGTAACTTATCGCCACTGTCACCACACGGTAGCCTCAGCGGGGGCGACCAAGGAGCGCGCGGTGAGTGATGCAGGGCAACCCGGTGCCGCCACCCCGGGAGAGCACGGTGACGGGACCGGTCCGCAGGAGGACAGTTCCCGTTCCGGCGGCGGATGGGTGCCCCCGACCGGTGGTTGGCCACCGGAGCAGTCCGCGCCCTGGCGCCGGTCCGAGCCGCCCGCCGGCTGGGCCGCCTCCTCGCCCCGCCACGGTGACCTTCCCGCCCCATTGCCCGGTGCTCCCGGCGGCCCGTCCGGCCCGCAGGTCAACGGCCACGGCACCAACGGGCACCCGCACACCCCGTCCGAGGTGCCGGCGGGCCGGCAGACCCCGGTGAGCGCCCCGCCCGGTCTTCCGGGCGAGGCGCGCCGGGACACCGACGGCGACCGGCTGGTGGTGCCCGCCCCGCGCCCCGCTCCCGCCGCCGAGCAGGCGTCCGGGCCGGCCGAACCGGAGCCGGGCCCCGCCCGGCACGCCTCCGAGGAACCGGCCCCGGGCCTCGCGTCCCGTTGGACCCGGCCCGGGCTGCCGACCTCGGTGCCGCCCGCGGTCCAGGTCCCACCGGTCGGCACGGCACCGAGCGGCTTCGAGATGCCGCCCGGGTTCCACGCGCCGACCGCCGACCGGTCAGCCGAGCCCCCGTCGGCCCGGGAGCAGCCGCGCGGCTGGGACCCGCCGATCCCGCCCGAGCCGGTGTCCCGCGACCCGCGCCGGTTCCCGGCCGAGCCTCCGGCCGGTGACCCGTTCCCGGTCACGCCGGGCGACTTCCCGCCCCCGGCCACGCCGGGTGACGGCGCCGTGGCTGAGCGCCCCTTCGCCGGGCAGCGCCCCGACCAGGTCCGCTCCGCCGCCGACACGCCCGCCGGTGAACCCGCGTACGACGAGCGGGCCGCTGCCCGCCGCTGGCAGCCCGGTGCCGGGAGCGACAGTGCCGCCGGCGACGCCGAGAGCACCGACCCGGCCTCCGGCGCGTCGCGGCCCGGTGCGCCGGACCGCCCGGCGGAGCCCGGTTCGGCGCCGGTGGTCGAGCGTCACACGCCGCTCCCCGAGCCGGACTGGTCCGGCCCGAGCTGGAACCGGCCGAGCTGGGGAAGCGAGTGGGCGCCACCGTGGGCCCGGCCCGAGCCGGAGC
>JAEYGD010000238.1 GCA_023402505.1 Actinomycetes bacterium
CCCACGAGCTGGGTGTCCGGCTGCACGAACTCAGCCCGCAGGCGGCCTCCCTGGAGCGGGCGTTCATGGCCCTCACCGCGGACAGCGTCGAGTACGCCGGCGGTGGTGCGCGATGACCGCGACCGGCACCCCCACCCGCCGCACGGACCGCCGCACCGGCACGCTCACCGGCGCGGTGGCCGCCGAGTGGACCAAGCTGTGGACGGTGCGGTCCACCTGTTGGACCGTGCTGGCCGCGGTGCTGGTGATGGCCGCCACCGCCGGCCAGCTCGCCATCTACGCGAGCAACGACAACACCAACGACGACCCGGCCGACGACCCGGGGATCGTCACCCTGGGCAGCATCGTGATCGACTCGGTCGAACTCACCCAGTACGCCGCCCTGGCGCTCGGCCTGCTCCTGGTCACCGGCGAGTTCACCAGCGGGACCATCCGGAGCACCCTGCAGTGCACGCCGTCGCGCGGCCGCGTACTGCTGGCCAAGGCCCTGGTGACCGGGGCGGTGACCTTCGCGCTCGGCCTGCTGCTCGGCGCCGTCGGCGCCCTGGTGGCCCGGCCGGTACTCGGCCGCTGGGGCAGCGCGCCGGCCGGCGGCACGCTCGGCGACATCCTCTCCGTCGCGACCTACCTGGCGCTGGTCGGCGTTCTGGCCCTCGGGCTGGGCGCGGCGCTGCGCAGCGCGGTACTCACCGTGATCGTGCTGCTCGCCACCCTGATGATCGTCCCGCTGTCCCTGCAGGAGCCGGACATCGCCGTGCTCAACCGGATCGCCGACGCCTTCCCCGGGGTGGCCGGCGCGCACTTCATGGCCGGCACCGGCGACCCGTACCCGCCGTCGGTCGGGCTGCTGCTGCTCGCCGGCTGGGCCGCCGCCGCGCTCGCCCTGGGCCGGGTCGCGCTGCGCCGCCGGGACGCGTGAGCCGGGGCGGGGCTCGTCAGCTCGACGGCTCGACGAGCCCCGCCTCGTACGCGAGGATCGCCGCCTGCACCCGGTTACGCACGTCGAGCCGGGTGAAGATGCTGGTCAGGTAGCTCTTCACGGTGCCCTCGACCAGGTGCAGCCGGCGGGCGATCTCCGCGTTGGACAGTCCCGCCCCCACCAGCGCGAGCACCTCCCGTTCCCGGTCGGTCAGCCCGGCCAGCCGGTCCCGGGCCGCCGGGCGGCGCGCCATCCGCCCGCCGCCCAGCTCGATCACCCGTCGGGCCACCCGCGGCGACAGGTACGCCCCGCCGTCGGCCACCGCGTGCACACCGGCGACCAGTTCCCGTGGGTCCCCGGCCTTCAGCAGGTACCCGCTGGCGCCGTGCCCGAGCGCCCGCGCGACGTGGTCGTCCTCGCCGAACGTGGTCAGCATGACCGTGGCGGTCTCCGGAACCAGCCGGCGGATCTCGGCGGCGGCGGACAGCCCGTCCAGCCTCGGCATGCGGATGTCCAGCAGGGCCACCCGGGGGCGGTGCGCCCGCACCAGCTCCACCGCCGCCCGGCCGTCACCCGCCTCGGCCACCACCTCGATGCCCGGGTCGGTGGCCAGGATCGCCCGTACGCCGGCACGGATCATGGCCTCGTCGTCGGCGAGGACGACCCGCACCGGCGCGGCCTGCTCGCTGCTCATCCGTCGATCCGCTCCTTGCTGACCAGCCGGCCGTCGCTGAAGCACAGCCGCCAGGTCGGCTGGGCCAGGGGGAAGTTGCCGTCGGTGTAGTGCTCGCAGCCGGGCCGGCCGGCCCCGGCCGGCGGGTCCACCGGGCGGCGCGGCAGGCCCTCCAGGTCGGCCCGCGCGGCGCCCACCGGCATCCGGACGAACGTCGCCTCGTCGAGCACCGCGCCGGCCGTGGCGACCGGGTAGTAGACCAGCGTCAGCACCGCCGCGATCCCCGCCGGGGCGCCGACCGCCGCCAGCAGGCTGCGCCGCACCCGGCGCCGCGCGTCCCGCAGCCGCCGCTCGGCCTCCCCCAACGCCGTACCGGTCTCGCCCGCTGCCCCGGGCACCGTTCCGGCACGGTCCGGCCACGCCGTCGAGGCGGGCACCGGCGCGGCGGCGTCCCCCTCGGGCTCCTCCCGGTACGGGCCGTCCTGACCGGGCAGGCGGGCGTGCACCGCGAACCCGCCGTCGGCGCTGGGCCCGGCCGTGAGGGTGCCGCCGGTGAGGCGTACCCGCTCGGTGAGGGCCAGCAGGCCGGAACCGGTCGACGGCGGGCCGGGCAGCGGGCCGGCCGGCGGCCGGGGGTTCACCACGCTCAGCCCGATCCACTCCCCCGCGGCGCGCAGCGACACGGTCACCGGCGCGCCGGGCGCGTACCGGGCCGCGTTGGTCAACGCCTCCCGCACCACCCGGTGCACCGCGTACCCGATCGTCGGGGGCAGGTCGGGCAGGCCGTCCGGCGGGTCGAGCCGGACCGCCAGGCCGGCCTCCCGTGCCCCCTCGACCAGGTCGGTGACGCTCCCCGGGCCGGCGGTGTCCGGGCCGCTCTCCTCACGGAGCACACCGATCACGGCGTGCAGCCGTTCGGTGGCCGCGGCGACGCTCGCGCGCAGGTCCCCGGCCGCCGCCCGGTGCTGTGCCGGCAGCTCACCGGCGAGTTCCAGGGCGGCGGCGCGCAACGCGATCAGGCTGAGGTCGTGGCCGAGGGAGTCGTGCATCTCCTGCGCGATCCGGGCCCGCTCCCGCAGCCGTACGCGCTCGGCCAGGCCACGCCGCTCGCGTTCCCGGGCCTCCCCGTGCCGGCGCTCCGCGTCGCCCAGCGCCTCCTGCTGCCGCCGGTGCCGGCCCACCAGCCAGGGCAGGACCCCGGCGAAGAGCAGCACCGAGGCGAGCATGAACCAGGTGGCGGCGGTGGTGCCGAGCACTACCAGGTTGAGCACGGTGCCGCCGGCGGCGATCACCGCGAACGCCACACCGGCGGGCACGGCGGTGGCCGCCCGCCGACCCGCCAGGTAGCTGAAGAACGGGATGACGAAGAGGAAGTTGCCGTCCACCAGCGAACCGAGCACCACCAGGACCAGCGCCGCCACCGGGAACCGGCGGGCCACGGCGACCGCGCCGGTGAGCACCGCCAGCCCGCCGGCCAGCGACCCAAGGCCCCCCGCGTCGTACGGCGGCGAGAGCCCGGCGGCCAGCAGTGGCGCGGCCGTCACGGACCAGAGCGCCGCTCCGGCGTACCACCGCCGCCACCGGCCCCCCGCCAACCGGTCACGCACCCTCCGCCAGCTGCCCACGGCGGCCACGCTACCCACGCCCGACCTGCCCGGACACCGACGAAAGTCAGGTGTCAGCTGATCTCCTCGGCCCAGGCCCGCCAGTCGTCGAGCACCCCGTAGAGCGCCGGGGTGAGCCAGCCGGGAGCCGAGCGGCGGAAGACCCCCGGGTCGATCGCGCCCGCGCCGGCCGGCAACGCGCCGAGCAGGTGCGGCACCAGATCGGTGATGTTGGCCCAGTGGACCAGCTCCGGCTCCGCCGGCCAGGCCCCGATCACCACACCGGCCGGTACCGCGCGGCGCTCCAGCGCCTCCAGCGTCAGCGCCGTGTGGTTGAGCGTGCCCAGACCCGCCCGCGCCACCACCACCGCCGGGCAGCCCAGGGAGACCGCGAGGTCGGCCACCGTCCACGGCTCGCCGGAGGGCCGCAACCCCATCGGTACGAGCAGCCCACCGGCCCCCTCGACGAGCACCAGGTCGTGCTTGTCGGTCTCCTCGCGGACGGCGTCGACCGCCGCGTACAGCTCCAGCGGCGGCAGGTCGGCGACCCGGGCGGCGGCCAGCGGGGCCAGCGGCTCCGGGAAGCTCGCCAGCGTGCGGCCGGTGAGCGGCGCGGCCAGCCGGGTGACGGTGTCGACGTCGCCCGGGTCGCCGGTGGCGGTGCCGGTCTGGCCCGGCTTGACCACCGCGACCCGCAGCCCGGCGGCCTGGGCGGCGGCGGTGATCGCCGCCGTCACCACCGTCTTGCCGACCTCGGTGTCCGTGCCGGTCACCAGCACCGGCCCCCGCCACGGGTCGCCCGGCTCACTCCTCGCGCTCATGGAGTCACCTTCGTTCGCGACTGCGGGGCTCGCAAAACCGGCTCACTCCTCGCGCTCACAGCGCCGCCTTTTGTTCGCGACTGCGGGGCTCGCAAACCCGGCTCACTCCTCGCGCTCATGGTGAGCACTCCACGATGACGTCGAGGGCGCGCTCGAAGGCGGCCCGGGGCACGCCCGCGTTGATCGTCAGCCGGAGCCGGGACCGGCTGTCCGGCGTGGACGGCGGGCGGAAGCAGCCGACCGCGACACCCCGGTCGCGGCAGTAGGCCGCCCACGCGGTGGCCGCCTCGGGGCCCGGCGCGGCGACCGACACGACGGCGCCGTCGGGGGCCGACACGGTCAGGCCGGCGGCGCGCAGCCGGTCGACGGCGAGGGCGACCCGCTCGGCCAGCTCCGCCCGTAGGCCGTCACCGGCCCGGGCGAGCGCGACGGCGGCACGCACCCCGGCGACCACCGCGGGCGGCGGCGCCGTGTCGAAGATGAACGTCCGACCGGTCTCGACCAGGTGACCGATGAACTCGGCCGGGCCGGCGACCACGCCCCCGGCCCCGCCCAGCGCCTTGGACAGGGTGGCCGTCACGATCACGTCCGGTTCGCCGGAAAGGCCGGCCCCGGCCGCTCCCCCCGCGCCGGCCGGCCCGGTCACCCCGAGCCCGTGGGCATCGTCGACCAGGAGCAGCGCGCCGTGCGCCCGGGCGACCGCGTGCAGCTCGGCCAGCGGGGCCAGATCCCCGTCGACGGAGAACACCGACTCGGTCACCACCACCGCCGGGCGGCCGGGCGCGGCGGCCAGCGCGGCGCGCACGGCGGCGACGTCGGCGTGCGGGGTCACCACGACCTCCGCGCCGGAGATCCGGCAACCGTCGATCAGCGAGGCGTGGTTGTGCGCGTCGGAGACCAGCAGCGTCCGTGGCCGCACGAGGCCCCGGATCGCCCCGACGTTGGCCAGGTAACCGGAGGAGAAGACCAGGGCCCGGCCGGTGCCGAGCCAGCCGGCCAGGTCGTCCTCCAGGGCGTGGTGGGCGTCGGTGGAGCCGCGCACCAGACGCGACCCGGTGGCTCCCAGCCCGTACGCCGCCAGCGCCGCCGCGGCGGCGGCGGTCACCTCGGGGTGCGCCGACAGGCCGAGGTAGTCGTTGCCGGCCAGGTCGACCACCGGGTCGTCGGCGGCCCGGGGCCGGAGCGTGCGGGTGAGGCCCGCCTTGGCACGCAGCTCGGCACGGCGGTCCAGTGCCGCCAGCCAGTCCGCCACCGCCGCTCCCCTCCGCGGCGCCCGCCCTCCGGGCGCCTCGCCGGGGCGAACGTACCACCCGGCCCCGACCGCCCCGGCGTGGCGCGGGCACCGCGCGGCGTGGCTCTCGACGGCCCCTGGAGGCTCGCTCGCACCCGCCACGCGGGCGTTTCCGGCCGCCGGGGCGGCCTTGTAGGGTACGGGCCATGCCAGAGATCCTCGACCAGGCCCGTACCCAGGTGCTGGAGAACGGCGTCGGCCTCGACGAGGCCGGTGTCCTCGCCGTGCTGAACCTGCCCGACGAGCACCTGCCCGCCGCTCTCCAGCTCGCGCACGACGTGCGGATGCGCTGGTGCGGCCCGGAGGTCGAGGTCGAGGGGATCGTCTCGCTGAAGACCGGTGGGTGCCCGGAGGACTGCCACTTCTGCTCGCAGTCCGGGCTGTTCACCTCGCCGGTGCGTTCGGTGTGGCTGGACATCCCGTCGCTGGTCGAGGCCGCGAAGCAGACCGCGGCGACCGGGGCGACCGAGTTCTGCATCGTGGCCGCCGTACGCGGCCCGGACGCCCGGCTGATGAAGCAGATGCGCGAGGGCGTCGCCGCGATCAAGGCCGAGGTCGACATCCAGGTGGCGGCGTCGCTCGGCATGCTCACCCAGGAGCAGGTCGACGAGTTGGTCGACATGGGCGTGCACCGCTACAACCACAACCTGGAGACCTGCCGCTCGTACTTCCCGAACGTCGTCACCACCCACAGCTGGGAGGAGCGCTGGGAGACGCTGCGGATGGTCCGGGAATCCGGCATGGAGGTCTGCTGCGGCGGCATCCTGGGCCTCGGCGAGAGCGTCGAGCAGCGGGCCGAGTTCGCCGCGCAGCTCGCCGAACTGGATCCGCACGAGGTCCCGCTCAACTTCCTCAACCCCCGTCCCGGCACCCCGCTGGGCGACCGCCCGGTGGTCGAGGGCAAGGACGCGCTGCGGGCCATCGCCGCGTTCCGGCTCGCGATGCCGCGCACGATCCTGCGGTACGCGGGCGGCCGTGAGATCACCCTCGGCGACCTGGGTACCCGCGACGGCCTGCTGGGTGGCATCAACGCGGTGATCGTCGGCAACTACCTGACGACGCTGGGTCGGCCGGCCACCGCCGACCTGGAGCTGCTCGACGACCTCAAGATGCCGGTCAAGGCGCTCTCCGCGACGCTGTGAGCGGTCCGGTGACGACGAGCGAGGCGGGGCTGGGCGCGTGGTGCGACCGGTGCGGCGAGCCCGCCGGCACCGGCTCCCACCCGGGGTGCCGGGCGGCCCGGGAGCTGGAGCCGCCCCGCTACTGCGCGCACTGCCGGCGGCGGATGAAGGTGCAGGTGCTGCCGGTCGGCTGGTCGGCGCTCTGCGTCGAGCACGGCGAGACGCGGGGCTGACGTGACGCTGCGCGGGCGGGCGGTGACCCTGCGGCCGGCCACCGGGGCGGACGTGGCGGCCCTCGCCGCGATCCGCGCCCATCCCGAGGTCAGGCGCTGGTGGCGCGGCGGGGACGACCTCGCCGCCGCGGTGCGCGCCGACCTCGCCGATGACGGCCTGGCCCTCTACGTGATCGAGCACGCCGGTCGGGTCGTCGGCGCGATCCAGTGGTACGCCGAGGACGACCCGGACTACCGCCACGCGAGCATGGACCTCTTCCTCGACCCGGAGGTACGCGGCTCGGGGCTGGGCGGGGACGCCATCCGCACCCTGGTCCGGCACCTGATCGACACGCACGGGCACCACCGGTTCACGATCGACCCGGCGGCGGCCAACACCGCGGCGATCCGCGCGTACGCGAAGGTGGGTTTCCGGCCGGTCGGCGTGCTGCGCCGGTACGAGCGCGGCGAGGACGGCCGCTGGCACGACGGCCTCCTGATGGACCTGCTCGCCAACGAGCTGGCCGACTGACCCGCCCGGGCGGTCAGCCGTCCCAGACGAGGTCGCCGTCGTCGAGCCGGCGGGCGCCGGCGGACGGCCGGTGCGGGGTGAGCCGGCCGTCCGGCATCAGGTGGTTGACCGAGGTGCCCCGACCGAGTACCGCCACGTCGGCGATCAGCCGCCGGTGGCAGCGCCACCAGACGCTCTCGCTGCACATCACCGCGGTGCTCCGGTCGGCCGTGTCGGCGAGCACCGCGTCCAGGGCGGCCCGGAACTCGGCGGTACGCGTGTACGCCGCGTACGCCCGGAAGGCCGCGACGGTCCACCAGGTGTCCCGTTCCGGCGTGCCGGCCGGGGTGTGCCGCCGCCCGCCGAGCCGCGGCTCCCAGCGGTAGTCGACGCCCGCGGCCGGCAGCCAGCGTTCCAGCTCCTCGCGGCGGACGTCCGGATTGGTCCGGCTCCCGGGGAACCGCCGCACGTCCACCACCAGCTCGATGCCGGCACCGGCGAGCAGTTCGCCGAGCCGCTCCCGGTCGGCCGGCCCGTGCCCCACCGTCACCAACGCCCGCTCCACCACCGCATCCTGCCGCCACCCGCCGGGGCCCGCACAACTTCGGGGATGTTGCTGCCTCGGCTCGCGTGCAGGCAGCAGTTTCCTCGAAGGTGCGCGGGCCCGGCGGCGGCGGCCTCAGGCCACGGTGCAGGGGACGCCGTTGAGCGTGAAGCTCGCCGGCCTCGGGTTCTGGCCGCCGTGGGTGCCGTTGAAGCCGATGCTCGTCGACGCTCCCGGTGCCAGCGCCCCGTTGTAGGAGAGGTTGGTGGCGGTCACCGACGTCCCGCTCTGCCGGAACGTCGCCGACCAGCCCTGCCCGACCTGCTGTGCGGCAAGCGGGAAGGCGAACGCCACCGTCCACCCGTTGACCGGGGCGGTGCCGGTGTTGGTGATCGTGATGGTGGCGGTGAAGCCGGTGCTCCAGTCGTTGGTCGCGTACCCGACGCGGCAGGCGCCGGCGACCGGCGGGTCGGCGGTGGTGACGGTGACCGGCGCGGACGCCGCCGAGGTGTTGCCGGCCGCGTCGACCGCGACGACGTGGAAGGTGTACGCGGTCGCGGCGGTCAGCCCGGTCACCGCGAGCGTGGTCGTGGTGGGCGAGCCGACCAGCAGGTCACTGCCGCCGTTGCGCCGGTAGACCCGGTAGCCGGTGACGCCGACGTTGTCGGTCGACGCCGCCCAGCTCAACGTCAACCCGGTCGCGGTGACCGCCGAGGCGGCCGGCGTGCCCGGCACGGTCGGCGGCGTGGTGTCCGGGGTCGACGGGTCGGCGGTGGTGACGGTGACCGGCGGCGAGGCCGCGGACCGGTTGCCGGCCGCGTCCCTGGCCACCACGTAGAAGGAGTACGACGTGGCGGCGGTCAGCCCGGTCACGGCGAGACCGGTCGTGGTGGACGAGCCGACGAGGACGTCGGTGGCCCCGGCCTCCCGGTAGACGTCGTACCCGGTGACGCCGACGTTGTCGGTCGACGCCGCCCAGCTCAACGTCAGCCCGGTCGCGGTGACCGCCGAGGCGGCCGGCGTGCCGGGGGCGGTCGGCGCCGACGTGTCCGGCGTGGGCGGTGCCGGCTCGGTGCCCCAGACCCGCTGCCCACCGGAGTAGAGCGGCACGTTCGGGTTCGGGCCGGCGACGGTGCTGTACGACGGGTCGTCGGTCGGGTCCCAGGTGCCGCCCTCGGGCACGCCGACCTTGAACTGCACCTCCATCCGGTGCTGCGACTGCCCGGCCGGCGCGATGGTGTGCCCGGTGCAGTCGACCTCGACGTACCAGAGGTCACCGGAGACCTGGCGGGCGGTGGACGGCGCCGGGCAGCCCTGCGTGTAGCCGGGGGTGACCTGCACCGGGCCGGGTCCGTCGGCGCGGAAGTAGTAGCGGAAGCGACCGTCGGTCAGGGCCCGGGCCGGGAAGGCCGACCGGTTGTAGACGATCACCTTCAGGCCGGTGGCCCGGGGTTCGGCCTGCATCACCGTGGTCTCCACGGTGAGTTCGTCCCGGTCCGGGGTCTCCGCCCGCGGGAAGCCGGCCAGCGGCGTACCGCCGTACTTCGCGACGAGGGCGGCCAGGGCGGAGGTGAAACCGGCGTTGTAGTCGGTGGCCACCTCGTTCATCACGTAGTCGCTCCGGTTGTCGGTGTACGCGTCGTTCGGCGAGGACGGTCCGCCGACCAGCGCGCCGTAGAGCACGTGCCGGGTTTCCTCCGGCACGGTCTGGCTGTCCCACCAGGAGCCGTGCGCGGTGCGGTGGTGCGGGTTCTTCGGCGAGTTGGTCCCGAACCCGATCACGTAGCTGGAGTTGCGCGGGTTGTCGCCGAGCGCGTAGTTGATCTGCCGGACCGCGAAGTCGTGGTAGCGGGCCCGGCGGGTGGTGTCGGTGACGTGGTCGGCGTAGAGCAGCGCGGCGAAGCTGGTGTTGGCGGCGTAGCGCAGCGCGCCCCACGAGTCGAGGACGGCCATCCCGCCCGGCGAGTACGGCACCCGCTGCCCGTCGACACCGACCGTCCAGTAGTCGAGCCAGCGGTTGGCGTCCTCGACGTACTTCTGCTTCCCGGTCAGCCGGGCCAGCAGCACGTACGCCCCGAACTGCTTGTTGTCCCACGCGATCGTCCACTTGTAGGAGCGGGTGGTGGACTGGTTCTCGGTGCCGAGGCGGTCGTACTCGCTCTCCGCCTTGGCGAGGTAGGTCGCCTCACCGGTGGCCCGGTACAGCCAGATCGCGCCCCAGACCAGCTCGTCCTGCCAGCCGCTCCACGACCGGTAGAAGCTCGTCGCGTCGGTGATGCACTCGTGGTAGGACTTCCGGACGGTGTCGGCGAACGTGTAGAGCTGCCGCGCGTGGGTCAGCAGCTTGTCCGCGTACGCGGCGTCGGTGGGCCGGAACACCATCGACGACGCGGCCATCGCCGCGGCCGTCTCCCCGGCGAGGTCCGCGCCGCCGCAGCTCGCGTCGATCCGGTACGCGGGCCGCGCCATCGGCATCACCTCGGCGGGTCCCCACCACTTGTGGTCGTCGTCGCCCTTGCCGACCTGTCCGTAGAGGACGTTCGGGGCGGGGTGCGCCTTGACGAAGTAGTCGTTGACCCAGCGCAGGTTGTTGAGCAGGTGCGGCAGCTGGCCGGAGGCGACGTAGCCGTCCCGGTACTCGACCGCGCCCCACGCCAGCATGGTGGCGGTGAACGCCATCGGGAAGCCGAACTTGACGTGGTCGCCGGCGTCGTACCAGCCGCCGGTGAGGTCGAGCCCGACGTCGGCGCCGTCGGTGAGGGCCGAGTCGCCGCGCCAGGAGACGCGGTTCCAGGCCGGTTTCCGCCCGGAGACCTGGGCCTCGTAGAAGAAGAGGGACTTCTGCAACGCCTCGGCGTAGTTGAAGGCGGGCGCGGCGGTGGCGGCCTCGGGGCGCGCGGCCGGCGCGGCCACCCCGAGGGTGAGCCCGGTGGCGAGGGCGGTGGCCGCGGC
>JAEYGD010000284.1 GCA_023402505.1 Actinomycetes bacterium
GGAGATGGCGACCACCGCCAGGCCGGCCAGCAACCGGTTGTGCCAGCGCCGGCCCGCGCTCTCCCGGTCCGGGCCGGGCGCGTCCCAGCGGGGCCGCCCGTCCGGCCCCAGCTCGGGCGAGATGAACCACGGGCCACGCGGCTCGCCGAGCCCGGTCTGCACTGCCATGCGTACGCTCCTCACGTGTCGATCGGCGGCACCCCGGCCGGCCGGCGTCCGGTGGTCGGGATCAGGGCAGGCGGGAGAACCAGCGCATCGAGCCGGCCGCCGCCCCCATCGCGAACACCAGACCGAGGCCGATGAACCGGGCCGAGACGTCCTGCCGTTCCGTGCGGTAGCCCACCGAGCTGCCGATGTCCTCGTACACCGCGCGCAGCTCCTTGGCGCTGCCCGCCTCGTGGAACTGGCCGCCGGTCTCCTGGGCGACCGCGTCGAGCGTCTGCCCGTCCACCGGCACCTGGATCGGCCGGCCACCGCGGTCCACGTACCCGGAGGGGGTCCCGAAGGCGATGGTGTGCACCGGCACCTTCATCGCCACCGCGTCCGTCGCCGCCTCCATCGGGTCCATGCCGGAGGTGTTCGCCCCGTCCGAGAGCAGGACGATCCGGGCCGGCGGCGGATCCTTCGCCGCCTCGCCGTCGAGGGCCCGCACCGCGCCGAGGGAGGTGTTGATCGCCTCCCCGATCGCGGTGCCCTGCACCCCGGTCGCGCCCTCGACCAGCCGGTCGATGCCGTCGTGCAGCGCCTCCCGGTCGGTGCCCGGCGGCACCAGCACCGCCGCGCTGCCCGCGAACGCGACCAGGCCGACGTTGAACTCGTCGGGCAGGCCGTCGACGAAGCGGCGGGCCGCGTCCTTCGCGGCGGTGAGCCGGTCCGGTTCCACGTCCCCGGCCAGCATCGACGTCGAGACGTCCACGGCCACCATCACGGTGGCCCGCTCCCGGGGGACCTGGACCTCGGCCGTCGGCCGGGCGAAACCGACCACCAGCAACGCCAGCATCGCGACGAACAGCCCGGCAGGCACGTGCCGCCGCCAGGCCGGGCGCTGCGGAGCCACCCGGTCCAGCAGCCGCAGGTTGGTGAAGCGCACGGCGTACCGGCTGCGGCGGCGCTGCAGCAGGACGTAGCCGGCGGCGAGGGCGAGCACGCCGAGCAGCAGCCACAGGCGGGCCGGCGAGAGCCACATCACGCGGCACCTCCCCGGGCGGCCCCGGGTGGCGCCGCGGCCAACCGGCGCTGCTGGTGCACGTGCCGCACGATGTCGGCGGCCCAGTCCCGGTCGGTACGCAACGGCAGGTGCGCCGCCCCGCTGCGACGCAGCACCTGGCGCACCTGGTCGCGCTGCGCGGCGGCGGCGGCCGCGTACCGCTCCCGCAGCCGGGGGTCCCCGGTCCAGACCTCCCGCCGCCGGCCGCTCTCCGGATCGACCAGGGTGACCAGACCGACGTCCGGCAGGTCCCACTCGCGGGGGTCGGTCACCTCCACGGCGAGCACCTGGTGGCGGACGGCGAGCCGGCGCAGGGTCCGCTCCCAGGGGGCGGTGCCGCCCGGGTCGTCGGGAAGCCCGTCGAGGAAGTCCGAGACCACCACGACGAGTCCGCGCCGGGTGGCGACGCGGTGCACGGCGGTCAGCGCCTCGGCCAGGTCGGGCGACGCGAGCGGCGCGGTGTCCTCGTCGAACGCGCCGTGGCGCGGGGCCGACAGCAGCGCCCGGAGCAGGCCGAACAGGTGGGTACGACCGCTGGCCGGCGGAAACCGCCGCAACCCGGTCGGGGTGAGCACCTGCGCGCCGAGGCGGTTGCCGACCCCCGCGGTGAGGAAGCCGACCGCCGCGACGGCCGCCACCGCGAGTTCCCGCTTGTCCAGCTCGGCCGTGCCGTACTCCATGCTGGGGCTGGCGTCCACCAGCAGCCACGTGGTCAGTTCCCGGTCGGCGTCGACCTCGCGTACGTGCGGCACCGTCGTGCGGGCCGTGACCGCCCAGTCCATCCGCCGGATCTCGTCCTCGCCCGGGCGGTACTCGCGGCTGCCGGCCGGCTCGCTGCCGGGCCCGGGCAGCAACCCCTGGTACTGGCCCTGCAACAGCCCGTCGAGCCGGCGCGTCACGGCCAGCTCGAGCCGGCGCAACCGCCGGTCCCCGGCGAGGTCGGCCAGGCCGGGATCCGGCGGTACGGCCACCGGCCCCCTCCCCCACCGCCTCATGCCGCCTCCCTTCGGCCGGCACGAGCCGCCAGGCCACCGCACCCGATGATTCGCCCGCCACGCCCGCTCATGCCGCCGCCAGGTCGGGTGCGTGTTCGGGCTGGGTGGTGGCGACGCGGGGCGGCGGGACGGCGTCGACCAGCCGCCGCACCACCCACTCGGCGGACACCCCGTCGGCGACGGCGTCGAAGGAGAGCACCAGCCGGTGAGCGAGCACGTCCACCGCCAGCTCACGGACGTCCTCGGGCAGCACGTACTCGCGGCCGCGCAGCAGCGCCTGCGCCCGGGCCGCGGCGACCAGGCCGAGCGTGGCCCGCGGGCTCGCCCCGTACGCGAGCAGTTGCGCGACGTCGGGCAGGCCGAACCGGCCGGGGTCGCGGGTGGACAGGATGAGCCGGACCACGTACTCGGCGAGCGCGTGGTGCACGAAGACGCGGGACGCCCGGCCCTGGAGGTCGAGGAGTCGCTGCGGGTCGAGCACCCGGCGGGGCGTCGGCCGGTCCGAACTCATCCGGTAGAGGATCGCGAGTTCGTCGGCGTCGCTCGGGTAGTCCACGACGACCTTCATCAGGAACCGGTCGCGCTGCGCCTCCGGCAGTTGGTAGACGCCCTCGGACTCGATCGGGTTCTGGGTGGCGAGCACCAGGAACGGCGCGGGCACCTGCCAGCTCCGGCCGCCGATGGAGACCTGCCGTTCGGCCATGGCCTCCAGCAGCGCGGACTGCACCTTCGCCGGGGCCCGGTTGATCTCGTCGGCGAGGACCAGGTTGGCCATGACCGGGCCCAGCTCGATGTCGAAGGCCTCCCGGGAGGCGCGGTAGATGCGGGTGCCGACGATGTCGGACGGGACCAGGTCGGGGGTGAACTGGATGCGGGAGAAACTGCCGCCGACGACGGTGGCGAGCGTCTGCGCGGCGAGCGTCTTGGCGACGCCCGGCACTCCCTCCAGGAGGCAGTGGCCATCGGCGAGGAGCGCGGTGAGCAGGCGCTCTACGAGCCGATCCTGCCCGACGATCACCCGTCTGACCTCGGCGAGGGTCTGTTGCAGGTCGTCGCCGGTCGCGTCGGGATCGACCGGGGTGGGCACGCTGGCCAGGGTGTCCGAGATGTCCGTCACGGTGCTTGCTTCCCGTGCCAACCGTCGGACAAACGTCGGAATTACCGCACTGACCAGGCCCAATCAGGACGATCGCACCTCGGAGCGGGACAAGCCACCCAGGTGACGCGGACGAGGACCGGCCCCCGGCAGCGCGGGCGCCGGGGGCCGTCCGGGTGGGGCTTCAGACCACCTGGTGGACGACCAGGTGGAACGGCAGGCTCCGGGCACCACCGGAGGAATTGCGGGTGGCCACGAAGACCGAGTTGACCAGGTCGCGCCGGGGCGCCACGGCGATCTCACCGGTCGGCGGGACGATCTCCGGGTTCGTGGTGCCGATGGTCGCGGTGTACACGGCGGTCCGGACGTTCACCGGGAAGTTCACCGAGAAGAAGCCGACCCCGACCTGGGTGACCGTGACACCGGCCTGCGACGTCCGGGTGACCTGCCATACGCCGGTCGCCGGGTTCTGCTCCACGACCACCGCGTACAGGGTGCCGACGGCGGCCACGCCGACGTCGCCCTTGGCGAGCGCGGCCCGCGCCGCGGCCCGCTCCGCGCTGGTCACCGGCGGCTGTGTGTTGCCCCGGGGCTGCCGGTCGGCCTGGAACGCCTCGGCGGGCGACTGGGCGGTCGGCTTCGCGACGGCCATGCCGCCGCCGGCGAGGGTGAGGGCCAGGACGACGAAGGCGACCGTCGCGGCCTTGCGTCTGAGGATCGAGGTCATGACGTGCTCCCTTTTTTGACCGTGGACATCCGGCCAACCCGGATGGCGGGACGGTTTTTTCTGACAATTTCTCAGCTGGCGCGGCGATCGTCATTCGCTACGGAATCAAGCCTTCCGAGCGCACCGCGAATGTGATCGCTCAACGCCTGTTACCGCGCTTGACCTGGGAACATTACGTAGAGTTGCGACGCCCAACCAGGTGGAAAGTAGCACCATAAAATGCCAAGCGTCAATAGTTGATCAAGCTTTCCAGGCCGGCTGGATAAATTGTGAAAGGCGAGCCCTTCCCCATTCACGAATGGGGGTGGTCGTCGTTCGTTAGGCTGCTGCCGTGCTCGACCGGAACCGCCGCGGGCTCGTCACCGCCGGCTGCTGGCTGGCCGTCGCGCCGGGCACCGCCTGGGCGGTCGTCCGGCTGCTCGGCCTGGACCGGGGACCGCTCGTCCAACTGCTGGCGTTCACCCCGTACATGGCGGCAGGGAGCCTGCTGCCCCTGGTGCTGACGGTCGCGCTGCGGCGCCGGTGGCCGGCGGCGGTCGCGGCGGTGACGGCCGTGACGC
Source organism: Actinomycetes bacterium (assembly GCA_023402505.1). Taxonomy (GTDB): domain Bacteria; phylum Actinomycetota; class Actinomycetes; order Mycobacteriales; family Micromonosporaceae; genus Micromonospora. Next base: position 4,586 of record JAEYGD010000284.1, read on the forward strand.
TGGTCGCCGTGGTGGCGCCCCGGGCGGTCGGCTCGGACGCGCCACCCGCCGCCGGACCCGCGCTCCGGCTACTGACCGCGAACCTGCTCGCCGGCACCGCCGACGCCCAGGCCCTGGTCGACCTGGTCCGGCGACACCGGGTGGACGTGCTCACCGTGCAGGAGTTCACCCCGGCGATCGGGGCCGAGTTGGACCGGCTCGGCCTCGACCGACTGCTGCCCCACCGGGAACTGCACCCCGCCGACGGCACGGTCGGTTCCGGACTGTTCGCGCGCCATCCCGTCAGCGCGGGCGGTGTCCGGCACAACCGCGGCGGGTGGGGCTTCGACCAGGCGTACGGCACGGTCGCGGTGCCCGGCGCGCCGCCGCTCAGGGTCGAGTCGGCACACCCCTCCGCACCGTACGCCCTCGACCAGGTCGGTCACTGGCGCGCCGACCTGGCGGCGCAACCGCCGGCCACTCCGGACGGCCAGTTGAGCATCCTCGCCGGGGACTTCAACGCCACCCTCGACCACGCGCCGCTGCGCGCCCTGCTCGACACCGGGTACGTCGACGCGGCCGACGCCGCCGGAGCCGGACTCACCGGCACCTGGGGCCCGTACGACGGCGACCCGATCCCGCCGGTGACGATCGACCACGTGCTGGTGGACCGGCGGATCGCCGTCCGGGCCGTCTCCGTGCACGCCATCCCGGACAGCGACCACCGCGCCGTGCTCGCCGACCTGCGACTCCCGGCCCTCGGCGGAGGCTGACCCCTCCCGGCCTCCCTCGGCGGAGCCCGACCCCCTCCCGGCCCTTCGGCGGGGCCTGACGCCTCGCGTGGCGGGAAGCGCCCCTGCTCAGACCCGCGCCCGGTCCAGCCCGTACGTCAGGGCGTCGACCAGCGCGTGCCAGCTCGCCTCCACCACGTTCGGGTGCACGCCCACCGTGGTCCAGTCCCGGCCGGCCCCGTCGGACGTCTCCACCAGCACCCGGGTCACCGCACCGGTGCCGTGGCTGCCCTCCAGGATCCGGACCTTGTAGTCGGCCAGCTCGAAGTCGCGCAGCTCCGGGTAGTGCCGGGCCAGGCCGACGCGCAGCGCCTCGTCGAGCGCGTTGACCGGACCGTTGCCCTCCGCGGTGGCGATGACGCGCTCGCCGCGTACCCGGATCTTGACGGTCGCCTCGGAGACCACCGCGCCGTCCTCGCGGTGCTCGACCAGCACGCGGTACGACTCCAGCGCGAACGGCCGCGCGGGCGCCGAGTCCGGCAACTCCGAGCGGACCAGCAGCTCGAACGAGGCGTCCGCCGCCTCGAACGACCAGCCGCCGGCCTCCATCTCCTTGACCCGCTTGGTGACCCGGGTCAGCGTCTCCGGATGGCCGGCCAGGTCCAGTCCCAGCTCGCGGCTCTTGAGCTCGACGCTGGCCCGGCCGGCCATCTCGGTGACGAGGATCCGCATGTCGTTGCCCACCACCTGTGGGTCCACGTGGTTGTAGAGCAGCGGATCCACCTTGATCGCGCTCGCGTGCAGCCCCGCCTTGTGGGCGAAGGCGGCGGCCCCGACGTAGGCCTGGTGGGTGTCGGGGGCGATGTTCGCGATCTCGGCGATGGCGTGGGAGACCCGCACCATCTGCTCCAGGCAGCCCTCCGGTAGGACCGGCAGCCCGAGCTTGAGCTGGAGGTTCGCCACGATGGCGAAGATGTCGGCGTTGCCCGGCCGCTCGCCGTACCCGTTGGCGGTGCCCTGGACGTGCCGCACGCCCGCCTCCACCGCGGCAATCGTGTTCGCCACCGCGCAGGCCGTGTCGTTCTGGGCGTGCATACCGAGCCGGTCGGGAGCGACCCCGAGCCGGTCGGTGAGGTCGGCGATCGCGGCGGTGATCTGCGACGGGACCATGCCGCCGTTGGTGTCGCAGAGCACGAACCGCTCGGCGCCCGCGGCGAGCGCGGTCTCGACGACCGCAGAGGTGTACGCCGGGTCGTGCCGGTAGCCGTCGAAGAAGTGCTCACCGTCGACGAACACCCGGCGGCCCTCGGCGACCAGGTGCGTCACCGTGTCGTGGACCATCGCCAGGTTCTCCCCCGCCGTGGTGCGCAGCGCCCGCTCCACGTGCCGGAGGTCGGCCTTGGCGACCAGCGCGACCGCCGGTGTCTCCGCGTCCAGGAGGCCGCGCACCTGCGGGTCGTCGGCGACCCGCACCCCGGCCCGGCGGGTCGCGCCGAACGCCACCAGCACCGCGTGTCGCAGGTCGAGTTCGGTGCGCGCCCGGCGGAAGAACTCGGTGTCCTTGGGGACCGCGCCCGGCCATCCGCCCTCGACGAAGCCGACGCCGAACTCGTCGAGCAGCCGGGCCACCGCGAGCTTGTCGACCACCGAGTAGCTGAGCCCCTCGCGCTGGGCGCCGTCGCGCAGGGTCGTGTCGTAGACCTGGAAGGTCATCGGAATCCTTTCTGAGCCAACAAAAAGACCCCCCGCGGGATGCGGGAGGTCTGCGCGCTCGGCGGAGGGGTGGGCCGGCGCGCTAGGTGCCAATAATCAGGACGGTGGTCACGGTCGCCACTCTGCCACTTGCGGCCCGGATCTGGGAGGAACAATCCAAATCCCGGGACGGCGGTGTAGCGATCGCGACACCGGGTAGGACATGGGGCTGACAGGCACCAACCCCCGATCAGTCGAGTAGAGGAGATGAAACGCCATGGAGCGGCTCGACCCTCGAACGACCCATGGGACGCCGGATCCGCTCACCACGGGTGGTCAGGGCGCCTTCGCGGGCGGCACGCCCGCGGGCACCTTCGACCCGTGGCGCTACCGGGACGACGCCGGCGTGTCCGGTGTCGACCTGGTGGGCTACAAGGTCGAGGCGAGTGACGGCGGCATCGGCAAGGTGGACCGGTCCAGCCACGAGGTCAACTCCAGTTACCTGGTGGTCGACACCGGTCCGTGGATCTTCGGCAAGAAGGTCATGATCCCGGCCGGCACCGTCAACCACGTCGACCACGACGAGCGGAAGGTCTACGTCGACCGGAGCAAGGACCAGATCAAGGCCGCGCCCGAGTTCGACGAGACCGCCGACACCGACCCGGCCTACCGGGACAAGCTCGGTGGTTACTACGGCGACTCGTACTCGGCCATCCCGCCGGGTACCGCCCAGTAAACGGTGATCCTGTTGACGGCCGGTGGGGCTCCGCCCCGCCGGCCGTTACCGTGTCGGGGTGGACGCCATCGGGGTAGGCCCCTTCACGACCCTGTTCAACTTCCGCGACGTCGGCGGCCCGGTCGGTCACGGCGGGCGTACCGTCCGCCGTGGCCGCCTGTTCCGTTCCGACTCGCCGCACCGGCTCGAGGGCGCCGACCGGGAGGCGTTCGCCGCCCTCGGTGTCCGGACCGTCCTCGACCTGCGCCGCCCGCACGAGGTGGAGCGTGACGGCCGGGTTCCGGACCTGGACGGCCTGACCTGGCGGCACATCCACCCCGAGCACGCCGAGTGGAGTGACACGCCGTACCAGCCCGACGCCGACCTGGCTCGCTACCTCGCCGACCGGTACGCCGACCTGGCCCGCACCGGCACCGCCGGGCTGGGCCGGGCGATCGGACTGATCGCCGACGAGGTCAACGCCCCGGTCGTGGTGCACTGCGTGGCCGGCAAGGACCGCACCGGCATCGTCTGCGGCCTCACCCTCGCGGTGCTCGGTGTCTCCGACGACGAGATCGCCGCCGACTACGCCCTGAGCACCGCCGCCGGCGAACGGTTCCTGGCGTGGTTCCGCTCCACCGGCAAGGAGGTCCGGCCGGGACTGCCGCCACTGTCCTGCCCGGAGGAGGCCATGCTGCTGTTCCTCGCCGAACTGCGCGAGGGCTACGGCTCGGTGGAGGGCTACCTGCACCACGCCGGTGTCACCGACGCCCAGCTGGCCGCCCTGCACGACCACCTGCTCCGGTGAAAACGGGGTCGTCCGCACGCGGACGACCCCGTTTCCGGCGCTCAGAAGACGCGGTGGACCCAGCCGTGCCGGTCCTCCGCCTTGCCGCGCTGCAGGTCGACCAGTTGCTGGCGCAGGGCCATGGTGACCCGCCCCGGCTCGCCGCCGCCGACCAGGAACTCGCCGTCGGGGAACCGGACCGTGCCGATCGGGGTGATCACGGCGGCGGTGCCGCAGGCGAAGACCTCACGCAGCCGGCCGCTCGCCGCGTCGGCCTGCCAGTCGGCGAACGTGACCGGCCGCTCCTGCACCCGGTGCCCCGCGTCGGCGGCGAGCGCCAGCACCGACTCCCGGGTGATGCCGGGCAGGATGGTGCCGGTCAGCGGCGGCGTGACCACCGTGTCGTCGTCGTAGACGAAGAAGACGTTCATGCCGCCCAGTTCGTCCACGAACCGGCGCTCCACCGCGTCCAGGAAGACGACCTGGTCGCAGCCGTGCTCGATCGCCTCCGCCTGCGCGACCAGCGACGCGGCGTAGTTGCCGCCGCACTTCGCGGCGCCGGTGCCGCCGGGAGCGGCCCGGGTGTAGTCCGGCGACACCCACACCGTCACCGGCTTGACCCCGCCGGAGAAGTACGCCCCGACCGGGGAGGCGATCACCGCGTACAGGTATTCGTTGGCGGGGCGGACGCCGAGGAACACCTCGCTGGCGAACATGAACGGTCGCAGGTAGAGGCTGCCGTCCTCACCCTCGGGAATCCACTCCCGGTCCGCCTCGACGAGCCGGTGCAGGGAGTCGACGAACGTCTCCTCCGGCAGCGTCGGCATCGCCATCCGCCGGGCGGACGCGGCGAACCGGGCCGCGTTGGCGTACGGGCGGAACATCGTCACGCCGCCGTCGGCCGTCCGGTACGCCTTCATCCCCTCGAAGATCTCCTGCGCGTAGTGCAGGACGGCGGCGGCCGGGTCCATCGGGATCGGCGCCCGCGCCTCGACCCGGGCGTCGTACCAGCCCTTGCCGTCGGCATAGCGGATGGTGACCATGTGGTCGGTGAAGACCCGCCCGAAGCCGGGGTTGACCAGCAGGGCGGCCCGGTCGGCGGCGGATACCGGCGCGGGATTCGGACGGATCTCGAAGTCGAGCGTGTCACCACCGCTCATCGCGCTGACCTCCCTGCGGGAACGACGGCACGCGAGTCCGCATGCCGAGAAATCTGGTGCGAGAAACTTACCCCGAAGGGTCGTTCAGGGGGTAGCGCGGTCGGGGCGCACGGGCGCCCACCGACGGCCGCCGCCGGCACCGCCGCTGGTCGCGGCACGGC
>JAEYGD010000290.1 GCA_023402505.1 Actinomycetes bacterium
GGACGGGGAAGGGGGCGGGCGCGGGGTGTCAGGAAAGGCGTAGGGGGTGGGTTAGGGCGGGGATCATGATGGCTGCGGGGATGAGGTGTAGGCCCACGAGGGCGATGACGGTGGGGGTGTTCGCGCCGAAGAGGATCGGCGGGACCATCGAGATCGCGGTCAGCGACACCGCCGTCCACCGGAAACGCTCGGCGGGGCGGGCGCTCCACCGCAGCAGAGCGGCGGCGATGACGACGCCCACGACCGAGAAGACGCCGGTCACCACGGCGAACCCGCCCGGCGGGATCGGCTCGCCGCTGTCGAGCATGAAGTCGACGCCGGTAGCCCGGACGAGGGCGGCGACGAGGGCGGTGGCGGCCATCGCGGCGAGCGTGGCGAGGAGGCCGGTGCCGGCGAGCCGGCGGTGGGCACGGCTGGTCCGGCCCGGCGGCGCGGCTGCGATGGTGTCGTTCGTGCTGTTCATCTCGTACCTCCGATGAGTCGTGCGGGGGTGTGTTGACCGGGGCGTGACCACGCGTACCGTCGCCGTGCGGCGACCGGGGTTGCGCAGGGCGCGGACGCCGGTGCCGCGCAGCCAGAAAACGGCGTCGCGGCCGAGGACCGGTCCGAGTTCGCCGTTGCGCAGCTCCAACTGCACCCGGCCGCGGGTGACGACGGCGAACGCGTCGCGCCACTCGGCCGCGACCACGGCGACCCGCGCGCCGCCGCGCAGCGCGAGCGTCCGCACCGGGGACTACTCCGTGCCGTCCGCCGGCAGGCGATCCGGCAACCCGAGCCTCGGGAACTGGTCGTCGTGGAAGATTGTGATCTCGGTGATCGCCCCGCCGGTGATGCGCAGGACGTCGAGCGTCAGCGGCAGGTACGCGCCCTCCCGTTCCTGCCAGTGGTAGTAGGCGACGGCGGGCTGCCGGTTCACGAAGGTGGGGATGCCGCGCAGGCCCGTCATGCCCTCGAAGCCGTCCTCGATCCAGTTGCCCACCACCGCGTCGCGGCCGACCTGTAGACCCGGCGTGGGCGGCATCGAGCAGCGGACGTCGTCGCGCAGCATCGCGGCGAGCGCCTGGACGTCCGTGGCCACGCTGGCTTCGGTGAAGCGGCGCACCAGCTCGCGCGTCGCGGGGTCCCCGTCGCCACCGGTCCAGTCCTGCCGCTCGGCGGGCAGGTGCGCGCGCATGCCGGCGCGGGCCCGCTGCAACGCGCTGTTCACCGAGTTCACCGAGTCCCCGAGCAGCTCCGCGACGTCCTTCGCCGGCCAGCCGAGCACGTCGCGCAGGATCAGCACGGCCCGCGGGCGCGGCGCCAGGTGCTGGACCGCGACCAGGTACGCCAGCTCGATCGTCTCCCGCGCCACGGCCACGGCCTCCGGCTCGTCCGCGTCGCCCGCCGGCAGCTCGTCGAGCAGCCGGTCCGGGTACGGCTGGAGCCACCGCACCTCGCCGCCGGTCGCCGGCTCCGGACGGCACTTGGCGAGCAGGTCCAGGCAGGCGTTGGTGGCGATCCGGTACAGCCAGGCCCGGAACGTCGACCGGCCCTCGAAGGTCTCCCGCCGCCGCCAGGCCCGCAGGAACGTCTCCTGCACGGTGTCCTCGGCGTCCTCGAACGACCCGAGCATCCGGTAGCAGTGCACGTGCAGCTCCCGCCGGTGCCGCTCCGCCTGCCCCGAGAACGCCGACTCGTCGACGTCGCCCAGACCGCCCAGCCGTATGTCCGCCCCCATCACGTCATCCTCTCGCCTCTGTCGTCCCGTTCGAACATGTGACGGCCCAACCCACAACAACTCATCACCCTCTCCCCCTAGCCCTCGCCCTAGCCCTCGCCCCTAGCTCCCCGTCGATCAAGGAGTTGTGGTGGCTGGAAAGCTCCTCGGTCCGGGCATTTCAGGCACCACAACTCCATGATCGACGGGGAGGAGGGGGTGACGGGGGAGAGGGGGCGGGGAGGGTGGTTGCCCGGGGTGGTTGGGGCTGTGATGATGAGGGCCGATGTTTGGTGGCCTGGGAGTGGCAACCCGAGTCGAGGGCAACGGCGCGGGAGCGGATCGTTCCTGATCAGCTTTGTAGCTGGAAGCGACGGCGGGCGGCTGTTCGGGCCGGCCTTGCGCGTCCAGCTGCGCGAGGTGCCGCCACCTGCGTCGCAGCGGGCGGTAGAGAGGAAGCCCGATGAGGGTTGCCCACCCTGACGACGTTCCACCGTCCCGCCGCCGGCACGCCACCGTCGCGGTAACCGTGCTCGCCGCCGCGACCTCGCTGGTCACCGTGGCGGGGTTCCTGACCGCGCCGCCGCTGCTGGCCGCGACGCCCGACCTCACCGTCGACACCGCCGCGACGTACCAGAGCATCGACGGGTTCGGTGCCGCGACCCCGATCTGGAGCAGCGACCACTGGACGACCGCCGAGACGCAGACACTGGTCGGCCTGGGGCCGGGGCAGCTCGGCCTGTCGATCGTACGGACCGGGCTGTCGCCGGAGTCGAGCGAGTGGAGTTACGCGGTCAACAGCCTCCGGACGGCGAAGTCCTACGGCTCCGACGTGAAGATCCTCGCCTCGCCCTGGACGGCGCCCGCCCACTTCAAGACCAACAACAGCCGGACCAACGGCGGCAAACTCAAGCCCGACTACTACGACGACTACGCCGCGCACCTGGACAGCTATGTGCAGTACATGAAGAGCCAGGGGATCGCGGTCGACGTGACGTCGGTGCAGAACGAGCCGGACTGGCACCCCGACTACGACTCGATGGACTGGACCGGCACCGAACTGCGGGACTTCGTCCGGGACCACGGCGCCAAGGTCCGGGACACCCGGCTGATGGTCGCCGAATCGCTGCGGTTCAACCGCTCGTACACCGACCCCACGCTGCAGGACGCCGCCGCGCGCAACAACATCGGGTACGTCGGCGGCCACCTCTACGACACCGAGAACAGCGGGAACCTGTCCGCGTACCCGCTCGCCGCCCAGCACGGCAAGAACCAGTGGATGACCGAGTGGAACCTGCACGCCGCCGACGGGAGCGGCTCGGCCATCTGGGGCGACCCCGCCAACACGGCCGTCTGGAACGAGACCCTCGACGACATCATGCGTACGGTGCACAGGTCGATGGAGGCGAACTGGAGCGCGTACGTCTGGTGGTACGGCCGCCGCTTCTACTCCTTCATCGGTGACGGCGAGTCGCAGTACGGGACCACGAAGGGCGCGGTCCTCAAGCGCGGGCACGCGTTCGCCCAGTACGCCAAGCACGTCCGTCCCGGTGACCGGCGGGTCGCCGTCGCGAAGAGTACGAGAGCCTCCGCGCTGGAGGTCACCGCGTACCGCGGTCGGGGCAAGGTCGTGCTGGTGCTGCTCAACCGGTCGAACAACGCGGTCGACGACGCTGTCGTGCAGGTGCCGCACGGCATCTCGGCCGCCTCGTACACCGTGACGTCCCGGACCCTGAGCGCCCAGTCGCAGCCGGTGGGCATCAGCGGGGGACAGGCGACCGTGGACATTCCCGCCCGGAGCATCGCCACGGTCACCCTCGACGAGGGGACCGCCTCGCCCACGGCCAGCCCGACGCCGACCGCTAGCCCGACACCGACCGCCAGCCCGACACCGACGGCAAGTCCGACCGTCAGCCCGACGCCGACCGGCAGCCTGCCAACGCGGGCGTGCCGGGTGACCAACGCGGTCAACGCGTGGAACAACGGACTGGTCGACACCATCACCATCACCAACACCGGCACGAGCGCGGTCAACGGGTGGGCGCTGAGATTCACCCTCGCGCCGGGGCAGACGATCACCTCCGGCTGGAGCGCCACGTACGCCCCCACCACCGGTCAGGTGACCGCGACGAACGTCGACTACAACGCCGCCATACCACCTGGTGGCTCGATCACCATCGGCTTCCAGGCCACCCACACCGGCAACACCACCCCACCAACCACCTTCACCCTGAACACCACCCCCTGCACCTAGCCCTGTCCCCCACCCCCGCCCATCGATCATGGAGTTGTGGTGCTGGACGAAAGCCGTGAACCGGGGCGATCTGCCCACCACAACTCCATGATCGACGCGCGCTGGGGGCGTCAGGGTTTCCAGTCGCGGCGGAGTAGGCCGTAGAGCGCGAAGTCGGCGAAGCCGTCGCCGTCGTACTCGCGTTCCCGCTGGGTGCCCTCGTGGGTGAAGCCGCACGCCTCCGCGGTCCGTCGCATGGCCGTGTTGCCGGCCAGCGTCTCCAGTTCCAGGCGGCGCAGGTTGCGGTTGCGGAAGCCGTACCGGCACAGCAGCTGGATCACCTCGGTGCCGTAGCCCTGGCCGCGAACCTCGGGCACCAGGGCGATGCCGAGGTGGCCGTACCCGTTGAACGCGTTGATCCCCCACAGCACGCCGCGGCCCAGGAAGGTGCCGTCGGCCACGGTCTCGGCCAGCAGCACCACCATCGTCTGGCCGTCGACCGGCTCGGTGACCTGCTTCTCCAGCCAGGCCCGGAGCTGACCGACGTGGCGCGGCACGAACGGCTCGCCGTCGGTGATCAGGTGCAGCTCGGGATCGTTCTTCAGGCGGAACATGTTGGGCGCGTCGTCGGGCGTGGGTGGACGCAGTCGGACCCGTTCGGTGGCGAACACCGCACGACGCTAACAGCCGGCCACGGCGCCCATCGACCGATAATCCGGGGTACGCAGACCGCCGCTCGGGCAACGCCGTGGGTCATCAGACGACGGTGACGACGAGCTTGCCGGCCGGGTGACCGTCCCGGAGGTGCCGGATCGCGTCCGCGGTCTCGGCGAGGGGATAGGCGCGGTCGACCGCCGGGGTGAGCGCACCGGACTCCATGAGATCCCGCAGCTCGGCCAGATCCCCGGCCCGCTCCGTCGCGTTGACGCCGCGCAGCCGCTGATCGACGAACAGGGACAGCAGCGGCGCGCGCACCATCTGCCGGTCGTAGCCGCTGAGCACCGGACCCTTGGTGTACGAGCCGCCGACCAGCGCCAGCGTGCCGCGCGGGGTGAGGGCGCGGCGCAGGACGCCGAACGGCCGGTCCCCGCCGGTGTCGATGACCACGTCGTGGACCGGGCCGTCCCGGTCGACCTCCTCGCTGGTGTAGTCGAGCACGTCGTCGGCGCCGAGCGAGCGCACGAAGTCGGCCCTGGCCGGGGCGCAGACGGCGGTGACCGTGGCACCGTACGCCTTGGCGATCTGCACGGCGTGGGACCCGACACCGCCGGACGCGCCGATCACCAGCACCCGGTGCCCGGGCCGCACCTCGCCGCTGTCGCGGACCGCGCGCAGCGCCGTCAGCCCGGAGACCGGCGCCGTGGCGGCCCGCGCGAACGACACGGTGGCCGGCTTGTGGGCCAGCCGCTGCTGCGGCGCGGTCGCGAACTCGGCGTACGAGCCGCGCAGGCAGGTGCCGAACACCTCGTCGCCCCGCCGGAACCGGGTCACCCGGGCGCCGACCGCGACCACCACACCGGCCAGGTCCCGCCCGAGCACCGGCACCCGGGGCCGGCGCAGCCCGCTCGCCAGCCGGGCCAGGTAGGGGCGGCCGGTCATGAAGATCCACACGCCGGGGTCGACCCCGGCGGCGTGGACCCGCACGAGGACGTCCCGGTCGCCGGTGCGCGGCCGGTCGATGTCGCGGAGCTGGAGCACGTCGGGTGGGCCGTACGTGTCGTGGACGATGGCCTTCACGGTGCCGCCTCCTCGGGGTACTGGAACACGTCGTCGAGCCGTACGCCGAACACGCGGGCGATGCGGAACGCCATCTCCAGCGACGGCGAGTAGCGGCCCTGCTCGATGGCGATGACGGTCTGCCGGGTCACGCCGATCCGCTCGGCGAGCTCGGCCTGGGTCATCTCGTCGTGCGCGAAGCGCAGCGCGCGGATGGTGTTCGTGACGCGGGTCGGCTTCACCACTGCGGCACGCCCCTGCGGTAGACGATCACCTTCGCCAGGGAGCCGACCACCGCCGACAGGACGAAGCACAGGTAGACGACGTTGGCGATCCAGAACCAGTCCCACTCGGCCAGGGCCATCAGCATCGCCGACACCGCGCCGATGACCACGAACGCGTGGCCGACGTGGTCGCCGAGCCGGCCGATCTCCCGGTCGCGGACGTCCTTGACGCGGGACGCCCGCGGGTTCACCACGCCCATCCCGATCTCGGCCAGGATGCTCGCGACGATGGCGCCGCCGACCGTCCACAGCAGTACGCCGGCGTAGGGGGTGGCGGGCAGCGGCCCGCCGTCGACCCGGCTGAGGACGACGGCCACGTAGACGGCGTAGCCGGCCGCGCTGACGACCAGCATGATCCAGGCGCGTTTCTCCTCGTGCGTCACGACCGCCTCCTGAGGTAAAGAATCTTTGACACGACCAGAGTAAAGCGTCTTGGACATGGTGTCTAGAAAGTTTTACATCGGGTCTGGTTCCGCTGCCCGTGGCCCGTCGCCGTCGGCCGTCCGGCTGACCGACTAACTGTCCGAACAGTCAGATAGGCGACGATCGCAATGCGCCTGTTGCGGAATCATCTGGACACCGTTCGGACGATCACGGGGAGGAAGGACGGATGGAAGTACGTGTCTTAGGGCCGGTCGACGTCGTCGACGACAGCGGGCGGCCGACCGCGGTCGCGGGAATGAAGCACCGGACCGCACTGGCGACGCTGGCGCTCAACGCCGGCCGGGTGGTGCCGGTGGATCGGTTGGTGGACATCGCGTGGGGCGAGGAGCCGCCGCGTACGGCACGCCGGCAGGTACTCAACTGCATGTCGGTGCTGCGGCGCGTCCTCGGCGCGGCGGTGGTCACCGCCCCCTCCGGCTACCTGCTCGACCCGAGTCGGGTGGCCGTCGACGCCACCAGGTTCGAGGCGAGCGTCGCACGCGGACGCGAGGCGGTGGCGCTGGGGCGTACCGAGGAGGCGACCAGGACGCTGGACGCCGGACTGGCGGCCTGGCGGGGACCCGCCCTCGCCGGAACAGCAGGGTTGGACGCCCAGGCGGCCCGCCTGGAGGACCTGCGGCTGGGCGTCGTGGAGGAGCGCGCGGCGCTGCGCCTGAGCGGCGACGCGACCGGGCTGACGGCGGAACTCACCGGCCTGGTGGCCGAACATCCACATCGCGAGGGGCTGGTGAGCATCCTCATGCTCGCGCTGTACCGCACCGGCCGGCAGGTCGAGGCGCTGGAGGCCTACCGCCGGACGCTGACCACCCTCGGCGAGGACTTCGGCGTCGAGCCCGGCCCGCGGCTGCGGCACCTGCACGAGGCGATCCTGCGCGGAGACCCGCGGCTCGAACCGCCGGGCGGGCCCGCCACGCTGCGGGCCGACGCCCTCTGCAGCGCCTGCACCGGGTGCCCGCCGACGGGGTGACCGGGTCGTTCCGGCGGGCCGTGCAGACGGCGGGACCCGCCGGTGCACGGCCGGTGAAGCAGTCGGGACGCCCCGGCAGACCGTCGTTGCGCACAGCCAGTCGTCGCCGGGGACGGTAGCGAGCCGACCGGGCTGGCGGGTGTCGACCGGACCGGTCGGCGCCCGCCAGCCCGAGGCGGTGCGTCCGTCCCACCGGACACGCTCCTAGGTGTCCGGAGACCGCTGGCGGCTGCCCCGTTAGCCAACGCGCTGCTCGCAGAGAGGCAGAACCCACCCGTGGCACGTGTACTGCTCAGACGAAGTCTGGCCCTGCTCGTCGCAATCGCCGTCACCGGCCCGCTCGCCGCGGTCGTCACGGCCACGCCGGCCGCGGCCGCCCCGCCACCGACCCCGGTGTTCGGGTCCTGGATCGAACCCCACGCCCCCTACGACCCGCAGAGCATCTGCGATCCCACCGCCAAGCCCGGGGTGGTGGCCTTCATGAACCTGCTCAACAGCGCGTACGGGCGGCGCGCGTCCGAGGAGAACATCTGGCGGACCTGCGGAGGCTCGACCAGCGAGCACTACGAGGGTCGCGCCCTCGACTACTTCTTCGACGCCGGGAACTCGGCGGAACGGGCCTCCGCCAACGAGGTCATCAACTGGCTGCTGGCCACCGACCAGCACGGCAACCAGAATGCCCGCCTGCGGCGCCTCGGCATCATGTACATCATCTGGAACCGGCAGATCTGGAGCACCACCACCAAGTCGTGGCGGGCCTACAGTTGCGACGGCTCGCCCGGCGACTGCCACACCAACCACATCCACTTCAGCTTCAGCTGGGCCGGGGCGCGGAAGCAGACCTCCTGGTGGGCTCCGACCGGCCAGACCGGCAACAGCGTGACCGGCGACGCGTACGCGGACCTGGTCGCCCGCAAGCCCGACGGGACCCTGTGGCTGTACGCGAACAACATCGTCCGCGACGGCGGGGATCCGTACAGCGGCGTGGACCAGATCGGCACCGGCTGGAGTGGCTTCGACCAGCTCGTCAACGCCGACGTCACCGGTGACGGCTACACCGACATGGTCGTCCGGAAGTCGGCGGACGCGTCCCTGTGGCTGTACCCGAACAACTTCGTCCGCGACAGAGGAGCGCCGTACAGCAGCGCCACCGCCCGGCCGATCGGCACCAACTGGGGCGGTTTCAACCACCTCGTCGGCGCCGACGTCACCGGTGACGGCTACGCGGACCTGGTGGCTCGCAAGCCCGACGGGACGCTGTGGCTGTTCCCCAACAACATCGAGCGCGACAAGGGAGCGCCGTACAGCAGCGGCACCGTCCGGCAGATCGGAACCGGGTGGGGCGGCATGAACCAGATCGTGGGCGCCGATGTCACCGGGGACGGGTACACGGACCTGGTGGCTCGCCACACGGACGGGACGCTGTGGCTGTACCCGAACAACATCGAGCGCGACAACGGCCTGCCGTACAGCAGCGGGTCCGCCCGGCAGATCGGCAACGGGTGGGAGATCTTCGACGCGTTCGTCGGCGCCGATGTCACCGGCGACGGCTTCACCGACATGGTCGTCCGGAAGTCGGCGGACGCGTCCCTGTGGCTGTACCCGAACAACTTCGTCCGGGACGGCGGTCTCCCGTACAGCGGCACCGCCCGGCCGATCGGCAGCAACTGGGGCGGCTTCAACCACCTCAGCTAGCGGCACGTGAGCGCGCGACCCCGCGCGCTCCGAGAA
>JAEYGD010000323.1 GCA_023402505.1 Actinomycetes bacterium
CACCGGCGCGGGGGGGGCCGCGGGCGCCGGCGGCCACCCGCGAGGGGTCGGCGGTCAGTGCGCGGCGAGCGCCGGCCCGTCCAGCGCCTCGACGTCGGCGGGGCGCAGTGCCAGGGCGAGCACGTCGGCGACGTCGGCGAGGGTGTGGACGGTGAGGGCCTCGCGTACCTCGGCCGGCAGGTCGTCGAGGTCCGGCTCGTTGCGCTTGGGGATGATGACCTCGGTGAGACCGGCCCGGTGGGCGGCGAGCAGCTTCTGCTTCACGCCACCGATGGGCAGCACCCGCCCGGAGAGGGTCACCTCGCCGGTCATCCCGAACTCGGGCCGGACCGGCCGGCCGCTGGCCAGCGAGGCGAGGGCGGTGACCATCGTGATGCCGGCGCTCGGTCCGTCCTTGGGCACCGCGCCGGCCGGGACGTGCAGGTGGATCCGCCGTCCGGCGAGCGCGTTGGGGTCCAGGCCGAGCCGGCGCCCGTTCGAGCGCAGGTACGACAGCGCGATGTGCGCGGACTCCTTCATCACGTCGCCGAGCTGGCCGGTGAGGGTCAGCCCGGGCTCGCCGTCCATGCTGGTCGCCTCGATGAAGAGCACGTCGCCGCCGGCACCGGTGACGGCCAGGCCGGTGGCCACACCGGGCACGGCGGTCCGCTCGGCGGACTCCGGGGTGAACTTGGGCCGGCCCAGGTAGCGGGCCAGGTTGCCGGTGTCGACGTGGACCGGTGCCGGGTCGGTGGCCAGCGTGACGGCGATCTTGCGCAGGATCTTCGCCAGTGCGCGCTCCAGCTGCCGTACGCCGGCCTCGCGGGTGTGCTCCCCGGCGATGCGTGCGAGCGCCTCGTCGCTGACCGTCACCTCGTCGGGGGTCAGTCCCGCCCGCTCCCGCTGCCGGGGCAGCAGGTGGTCCCGGGCGATGGCCACCTTCTCGTCCTCGGTGTAGCCGTCGAGGGTCACCAACTCCATGCGGTCCAGCAGCGGGCCGGGGACGGCCTCCACGACGTTGGCGGTGGCCAGGAACAGCACGTCGGACAGGTCGAGGTCGACCTCCAGGTAGTGGTCCCGGAAGGTGTGGTTCTGCGCCGGGTCGAGCACCTCCAGCAGCGCGGCGGCCGGGTCGCCGGAGTAGCCGGCGGCCAGCTTGTCGACCTCGTCGAGGAGCACGACCGGGTTCATCGAGCCGGCCTCCCGCAGGGCGCGGACGATCCGGCCGGGCAGCGCGCCCACGTAGGTGCGCCGGTGGCCGCGGATCTCCGCCTCGTCGCGGACGCCGCCGAGGGACACCCGGACGAAGTTGCGGCCGAGCGCCCGGGCGACGGACTCGCCGAGGCTGGTCTTGCCGACGCCGGGCGGGCCGGCGAGGGCGAGCACCGCGCCGGAGCCGCGCCCGCCGACGACGCCGAGGTTGCGCTCGGCGCGTCGGTTGCGCACCGCGAGGTACTCCAGGATGCGGTCCTTGACGTCGGCCAGGCCGGCGTGGTCGGCGTCGAGCACCTCGCGGGCCGCGGCCAGGTCGGTGTTGTCCTGGGTACGCGTGTTCCACGGCATTTCGAGCACGGTGTCGAGCCAGGTGCGGATCCAGCCGGCCTCCGGGGAGGCGTCGCTGGCCCGTTCCAGCTTGCCGACCTCGCGCAGCGCCGCCTCGCGGACCTTGTCCGGCAGCTCGGCGGCCTCGACGCGGGCCCGGTAGTCGGCCGAGCCGTCGGGCTCGTCCTCGCCGAGTTCCTTGCGGATCGCGGCGAGCTGCTGCCGGAGGAGGAACTCGCGCTGGGACTTCTCCAGTCCTTCGCGTACGTCGGTGTTGATCTGCTCGGTGATCTCCTGCTCGGCGAGGTGGTCGCGGACCCAGCCGACGAGCAGTTCGAGGCGGGTGGTGACGTCCGGGGCGGCGAGCAGCTCGGTCTTCTGGGCGAGGCTGAGCCAGGACACGTAGCCGGCCGAGTCGGCCAGCTCGGAGAGGTCGGTCATCCGCTCGATCGCGTCGATGACCTGCCAGGCGCCGCGCTGCTGGAGCACCGAGGTCATCAGGGCCCGGTACTCGCGGGCGAGTTCCCGGGCGCGGCCGGCGGGTGCCGGTTCGGTGAGGTCGGTCGCCTCGACCCAGAGGGCGGCGCCGGGGCCGGGCACGCCGGAGCCGATGCGGGCGCGGGTGAGGCCGCGGACGACGGCGGCGGGTTCGCCGCTGGGCAGCCGTCCGACCTTCTCGATGGTGGCGACCACGCCGACGGGGCCGTACTCGCCGTCGAGGCGGGGCACGGCGAGCAGTCGGCGGTCGCCGGCGGCGCGGGCCGCGTCGACGGCGGCCTGGGTGGTCGGGTCGAGGGTCACCGGGATGACCATGCCGGGCAGCAGCACGGCGTCGGTCAGGGGCAGGACCGGAAGAGTTGCCATCGAACACCTGCTATCGCGTTGAGTTGAGCGTGTTCAACTCAAGTAACAAATCGTTCCCCTTGTTCCGTTGTGTGACCCAGACCACCTCGGCGCGGGCCCGGACGGGGGCGTACCAGCTCCCGCAGCGACCCACCCCCACCGCCGGCCAGCACGGCGACCGGGATCGCCAGGGTGGTCAGCACCAGGGCGGCGACCGTCGGACCGGGCAGCCCGGCCAGCACGGCGACGACCGCGAGGCACGCGAAGACCACCAGCTTGCGGCGCACGCTCGGGACGGACATCGGTTCCTCCTCGACGATCGGATCGGGCCGGCGGCCGGGCGGGCCGCCACGGTGCCGGACGGCCGCGTCGACCGGCCGCCTCAGAGCAGGACGACCAGGGCCGTACCGACCGCGGCCGCCGGGATCGTGGTGATCACCGTGGCCAGCACCGCCGAGTGCCGGCGCAGCGCGGCGAGCGGGATCAGCGCGTCGCCGTCCTGGCTGATCGCGTTGGCGACCAGGGTCGGCAGCGGCAGCCCGCCGCTCACGTACAGGCCGGTGAAGACGATCTGCACCGCGCAGCCCGGGATCAGCCCGATGCCGGCGCCGACCAGCACGCCGAGCAGTCCGCCGAGCGCGATCTGCGAGCCGTCGAACCCGGTGGTGCTGGTGACGAGCTGCCAGGCCAGGTACGCGACCGCCACCCAGACGGTGATGAACGACGCCTCGTGCGCGCTGTGCCGCAGGGTCGCGCCGACCGACCGGGGATGCGCCGTCTCCAGCGAGTCGTCGGCGAGCCGGCCGCGCCCGGCGGCGAAGATCAGCGCGGCGACGAGGGTGCCCGCCACCCCGAGCGCCAGGTACGGGTCGACACCGCCGAGCGTCCGGGTCAGCACCTGCACGTCGACCATCTGGAAGACCACCGGCACCGACACCGCGAACGCCGGCGTGGTGAGCCCCCAGAACGCGGTGGAGGCCGGCACCCGGGGCAGCAGCCCGCCGAGCAGCCGCTGGGAACCGGCCAGGTCGGGACCGCCGACGGCGGCGAGCCCGGCGGGGACCGCCGCGACGGCCGGCGTACGGCGCGGCACGCGGGCCGGGTCGATCCCGAGCGCGTCCACGACATACCCGGTGACCAGGCCCACCGCGAAGAGCAGCGCGTGGATCTGGAGCGCGAACACCGGGTTCCAGGCCAGCACCACCCAGGAGGAGTCGCCCATCGTGACGGCCAGGGCCGCGATCACGGTTCCGAACGACACCTTGCCCCGGGCGTACAGCGGCATCAGGATGATCGCTCCGCCGCACCCGGGACTCACCCCGAGCAGGGCACCCACCAGCGGGCCGAGCCGGCGTCGCCGGGTCAGTCCGTCGGTGATCCGGTCGCCGTAGCGCCAGCGCAGCCACCCGAACAGCGCCACCATCACGGCGACGTAGACGCCCACCTGCATGAACGCGTCGGCCAGCGGGCGCAGGACGAGGTCGGTCACGGCACACCTCCGTGCGGGACGGTGCCCGCCGGGCCGCCCGGCGCGGGCGGCCCGGCGCGGCGCGGTCAGGTGAGCTTGCTCTTGACCTTGTTGACGACTCCCCCGGCCATGCCCGGGTTGGTGCCGTACAGGCGCGGGTCGCCCGGCGGCAGCACCGGCTCGGGGGCGTGCGCCCGCGGGCTGTGGTCGTACCGGAACTCGCCCTTGCCGTCCGGCGTGGGTCCGGACGCCCAGCGCCCCTCGGCGGCGTCCTGCCCGGGCGAGAAGTCCAGGTACGTGTAGCTGAACTTCTCGGTGAACTCCTTCGAGTCGGGGAAGGCGTCCGGCACCGGCATCTCCTCGAGGCCGTCCTCCTTGAGCTGTTCGATCGCCGCCAGCCACATGTTCTGGTGCATGGTGTCGCGGGCCAGCAGGAAGCGCAGCATCTGCTTGACGCCCGGGTCGTCGGTCATGTTGAACAGCCGGCCGACCTGGAGCCGGCCCTGCGCCTCGGCGGTGACGTTGAGCTGGAAGTCGGCCATCAGGTTGCCGCTGGCGGTGATGAAGTTGCCGTTCCAGGGAACGCCGACGCTGTCCACCGGCATGGCTCCGCCACCACCGTGGATGAAGTGCGCCGGGTTCGACCCGCCGTACACGGCGGCCACCATCGGGTTGTCCTCGGCGGCCTCCTGCAGTGACAGCGGCGCGTTCTCCAGCAGCCGGGTGATCATCGTGGCGATCATCTCGACGTGGCCCATCTCCTCGGTGCCCACGTCGAGCAGCAGGTCCTTGTACTTGCCCGGCAGCCGGCAGTTCCACCCCTGGTAGAGGTACTGGTTGGCGACGGTCATCTCGCCCCACTTACCGCCCAGCACCTCCTGCAGCCGGCGGGCGAACGCCGCGTCCGGGCCGTCCGGCTTGGCCTCGAACTGCAGGTCCTTGATATGGCTGAACATGCGCCCTCCTCGGTCGCGATGGCTTTCGTACCGAGGACACTTCCCGCGCGGCGGGCCCGTCGGGGCCATCCGGTGGCCCGGCCGGGTCAACCAGCCGGACGTACGCCGGGGAACCGGACCTCCAGGGCCACCCCGCGGGGCCGGAGCCGGTGCAGGCGCAGCTGCCCCCCGTCGGCGGCGACGAGCTGCCGCACGATCCACAGCCCGAGGCCCGACATGCCCGCTCCCGGTGCCGGCCACCGGACCGCCGCCAGCAGCGCCGCGTCGACCTGCCCCTCGTCGGTGACGACGATGCTCAGCCCGCTGCGGCGCAGCGCGGCGTGGATGCCGACGGTCCCGCCGGCCGGCCCGTGTCGCAGCGCGTTCTCCACCAGGTTCGCCAGCACCTGCCGGGTGCGGCGCTCTGGGACGGCGCACTCCCCCGCCCGGCGGGTCACCCGGGTCCGCCGCCGGTGCCCGGGGATCAGCACGGCCACCCCGCGCAGGATCTCCGCCAGCGGCGCGGTGCTCACCTCCCGCTCGGCGGCGAGGAGCAGCGAGCCGGTGCTGGCGGTCGCCTCCTGGAGCAGGTCCGCCAGGTGCACGGCCTGGTCGCGGGCGAGCGCGCTGAGCGCCGCACGGTCGTCGCCGGACAGCCGGCCGTCGGCGAGCGCCCGGGTCACCGAGGTGAGCGTGCTGACCGGCGTGCGGAACTCGTGGCAGAGGACGCGCAGCAGCAGCTCGGGGCGCAACCCGGCCGGCCGGTCCGCGGCGCGGGCCGGCCGGGGCCGGCGGAATCCCCGCAGCGTACCCAGCCATGCCCGCATCCGCCGCCCCCTCCCGTCCGGTACGCAACCCGCATGATCGGTACCCCCTCGGGAAGGGATCAGGCATGCTCGACAGCTCCGCCGTGCGGATCGCCGTCGTGGACGACCACCCGCTCTTCGTCCGCGGTCTGGAGCTGCTGCTGCCGGTGACGACCAACGGGCGCGCGACGGTGGTCGGCTCCACCGGGGACGCGGCCGCGGCGGCCGCGCTGGTCAGCCGTTGCGTGCCCGACCTGGTCCTGGTCGACCTGCACATGCCGCCGCCGGGCGGCGTACGCGCGGTGGGCGCGATCCGCCGGACCACCCCTCGGGTCCGGGTGGTGGCGATGTCCGGCGACACCGACCCGGCGCCCGCCCTCGACGCGCTGCGCGCCGGTGCCGAGGGCTACCTGCCGAAGACCGCCGAGCCCGAGGAACTGCTGCCGCCGCTGCTCGCCGTCCTGGACGGGTGGGCCGTGCTCCCCGGCGAACTGCTGCGGGGTCTGCTCCGCCCGGCGCGGATCCCACCGGTCGATCTCGACGGCGAGGAACGGGATCTGCTGCGCGCCATCGCCGCCGGGCGCAGCACGGTCGAGATCGCTCTCGGGATGCACGTTTCCGAGCGGACCGCCAAGCGGATGACCGCCGCGCTGCTACGCAAGCTCCGGGTCGCCAACCGGGCCGAGGCGGCGGCGCTCGCCGGCCACGCCGGCCTGCTCGGGGACTGATCGACGGCACTTTCTGACCGGCTGCCAGTCGATTTCGTCCAGAGATTACGGAGCCGAACCGAAATGAGTACGACGCGTTTTGTTGCGGTTATGCCACGGGATAGGTCAAACTTTGACCACACCCCGCCCCCACACAGGGAGTAATCGGCGATGGCAAGAAAAGTAATCACCGTTCTGACCGACGACCTCGACGGCGGGAAGGCCGACCGGACCGTCGAGTTCAGTCTGGACGGCGTGGCGTACACGATCGACGTCTCCGACGAGAATGCGGGTGTGCTGCGTAAGGCACTCGACCCGTACATCACGGCCGGCCGCCGTATCGGTCGTGGCGGCGTGGACACGTCGCGGGCACCCCGGCGAGGAGCCGGTTCCGGCGCGGGAATGGACCGGGAGCAGAACCGCGCCATCCGGGAATGGGCCGTGAAGAACGGCTACAAGATTTCCGAGCGGGGCCGGATCCCGGTCGAGGTCGTCGAGGCGTACAAGAACCGCTGAGCGTCGCCCGGGGGCGGGGCCGTGCCGAATGGGGCCCGGCCCCGCCGGCATTTGCGCGCACGGCCAATTGCCCGGTCGCCGTGGCGGCATACACCTGTTGGAACGGGTATGGGGC
>JAEYGD010000336.1 GCA_023402505.1 Actinomycetes bacterium
GACCTGGGCGGGCACGGCCGCCGAGCCGACGTGCAGGGTGAGGGTGGCCGGCAGGTCCGCGGCCCGGTCACCGGCCAGCCGCACGTCGACCAGGTCGGCGCGGCCGAACCGGCCGGGGGTGAGCAGCGCGTCACCCCGGCCGACCCGCCCGCGTGGCGTGCCCCGCAGGTTCACCGCCACCCGGGCGACCGCGGTGACCTCGTCCCGGGCGACGCCGAGGCGGTGCAGGCCGCGTACCCGCAGCGACTCGCCGGTGGCGGCGAGTTCCAGTTCGGCGCCGACCGCGAGCCGCCCCGCGCCGAGGGTCCCGGTGACCACCGTGCCGCTGCCGCGCACGGTGAAGCTGCGGTCCACCCACAGCCGCACCGGCGCGCCCGGCACCGGGGCGGGCTGCGCGGCGGCCAGCCGGTCCAGCGCCGCCCACAGCTCCGGCAGGCCGGCGCCGGTCACCGCGCTGACCGCCACCTCGTCGACCGCGCGCAACGACGTGCCCGCCAGCCGCGCCCGCGCCTGCGCGAGCGCCGGTCCCGGATCGGCCAGGTCCGCGCGGCTGACCACCAGCAGCCCGTACGACACGCCGAGCGCGTCCAGCGCGGCCACGTGCTCCGCGGACTGCGGCATCCAGCCCTCGTCGGCGGCGACCACGACCAGCGCCGCCGGCACCGGGCCGACCCCGGCCAGCATGTTCGGCACGAACCGCTCGTGCCCGGGCACGTCGACGAACGCGACCGTCCGCCCCGACGGCAGCGCCGTCCAGGCGAACCCGAGGTCGATCGTCATGCCCCGGCGGCGCTCCTCGGCCCACCGGTCCGGTTCCATCCCGGTCAGCGCCCGCACCAGCGTCGACTTGCCGTGATCGACGTGCCCGGCGGTGGCCACCACGAACATGCTCAGCCGTCCCCGGGGACCCGCAGCACGGCCGCCCGGACGGCCTCGTCGGCGTCGGCGGGGACGCAGCGCAGGTCCAGCAGCAGCCGGTCGCGCACCACCCGCCCGAGCACCGGCGGGTCGCCGGTGCGCAGCGGCGCGGCGTACGAGCCGGGCAGGCTCAGCGCCCACGAGTCCAGCTCCACGCCGGGCGCGCCGCCACCACCGACGACCGCCACGGAGGGCACCACGTCGGCCTTGCGCCCGTCGGCGGCGAGGGCGTCACGCAGCCGTTCGGTGCGGTCCCGCAGCACGGCGGCGTCGGCGTGCAGCGCCGCGCGGGTGGGGGTGTCCGGGTCGCCCACGGTGGCGGCCAGCGCGGCGAGGGTCAGCTTGTCCACCCGCAGCGCCCGGGCGAGCGGATGGCGGCGCAGCCGCGCCACCAGCTCGGCGTCGCCGAGCAACAGCCCGGCCTGCGGCCCACCGAGGAGCTTGTCGCCGCTGGCGGTGACCAGCGCCGCCCCGGCGCGCAGCGTCGACGCGGCGTCCGGCTCGTCGGGCAGCAGCGGATCGGGGGCGAGCAGGCCGGAGCCGATGTCGGCGACGACCGGCACGCCGAGGGTGGCCAGCGCGGGCACCGCAACGCTGGACGTGAAGCCGCTGACCCGGAAGTTCGACGGGTGCACCTTGAGCACGAAGGCGGTGCCCGGACCGAGCGCGGCGGCGTAGTCCTCCAGGTGGGTGCGGTTGGTGGTGCCGACCTCCCGCAGCCTCGCGCCGGTGCTCTCCAGCAGGTCCGGCAGGCGGAATCCGTCGCCGATCTCCACCAGCTCACCGCGGCTGACCACGATCTCCCGGCCGGCGGCCAGGGCGGTCGCGGCGAGCACCAGGGCCGCCGCGCCGTTGTTGACCACGTGCACCGCACCGGCGTCGGGAACCGCCGCCGCGAGGGCGTCCAGGGCGTCCCGGCCGCGCCGGGCCCGCCGGCCGGTGGCCAGGTCCAGCTCCACGTCGGTGTGGCCGGCGGCGGCCACGACCGCGGCGACGGCCCCCGCCGACAGGGGCGCCCGGCCGAGGTTGGTGTGCAGCACGACGCCGGTGGCGTTCAGCACCGCCCGCGCGGCGGCGGGCAGCTCGGTCAGGGCCGCGTCGCGGACCCCGCCGGGAGGGATCTCGCCGCGGCGGGCCCGTTCCTGCGCCCGCCGCACGGCGGCCTTCACGCGTTCCCGGCCGAGGGTCGCGACGGCGGCGGCGATCCGCGGGTCGGCCAGCAGCACGTCGGTACGCGGCACCCGCCGACGTGGATCGGCGCCGTCGTCGGCTGTCACGTCAACTCCCACCAGGCTTGGCGGAGACGGACGGGAATCGAACCCGCCTGGCCCGGGTCCCGGACCACACCGGTTTTGAAGACCGGGAGGGGCACCAGCCGCCTGAACGCCTCCAGGCAGCATTTGACCACAGCGGAGCACGCCGCGCCCGGCGGGGGCGTACCTTCGCGGTCAGCCGCCGTCGGCCTCCGCCCGCCGCCGGGCCAGGCGTTCCCGCTGGGGAACCACCGTGTACTTCGGATCCCGCGCCGAGGCGACGCCGCCGTGGAAGATCCCGAACCGGGTGGCCAGCGACGCGGCGAGCAGCGCCACCCCGGACGCCGCCGACACCACCCGGCTGCGCCGGCCGAGCAGCGCTCCGGCCACCCCCGCCGCGGTCAGGGCACGGCCGGCGCGCAGCAGCCGCCCGGCCCGCCCGGTCGCGTACGGCTCGCTGAGCAGACC
>JAEYGD010000356.1 GCA_023402505.1 Actinomycetes bacterium
GACGTCCTCCATCTTGCCGCCGCGCAGCGCCTTGGCGCCCTGCTCGCCGAGCACCCAGGCGATGGCGTCGACGACGTTGGACTTGCCGGAGCCGTTCGGGCCCACCACGCAGGTGATGCCCGGTTCCAGCTTCAGCGTCGTCGCGGAGGCGAAGGACTTGAAGCCCTTCACCGTCAGGCTCTTGAGATGCACCTTCTCGATCCTCGTCCGGTGGCCGCCGTACCGTCGCCGGCTGCGCGGACCTGGTGAACCCGCAGACTAACCCGCGGTCGGTGACCAGTCCGCACGCGACCCGCCTGGCGGGGCGTCCGCCGGCGCGCCCCGGTTCACGTTTCCGCGGGGCGCGCGTCGCTTTCCCGGTCGTCCGGCGCGGTTCCGGTGCCCACCGGAACGGGCGCGCAGCGGTCGCGCCGGAAATGGTGCGCACAGAGCTGCGCGCCGGCACATATGTGTCGGCGCGCCTTTTCGTGCGGTGCTATTCAGTTTTTGCGGACCGGTGGCTCAGGTCAGAGCGGGCTCGGCGATGCGGAGCAGGTCGTCCGCCTCGGCCGCCGCCGCGGCGAGCCGATCATTCTCGGCACGCAGCCGCGTGATCTCGAACTCGAGTGCCTGAACCGTGGCACGCAGTCGGGTGACCTCGTCGAGCAGGCGCCGGTCTGGCGCCGCACCTACGTGGCCGTACAGGGCCTTCGCCATGTTGACTCCTTGATTTGCGCTGCCGGAAAGGCCGGCCAACGCGCGCCCATTAGTACGCGGCTGTCATTCCAGACTATTTCTGGGCATGACCGGGCGCGACTGGCGACACCTCCATATTGAGCCGATACCCCCTCCTTCGTCAAGTTCTCGCAGGCCGTAGATCATCTCCACGTCGACCTGTCCACTTGGCGGGGGGCTGCCACGAGGCGCGGACACACTCTGTCCGGACGACCTAACTCTACGCTCCGGATCTCCGGAAGTCGCCACCTCCGCGTCCCGGTTCCCCTTAACTCTTCCTTAGCCACATTGCCGCCCGTGTGGCCGACACGTAGCGTCACCTCGGCCCGCAACCAACCCGTGGAGGCTAACGGCGTGTACGGCTGGAACGACCCGATCGACCCGGACGGCGCGG
Source organism: Actinomycetes bacterium (assembly GCA_023402505.1). Taxonomy (GTDB): domain Bacteria; phylum Actinomycetota; class Actinomycetes; order Mycobacteriales; family Micromonosporaceae; genus Micromonospora. The sequence continues at coordinate 1,109 of JAEYGD010000356.1, forward strand.
CACGGCGACCCGAGCCGGCGGCCGACGAGCCGAGCTGGCTGACCGACCGGCCCGAACCGCGCTCGGCCTACCTGTTCGGCGACGAGCCGAACCGGCCCGCCGACGAGTGGCACCGCGAGCAGCCGACCGCGCGCTGGGAGCCCGAGCCGGGCCACGGACCGTACCCGGCACCGGCGGACGCCGACCGGGACCGCTCCGCGCAGCACTGGGAGCCGGCTCCCACCTGGCGGCACCAGGAACCCACGGGCGGCTGGCGGGACGCCGAGCCGACCTGGCAGGACGCCGAGCCGACCTGGCGGCAGCAGGAGGAGCCGACGGCCCGCTGGAACCAGGCGGAGCCCACCGGTTGGCGGGACGAGCCGGCCGGCGACCGGCAGCACGCCGACAGCGCCGGCGGATGGCACGAGCCCGCCGCCCGCTGGCGGCACGACGAGACCACCGGGTGGGCGGGCACCGCCTCCGGCGCGTACGCCGACGAACCGGTGACCGGCGCGCTGCCGGCGGCACACCCCGGCACGCCGGTCGACGACGGGCACCGCCCGACCCGCCGGATCAAGCGCCCCGTGCTGATCGGCGGCGCCGCCGCGGCGGCCACGCTGGTGGTGAGCCTCGGCGTCGGCGCCGTCGCGCTCTCCGGGGGCGACGAAACCACCCCCACGGCCGCGGTCGACGACACCGTGGCGACGGCACCCGCGCTGCCCGAGAACGACGAGACGCCCGCCGACGCCCTCGCGCCGACCAGCCCCAGCGCGGCACCGACCAGCGCGACGCCCTCCCCGTCGGCCACTCCGAGCCGCAAGCCGAGCCCGGCCGCGTCGCGCTCGGCCTCCACCTCCCGCCGTGCCCCGGCCCGCACCACGGCACCGCCCACCGGCGGCGCCACCGCGCCCACCGGCGGCGGCAGCGTCAGCGCCCAGGCCCGCGAGGTGGTCAACCTGGCCAACGCCGAACGCGCGAAGGCGGGCTGCGGCGCGCTCAGCATCGACGACAAGCTGATGACCGCCGCCCAGCGGCACAGCCAGGACCAGGCCGACCACCAGAAGATGTCGCACACCGGCAGCGACGGCAGCGACCCCGGTGACCGGATCGACCGGGTCGGCTACCAGTGGCGCACCTACGGCGAGAACGTCGCCTGGAACCAGAAGACCCCGGCCGCCGTGATGGACGCCTGGATGAACAGCCCCGGCCACCGGGCCAACATCCTCAACTGCGCCTTCACCGAGATCGGCGTCGGCATCGCGAGCAGCAACGGGCCGTACTGGACGCAGGTCTTCGCCGCGCCGCGCTGATCCGCGAGTCGTCGTCGGGTCCGTCCTCGTTGACCGGGTGAGGTGCGCCGCAGTGGCGTACCCGCCCGGGCGGCGACCGGCCGCCCGCGACCTGCGGAGCTGCCGATGCGGATCCGGCCGCGTAGACGCGCCGTCGGGCAGGGCCCGCGCCGCGCCCTGCCGGCCGCCGTCGCGCTGCTGCTCCTGACCCCGGTGTACGCCTGCGGCGGCGCACTGCCCCGGCCGGGCGTCACCGTCACCTGGCCGGCCGCGGAGGTCCGCCACTGGCAGTGGCAGTGGCAGCTCACCGGGGTGCTGGACCCGGCCGTGCCGGCGGACGTCTTCCTGCTCGACCCGGTCACCACCACCACGGCGCAGACCGCCGGGCTGCGCGACCACGACCGGGACCGGCGCCTGGTCTGTCAGGTGCACGTCGGCTCGGTGCTGCCGACCGACCCGGACGCGACCCGCTTCCCGGCCACCGTGCAGGGGCTGCCCGCCCGCCGCCCGCAGAGCCGCTGGCTGGACGTCCGGCAGTGGGACACCCTGCGTCCGGTGCTGGCCGACCGGTTCCGCCTCTGCCGCGGGAAGGGCTTCGCGGCGGTCGCGATCGCCGACGCCGACGGGTACGCGCACCGCTCCGGCTTCCCGCTCGACTTCGACCACCAGCTCCGCTTCAACCGCGACCTGGCCGAGCTGGCCCGCTCCCTCGACCTCTCCCCCGGCCTGGTCAACGCGGTGCCGCAGGTCGCGGCGCTGGCCCCGGACTTCGACTTCGCGGTGAACGAGGAGTGCGTACGCCTCGGCGTGTGCGAGAAGCTGCTGCCCTTCGCCGAGGCCGGCAAGCCCGTGTTCCACGTCGAGTACACCGGCTCCACCCAGGACTTCTGCGTCACCACCGTCGGCTACGGTTTCGCGTCCATCCGCAAGGGCCGGACCCTCGACGCCTGGCGGCAGCCCTGCCCCGCGCCGTGACCGGCCGGGGCCGGGCCGCACGTCGCGGCCC
>JAEYGD010000370.1 GCA_023402505.1 Actinomycetes bacterium
GCTGGAGCTGGCGCGGCGCTACGCCGACGAGGCCGACCGGTACGCGCAGCAGGCCGAGCTGCTGGCCCAGCGGCCCCCGCTGCTGCCGACCTGGTCGCCGCCGGCGCGGGCGCTCGCCGTGTACCTCGGCTGCTCCGCCGTCGGCGTGGTCCTCATGCTGGGGATGGTGCTCGCCTCCGGGGCGGGGGTGGTCGACTCCTTCACCCTGTACGCGTGGATGTGCGCGGGCCTGCCGGCCGTGTCGCTGATCGCCGGCTGGCTGGTGCTGGGCCGGTTCGGCCGCGCCCCGATGGTCGCCGGCACGCCGCCACGCTACCCGCTGCTGGGGATGCTCGTGTGCTTCCTGGCGGTGCCGTTGGCCTACTGCGGCTACCTGGTGCTCTTCCGCACCGTGCTCTGACAGCCCGCCCTAGATCGGCTCGGTTTCGGGGCGGGTGCCCGGCGGTCATGGGAGCGGCGGCGGACCGCCACCAGGTCGAGGCGGCCGAAGGGAGCGGCGAACCGCTTCCACCGCGCGCCGGTCAGCTTCCGGTCGACGTGACGACGCAGCTCGGCGGCGTTCACCGGCTGGTCCCCACGGTCGCCGCCTTGACAAGCTGGGCGAAGCGGACCTCGGAGCAGGGGTACGCCTCGCCGCACCCGCATACCCAGCGGGTGACCGTGCGGGGTGGGTGGGCGAAGAGGATGTCGTCGGCGTCCTCGATGTCCTGGGCGGATGCCAGCCGGTCGGCGGGTCCGGGGCTGTGTCTCGCGGGTGGTAGGTGGAAGTCGTCGGGTTCGTGGCGCACGAGGGTGTCTCCCGTCCGTCGGTGGCCGTGCGGGTTGCCGTGGCCGGTGTGCGGGCCGACCACGGCACGCCCGACCGACCGGGGGGATCGACCGGCCGGGCGCTCTGTGCGGTGGGAAGACCAACTCCGGGTTTGCAGACCTGGGAGCCGGTCGATTCGAACTTTACACAACTAGTAACGGAAAGCAAGGACCTCATCACGTTACTTGTCACGAGTAGTCGTGCGTGATCGAATGACGGTGCAGACCTGGGAGTGCGGATGCCCGTCAAACCAAAGTGGGAGCAGCTCGCGGACCATATCCGGGAGCAGATTGAGTCGGGTCAGCTCCAACCCGGCGACAAGCTGCCGTCGACTGCTCAGCTCAAGGAGCAGCACAAGGTGTCGAGCACGGTGGTGCGACAAGCCGTCCTCGTGCTGCAAACGCAGGGCTGGGTGCATGGGGTGCACGGGCTTGGAGTCTTCGTCACGGAGCGCTGAGGCAGCTGCGGCCGGGCTGAAGGTCGAACCACAGGTGATCGCGGGGTCGCGGTGGGTGCGCGAGTTCCGTACTCTCCTTTGTGGTCACTGCGGCACGCGGTTCTGAAGGGGACTCCACTGTCGCAGGTCTTGGCGCCTCAAGCTGCGGTATTGCTTGCCTTCGCCGTGGCAGGCAACTTGCTGTCGTCCCGTCCGCAACCAAAGGGGCAGTGGTGGTTCAACTACCTGGACAAGGTGGAGGCCGCTATCGAGGCGGCAGGATGAGCGACGCGGCACGGGACGGCGGGGTGCTGGACGGGTTCCACGTCGGTTATGTGCCGGCCGAGGTCGGCGAGGAGGTTTCGGACTTCGCCAGCGAGTGGGAGGACGTCACCTTCGCCACCCGGGTGTGGGAGCGGCAGGTTCCCGAGGGCTACCGAGTGGACCTGCGGATCCATGTGTTGCGGGGTGAGCAGCTGACCGACCTCGACGCGCTGCGTGACTTCCTCGCCGAGTATCACGAGCGCGAACCGGCCGATTGGTCACTGACCGGGTTCAACCATGGCGAGGCCGCCGGTCTGCTCGACGGCACTCAGGCGTTCTGGCTTGCCGTCCCTGGCGTCGCCGTCAACGTCGTGATCGATCCCGAGCTGGTCGACTCGGCGGAGCTGCTGCCGATAGCTGTCGGGGTACAGATGGGCGACGAGCGTCAGAGTTCGTAACTCGTCGGAGGTGCCCGGACGCTGTGCGTAGATAATGATCTTACTCGTGGTTACGATCGAGGTGTCCTGCGGTACGTCGTAGCGAGGTTCCGATGGCCAGAACTCCCAGACAGATGCCCGCGTCGTTAGTGGTCGAGATGAGTGAGGAGGAGTGGTCCTCCGCGGTCGAGCAAGGGCTAGCGCGGCTCCACCTGACGTATCGGCAGCTGGCTGACATGGCCCGGCGGCGGGACTTCTGCTCGATAGAGGCGCAGAAACTCTGGATGTCCATTGGCGAGACACGGTCGTAACGGGCTCGGGCTACAGGCCCGGGAGTTCGCCGCCACCATGCAGGAGCTGCTCAACAGGACGGTCTGCGACAACGCCCGCGTAGTGGCTCGGGTGGGGCCTGACAAGGCGCTGGTCGGGACGCAACTGGATGGGCTCATGTCGCGACCGGTCCGCATGCGTTCTGCCGCTCGCACCAGCATTTGGCTCGACGTGCAGTGTCGTCTGGTGCTCGACGGGGACGAAGGCAGATTCCTTACCATGGAGGCGTCGTACTGCGGTGTGAAGTTCGGTGACGGCAGCGATCCTCTCTTTCACTATGACTTTGAGCGCGACAAAGAGCGTTACACCGAGGCGCATATCCAGGTTTGTGCGAGCCACCCTACATTCGAGAGCTTTCTGACCGAGCTTGGCCGCAAAGGCGTCAGCGGGCTAAGCAAGATCCACCTCCCCGTTGGCGGGCGCAGGTTCCGCCCAGCGCTCGAAGACGTGCTCGAGTGCCTGATCATCGAGGGCCTGGTCGAGGCGCAGGACGGGTGGGAGCGGCTCATCGACAAGACCCGTCGTGCGTATCGGCAACGGCAGATCGCCGCTGTCGTCCGGCGCAACATCGGTACCGCACAGGCTGAGCTGGAGAGGCTCGGTTACAAGATCATCCCACCGGAGGACACGGGCTTGCGCGCCCAGATTCGCCGGTTGCTGACGCCGCGGGCCACGCCTGACCGATGACGACGCGCGCCGGACCCGCAAGCAATAAGCGGAAACGATCTCCGAGCGATCGTTAGTCGGCGCTTGGACGTTCCTCCTGTGCTTGTAGCGAAGGAGTAGGTAGGTCGACTGCCGGTCACGGGTCGGTCAGCAGCAGCCAGTCGTCGTCGGCCCGGCGGACCTGCGTCTTCTCCGGCCAGGCGTGCGCGTGCGCCGCCGCGGCGCGGGCCTGGTCGAAGTTGGGCCGCCGCGTGAACGTCGCCCCGTCGAAGGTGACCTGGCCGCCGAACCGGGCCCGGCCGAAGCTGGCCTTGCTCTCGAAGCGGGCCCGCTCGAACCACGCCTCGCCGCCGAACTCGGCGAACCGGAACAGCGCCAGGTCGGCGAAGCGTGCCTGGCGGAAGCCGGCGTACCCGCCGAAGCTCGCGTGCTCCATCGAGAGGCCGCTGAGGAAGACGGCCTCCCGGAACGTGGCGCTCTCGGTGAACCGCGCGCTGTCGAACGTCACCGGGCCGTGGAAGGTCGTACCCCGCGACGTCAGCCGGCCGAAGCCGGCGCGCCGGCCGGACAGGCTGCCGGCCAACTCGGCCCGGTCGACGCTGGCCCGCTCGACGCTGGCCCCGTCGAGCGTGATCTCCGCGTCGCCGGTGACGCCGTCGAGGATCAGCTCCTCGAACGTCGCCCGGAGCGACAGCCGCCCGTGCGCCCGGGCGCCGGTGAGGTCCGTGGTACCGGTGCAGACGGCGCCGGTGAGGTCCGCGTCGACCAGCGTGCAGCCGGCGGCGTCGAAGCCGTCCAGCCGGGCGCCGGTCAGGTCCAGGCTGACACCGGGCCAGAACCGGTCGTCGTCCGCGCGCAGGTGCCGGGTCAGCACCCGCTGCGCGGTGCGGCGTACCTCCGTCTCGCGCGGGTCGTCGGCCGGCGGCATCCGCAGGTACGCGCAGAGCACGGCCACGATGGTGGCGCGCTGCCCGGGATGGTCCTGCCCCAGGCGCTCCAGGGCGTGCAGGCCACCGAGGCGGACGGCGGCGTTGTCGCTGCCGAGCAGCTCGACGGCCCGCGTGTACAGCTCGGTGAGCCGGCGTTCGGCGGCGTCGTGCTCGGCGGCCGTGGCCTGCCGGTCCTGCTGGCGCTGGGCCGCCTCGACGGTGGTCTCGGCGTGGGTCTGGACGCGTTCGCGGTGCGCCTGCTCGGCCGCGGCGACGGCCTCCTGGTGACGCTGCGCGCGTTCGCTGATCCACTGCCGGCGGGCGGCGAGCAGCAGAGCCAACCCGCCGCCGGTGCCGGCGACCACGGTCAGGCCGGTTCGGATCGCGTCGACGCGCAGCGTGGCCCGGGTGTCCGGCTGGGTGGCGCGGTCGGCCTCGCCGAGCAGCCAGTCCAGCACCCACCAGCCCAGCGCGAGGGCGAGCACCAGCCCGACCAGCACCAGCCACCAGGGCATCACCCGGAGTCGACGGTCCGCACGGGGTGGTGTCACGGCGCACAAGCATGCCAGCATCCGTCCCACGACGGTCCAGTGCGGACGCGTGGATCTATTACCGAGTGGGCAGGATGGTCCGGCATTCGACCGTACGGCCGGGAGCCGGCACGACGGCGGTCCGAGAGTTCGAGGGGTGAGATGGAGTTCCTGGCCAGTCCCGAGTTGTGGGTCGCGTTCGCGACGCTGCTCCTGTTGGAGATCGTGCTCGGCATCGACAACGTCGTGTTCATTTCGATCCTGGCCGGTCGCCTGCCGGAGCACCAGCAGGCGCGCGCCCGCACCATCGGGCTGTCGCTCGCCCTGGTCACCCGGCTGCTCCTGCTGGCGTCGCTGTCCTGGGTGATCGGCCTGACCGCGCCGCTGTTCACGGTGCTCGGGCAGGAGATATCCGGGCGTGACCTGATCCTGGTGCTCGGCGGCCTGTTCCTGCTGGGCAAGGCGACCTACGAGATCCACGAGCACCTGGAGGGCTCCGAGCACGGCCGAAGTGGCAAGGTCTCCTCGTTCGGCGCGGTGATCGTCCAGATCCTCCTGCTGGACGTGGTCTTCTCGCTGGACTCGGTGATCACCGCGGTCGGCATGGTCGACCAACTGTTCATCATGGTGGCGGCGGTCGTCATCGCGATGGTGGTCATGCTGCTGTCGGCCGGCGCGATCAGCGGGTTCGTCAACCGGCACCCGACGGTCAAGATGCTGGCGCTGTCCTTCCTGCTGCTGATCGGCGCCAGCCTGATCGCGGAGGGCTTCGACCAGCACATCCCGAAGGGCTATGTGTACGGGCCGATCGCCTTCTCGATCTTCGTCGAGTTCCTGAACCTGCGGGCCGCCCGGTCGCGGCGCGAGCGCCGAAAGGCGACGCCGGTGCACCTGCGCCCGACGTACGTCAAGGAGGGACCGACCCGCGCCGAGGCGGAGGCCGCCGTACCGGCGGAGTGACATCGGCGAGAACCGCGCCCCCCGTGCCCCCCCCCGGGTGCGGG
>JAEYGD010000260.1 GCA_023402505.1 Actinomycetes bacterium
CCGCCACGCCCGGCGTCACCGGCTCGGATGCCGTTCCAGCCGGCTCGGGCTCGGTGCCTGCCGGGGGCGCGATGCCCGCCGGGTCCGGCGCGGATTCCGCCGCCACCGGTGTGGCTCGCGTCGCGACCGGTGCCGCCGACACCGGTCCCGGTGCGCCGGCGGCAGCCCAGGCCGGCCCCGGGACGACAGCGCTGGGCACGGACGCCTCCGGCGGGACGCTGGGCCGGGTCGCGCTCGCTGTGACCGCCGGGATCGGCGCGCTGGTCACGGTGCTGCTGGTCGCCGTACCGGCCCGGGTGGCGGTGGTGTCCGACGTCGCCGCGCCCCGGAACGTCGCCGCCGTGTACGCCGCCCTCGGAGTGCTGGTCGGGGTCGCCGTCGCCGGGTGGGCGTTGCACTCCCGCGCCGCCGCCACCAACGTGATCGCCACCGTCGGCTGGCTCTGGCTGCTCGCCGTGGTGGCCGTCGTGGACGGCGTCCTCGCCGGCCGCGGCCTGGCCCCTGCCCAGCTCGGGATCTGGCAGCTCAGCGGCGGCGGCCCGGAGTTGTGGATCCGCGACTGGTTCTACTGGCCGGGCGCCGTGCTGTCGCTCAGCTCCGCCCTGGTCATCGGCGTGCTGGCCGCCCGTCACGCGGCCCGGTACGCCGACCGCCGGGTGGGTGCGACCGTCTCCGGTGCCGCCGGTCCGCTCCTGGTGGCGGTCGCCTACCTGCTCGCCGTGCCCGGGCTCGCCGCCATCGACCCCGAGCAGGTGTCCGCGCATCTCGTCGCCCCGTACGCCGTCGTCGTCGGGCTGGGTGGCTCGGCGCTGGTCGCGGCACTCCGGCAGCGGGCCGACCGCCGGTCCGACGTCCCGGCACCCCGGCTACCGGCCGATGGCGCGGCGGTCGACGCGGGTAGCGCCGCCGGCTCGGGTAGCGCCGCCGGCTCGGGTGGAGCCGGGACCGGCGCTGCCGGCTCGGGTGGCCACCCGGAGCCCACCGGCCCGGCATCCATCAGCTCGGGCAGCGGCCCGGCATCCACTGGCTCGACCGGCGGCCCGACGGCCACCGGCTCGGCCGGTGAGTCCGTCACCGGCGGCGATCCGGGTGACGCGCCCGGCCGTCCGGCGGGCGCCCGGCGGGGACGCACGGCCGCCGCACGCCCCGGTGCGGCCGGCGGGGACGCGACCGGCCGGGTGCCGGCGCAACGGACCGACGAGACCGAGCCGGTGGAGGAGTCGGACGCGACAGGTCGCCGGGCCCGGCCGCCCCGCCGGACCCGTTGACGCGCAGGTCAGTCGACCGGCCAGGTGTGTACCGGTTCGTTGCTGCGCTGCAGCTCGGCGTACCGCTGGACCATGTGGTGCAGGGCCGCCTCCCGGTCCATGTTCCGGTGCCGCTCGGCCGACCACACGGTCTCGGTCTGCCAGACCGCGCCGTTGCGCCCGGTCCGGCAGCGTTGCTCGATGACGCCGAGCAGGCGGTCCCGCTCGGCGGGGGCCACGCCGAACCGGTCCAGCCCGGTGGCGGCCTTCGGCAGCAGGACGTCCAGGACGAGCCGGGACACCGGCACGTCACCGAGCCGGGGCCAGTGCACCACGGCGTCCATGCCACGGCGGGCGGCGGCGTGGAAGTTCTCCTCGGCCGAGCTGAACGTCAACTGGCTCCAGATGGGACGGTCGGCCTCGGCGAGCCCCCGGGCCAGCCCGAAGTAGAAGGCGGCGTTGGCCAGCATGTCGACCACCGTCGGGCCAGCGGGCAGGACGCGGTTCTCCACGCGCAGGTGCGGGCGGCCGTTCATGATGTCGTACACCGGCCGGTTCCAGCGGTAGACAGTCCCGTTGTGCAGGCGCAGCTCACCGAGCTGGGGCACGCCGCCGGTGTGCAGCACCTCCACCGGGTCCTCGTCCTCGCAGATCGGCAACAGCGGCGGGAAGTAGCGGACGTTCTCCTCGAAGAGGTCGAAGATCGACGTGATCCAGCGCTCGCCGAACCAGACCCGGGGCCGTACGCCCTGGGCCTTCAGCTCGTCCGGCCTGGTGTCGGTCGCCTGCTGGAACAGGGCGATCCGGGTCTCCGCCCACAGCTGCCGTCCGTACAGGTACGGGGAGTTGGCACCGACGGCGACCTGCGCGGCGGCGATGGCCTGCGAGGCGTTCCAGTAGTCGGCGAAGCTGTCCGGCGCGACCTGGAGGTGGAACTGGAGGCTGGTGCAGGCGGCCTCGGGTGCGATCGAGTCGGTGTGGGTCTGCAGCCGCTCGACGCCCCGGATGTCGAGTTCGATGTCCTCGCCGCGGGCACCGACGATCTGGTCGTTGAGCACCCGGTACCGCTCGTTGGTGGAGAGGTTGTCGGCGACGAGGTGCCGTTCGGTGAGCGTCGGCAGGATGCCCACCAGGACGATCTTCGCGTCGGACTTGGCGGCCCGTTCGTCGGCCCGGGCGAGGCTGCTGCGCAGGTCGTGCTCGTACTCGGTGAAGCCGGTGCCCTCGATCAGCCGGGGCAACGCGTTCAGCTCGAGGTTGAACTGGCCCAGTTCGGTCTGGAAGAGGGGATCGGCGATGTCGGCGAGGATCTCCTCGTTGCGCATCGCCGGCTCGGCGGCGGAGTCGACCAGGTTCAGCTCGATCTCCAGGCCGGTCATCGGCCGGTCGGCGTCGAAGCCGAAGTCGTCGAGCATCAGCGCGAAGACGTCGAGGCAGCGGCGTACCTTCTGCCGGTAGCGGACCCGGTCCTCCCGGGAGAAGGCACCCTGCGCGACGTCCTTGCCCATGTGCCCTCCCGGCGCCCGACGCGACGGAACGATGCCGCTCCGCAGCGCATTGTGAACCATTCACGGTAAGAGCGCCGAGCGTGCCCGGCCAGTGGTCGGACCCGGTGGGCCGGGTCGGCCGGCCACGGCGGCGGCGTTCGTGCTCCTGGCGGCATCCCTACCCTGCGGATACGCGCGCGCATCGCCGGGACCGAAGAACATGTGGTGACAAATCGCACGCCGACGCGACGGGCCCGCGCCGTGTTGCGGCGCGGGCCCGTCGGGGTACGGGGGTGGGCGTCAGGCCTGGCGGATGGCCTCGCCCTCGATCTCGATCTTGACCTTCTTGCCGACCAGCACACCGCCGGTCTCCAGGGCGACGTTCCAGGTCAGGCCGAACTCCTCGCGGTCGATCTCGGTGCTCGCCGAGAAGCCGAAGATGTCCTGCCCGAACGGGCTCCGGCCGACACCCTCGAACTCGACCTCCAGGTCGACGGTCCGGGTGACGCCCTTGATGGTGAGCTCACCGGTGAGGACGAACTCGTTGCCGTCCCGCGACTTCACGGCGGTGCTGCGGAACTCCAGCGTCGGGAACTTCTCCGCGTCCAGGAACTCCGGGCTGCGCAGGTGCGCGTCGCGGTCGGCCTGCTTGGTGTCGATGCTGGCGGCCTGGATCGTGGCCGTGACCGAGGACTGCATCGGGTCCTCGCCGACGGTGATGGTGGCGGTGGCGTCGCTGAACTCACCGCGTACCTTGCTCACCATCATGTGCCGGGCGACGAAGCCCACGCGCTTGTGGGCGACGTCGAGCAGGTAGGTGCCGGCTGCGGGGATCGTGAGGCCGTCCCAGTCGCGGGTAACCGTCTCGGTGCTGCTGGTCATGGTGAAAGCCCTCCGGGGAAGATTGTTGAGTAGCCCAACGACTGACTTAGCAACTATAGTGCCAGCAATATTCCGTGTGTCAAGTACTGCTAGGATGGGCCCGTGAACCAGAACGTGTTCGACGACCCCCGGATCACCGCCGTCGGCCTGCTCGTCGAGGCGTACGCCGGGCTGTCGGCCCGGTTCGCCGCCCAGTTCGAGGAGCACGGCCTCTCGCCGGTGGAGTTCGAGGTGCTCACCCGGCTCGCCCGCTCCCCGGGCAACCAGCTGCGGATGACCGACCTCGCCGCGCAGACGTCCCTGTCCACCAGCGGGGTGACCCGCGTGGTCGACCGGATGGAACGCGACGGCCTGCTGACGCGACGTGCCTGTGCCTCCGACCGCCGCAGCTCGTACGCGGTGGTCACCGCCACTGGCCTGAAGCGGCTGGACGAGGTGCTACCGGGCCATCTGCGGATCATCGAGCAGTGGTTCACCGGGCAGCTGGATCAGGCATCGCTGACGGCGCTTCTCGACGGGCTCCGCCGGGTACGCGACGCCGTCCACCCCGGTGCCACCGCGGGCAGCGCGGACCCGCTTCCGACCGGCGAGACCGAGCCGGCCGCCCGACCCTGACCGCTCCGGGCACCGCGACGCACGTCACCGGCAGAATGACCGGCAGAACTGCCCGGCACCCGGGCCATAGGCGACCAAACCGGGCAGGCGGTTTCGTTCGTGCTGACTAGTCTTCGTGCAGCGGGGACGCACCGGGGGGATACGGCGCGAGCGATGAGCAAGGGGTAGTAAGAGGGGGCTTCGTCGCTCGCGCCACCCCCGGCCCCGTCCGTTCCGGCGCCGTCCGACCCGGCCCTGTCCGAGCCGGCCCTGTCCGACCCGTCCGCGCCACCGTCACGGCGCCCGCGCGGTCACGCCGCCGACGCCGTCACGACCGGCGGGTCGCCTTCAGCGCGTAGAGCAGCTCCGCCTCGTGCGGCAGCAGGCGGATGCCGCTCTCCCGGCAGACCACGTCCAGCCGGTCGAGCACGTCCGGGTCGCCGGTGCTCGCGGCGAGGCCGACCAACGCCTCCACCAGGTCACGCCGGTCCTGGCCGTCGGCACCCGCCTCGGCCGCCGCGGCGAACCACTCGGCCGCCAGGTCCCGCTCGCCGCGGTGCAGCGCCAGGGTGCCCTCGATCAACGCGCAGATCCCGTCCGCCGGCCCCGCGACCCGGTCCCGTCCGCCCGCCGGCCCCGCCAGCCAGCCCGCCCCCGAGGCGGCCGGGAACCCGCCGTTAGCCGCCTGCCCCGCGCCCGGCTCGACCGGGCGCAGTTCGGCCAGCACCTCGCCGGCCTCCGCCGCGCGGCCGTCCTGGGCCAGCGCCAGTCCCACCGTGCCCAGCACCCGACGGCGGTGCCCCGGGTCGCCCAGCCCCGCCAGGGCCGCCAGCGTCTGGCGTCCCCGGTCGACGGCGTCGGCGTACCGGCCCTCCAGACGGGCCACCTCGGCGAGATTGGCCTGGGCGAGAACCCGCAGCCGCTGCTCCCCGCACTGCGTGGCGAGCCGGTCGACGGCCGCCAACCGCCGCCGGGCGGCGGCCAGGTCGCCCGTCCGGATGCCGTGCCAGGCGAGGTTGTTCTGCGCCACCGCCATGTCGCGGGTCCGCCCGTGCCGCGTGGCCAGCGCCAGCACCCCGTCGGCCTGCTCCCGTGCCTCGTCGGGGGCGCCGGTGCCGATCAGCAGCGCACACAGCACCGTCCGGGCCTCCAGCTCCCCGGTCACGTCACCGGCGTCGTGGAACGCGGCCAGGGCGGTACGCGCCGCGGGCACCTCCTCCGCCCCCGCGCCGTGCTCCGCGGCCAGCCGGGCCACGCCCAGCGACGCCCATGCCCGCAGCACCGGGTCGGCGTCGGCGGTACGCGGATCGGCCAGCAACCGGCGCAGCCACTGCCGGCCGGCGACGTCCCGCCCCCGGAAGCGCCACCACCGGGTGAGCCCGGCGGCCAGCCGTAGCGCGGTCACCGGATCGTCGACGGCGGCGTGCGCCAGAGCCGTGCTGATGTCCCCGCTCACGTCGTCGAGCCGGTGCACCGCCGCGGTCAGGTGGACCCCGACCAACTCGGGTGCCGTCCGGGCGACCAGCCGGGCCATGGCGCGGGCGTGCCGTCGCCGTACGCAGGTGAGCTCCCCCGCGCCGGCGGCCTGCTCGGCGGCGAAGTCGCGGACGGCGTCCAGCAGGCGGAACCGGAACGGCCCGGTCCCCCGTACGCTGAGCAGCCCCAGTTGGAGCAGCCGGTCCAGCAGCGGCACCGGGTCGGCCAGGACGGCTCCGGCCGGGTCGTCCTCGTCGGCGATCACCTCCTCGGCCAGCTCGATCGACCAGCGGTTGCCGAACACGGCGAGCCGGCGCAGGGCGGCCTGCTCGTCCGGCGCGAGGAGCAGGTAGCTGGTCGCGACCGCGTCCCGCAGCGTCTCCGCCACCGCCGCCCGGTTGCCCTCCGCCCGGCCGGGGTCCGCCGCGTTCCAGCCCGGCCGCTCGGCCGCGTTCCAGCCGGGCCGCTCGGCGGCGCCCGACGAGGTGGCGAGGTCCAGGACGCGGTCGCCGTACCGGTCGAGCAGTTCGTTGAGGTCGAGGATCCGGCCACGGGCCGCCATCAGCTCGATGGCCAGGGGCAGGCCGCCGAGGCGCCGGACCAGCCGGGCCAGCGCCGGCAGCTCGGCCGGGGCCGGCGGATCGGGGCGTACCTGCGCGAGGCGGGCCGCGAACAGCGCGACCGCCGGATAGTTGGCGAGGACGGACGGACCGGCGTGGTCGTCGCGGGGCGGCGGCACGTCGAGCGGGGCGACCGGGCGGACCCGCTCCCCGCGCAGCCCGACCGGGTGCCGGCCGGTGACCAGCACCCGGAGCGACGGCACCCCGGCCGCCAGCCGGCGCACGGTCTCCGCGACCGGATCAGGGGCCCGCTCCACCGCGTCCATGATGAGCAGGGCCGGCCGGCCGGCGAGGTGGGCGGCGAGTTCGGGGAGGCGGGCCACGCCGAACACGGCGACCGACGCGGCGAGCACGTCGGCCGCGTCCGACCCCTCACCGATCAGGACGCCGGCCACGCCACCCGGGTGGTGCCCGGCCACCGCGTGGGCCACCGCCAGGGCCAGCGCGGTCTTGCCGACGCCGGCCAGCCCGACCAGGCTGACCAGCCGGGGAGCCGGATCGTCGGTGAGCATCCCCACCAGCTCGGCCACGTCCCGTTCCCGGCCGATCAGGTCGGCTGCCGGCGGCAACGCGACCGGCGTGACGGCCCGGTCGTCGTACCCGGGTGGCTCGGCCTCCGGGGCCCGCGGCGCCGGCAGCGGCCGGGCGGCGGCGACGAACGCCGACCGCGCCGGCTCGGCCAGTCCGAGCGCGTCGGCGAGCAGGTCGACGGTCGTCCGCTGCGGTCGCAGGGACCGGCCCCGCTCCAGGTCGCGGACGGTCCGGATGCCGATGCCGGCCCGGGACGCCAGCTCGGCCTGGGTCAGGCCGGCGGCGAGCCGGTGCCCGCGGAGCAGGGCGGGCAGCCCGCCGGGGGCGCCCGGTCTCCGCGATCGATCATGCTCCGGGGTCATGGCCAGGAAGGGTACGGACACCGTCCGACCATCGACAGGCGATCGTCGTCCTGCCGACGCCCCGCTGCCGATATCCGACAGCTCCGGTTCGTCGGGCCGTCGTCAGAGTCCCAGGTCACGCGCGATGATCATGCGCTGCACCTCGGACGTCCCCTCCCCGATCTCCAGGATCTTCGAGTCCCGCCAGAAGCGGGCCACCGGGTACTCGTTCATGAAGCCGTAGCCGCCGTGGATCTGCGTCGCGTCGCGGGCGTTGTCGACCGCGATCGTGCTGGCGTGCAGCTTGGCGATGGCGGCCTGGCGCTTGAACGGCTCCCCGGCGAGCATCCGGGCGGCGGCGTCGTAGTACGCGAGCCGGGCGGTGTGCGCCTTCAGCTCCATGTCGGCGATCTTGAACTGGATCGCCTGGTTGGCGCCGATGGGCCGGCCGAACGCGTGCCGCTCCTGCGCGTACTTGACCGACTCGTCCACACAGCCCTGCGCCAGGCCGACGGCGAGCGCCGCGATGGCGATCCGTCCCTCGTCCAGGATCCGCAGGAACTGGGCGAACCCGCGCCCCCGCTCGCCCAGCAGGTTCGCCGCCGGGACCCGGCAGTCGTCGAAGGTCAGCTCATGCGTGTCCGAGGCGGTCCACCCCACCTTGGAGTAGCCGGGCGCCACCGTGAAGCCGGGAGTCCCGGTGGGCACGATGATCGTGGACAGCTCCTTGGCGCCGTCCGGCCTGGTGCCGGTGACCGCGGTGACCGTGACCAGCGCGGTGATGTCGGTGCCGGAGTTCGTGATGAACGCCTTCGAACCGTTGATCACCCACTCGTCGCCGTCCAGGACCGCCCTCGTCTGGGTGCCACCGGCGTCCGACCCGAAGCCGGGCTCGGTCAGTCCGAAGCCCGCGAGGGCCTCGCCGCTGAGCAGCTTCGGCAGCCACTGCGCCTTCTGCTCGTCGGTGCCGAACCGGTAGATCGGCATCGCGCCGAGGGACACCGCCGCCTCCAGCGTGATCGCCACGCTGGAGTCGACCCGGGCCAGCTCCTCCAGTGCCAGGCAGAGCGCGAAGTAGTCGCCGCCCATGCCGCCGTGCTCCTCCGGGAAGGGCAGGCCGAACAGGCCCATCTTCCCCATCTGGCGGATCACGTCGTACGGGAAGGTGTGCCGCTCGTAGTGCTCGGCGATGACCGGGGCGACCACCTCGCGGGCGAAGTCCCGCACGCTCGCCCGCAGCGCCTCGTGCTCCTCGGTGAGCCGGAAGTCCATGGGTTCCTCCTGGGTGGAAGGCCGCCGGGCGCTCGTGACGCCGCGACGGGCTGGTACGCGGGTGCTCCGGTCAGACGGGGGTGACGCCGTGCCGGCGCGTCGAGAAGTGGCGGTCCTTGCCGCGCGCGGCGGCGAACCGGCGGACCAGCTCGGCACGGAGCTCGTGCGGTTCGACGATCGCGTCGACGACCAGCTCGCTGGCCAGCCGGACGATGTCGATGTCGCGCTCGTACTCCGCGCGCTTCGCCGCCACGAACGCGGCCCGTTCGGTCTCGTCCCCGATCGCGGCGATCTTGTTCGCGTAGACGGCGTTCACGGCCGCCTCCGCACCCATCACGGCGATCTTCGCGGTGGGCAGGGCGATCGTGGCGTCCGGCTCGAAGCCGGGGCCGGCCATCGCGTAGAGGCCGGCGCCGTACGCCTTGCGCACCACCACACAGATCTTCGGTACGGTCGCCTCGGAGATCGCGGTGATCATCTTGGCGCCGTGGCGGATGATGCCCTGCTTCTCCACCGCGCTGCCGACCATGAAGCCGGGCACGTCGCTCAGGAACAGCAACGGCACGTTGAACGCGTCGCAGAGCTGCACGAACCGGGTGGCCTTGTCGGCCGAGTCGACGAAGAGCACGCCGCCCTTGAACATCGAGTTGTTGCCGACCACGCCGACGACCTCGCCGTTCAGCCGGCCGAAGCCGATGGTCAGCTCCTTGGCCCACAGCGCCTGGATCTCGAAGAAGCTGCCCTCGTCGAGCAGTCCCTTGGCGTACCGGCGCATGTCGAACGCCTGCCGCTCGCTGGCCGGCACCAGCGCCGCGAGGTCGGCCTTCTCCGACGCCTGCGCGGCCGGCGCGGCGGGCGGCGCCTGGGTCCAGTTGGACGGCAGGTACGACAGGTAGCGCTTCACCACGTCGAGTGCCTCGGCCTCGGTCTTGCAGAGGAAGTGCCCGACGCCGGACTCGGCGCAGTGCACCTTTGCCCCGCCCATCGCCTCCAGCGTGGTCTTCTCGCCGGTGACCATCTCGACCATCCGGTCGGAGCCGAGGTACATGCTGGCGTTGCCGTCGACCATGGCGACCACGTCGCAGAACGCCGGGATGTACGCCCCACCGGCGGCGCTCGGCCCGAACAGCGCGCAGACCTGGGGGATCGAGCCGGAGGCACGGACCTGGTTCCAGAAGATCTTGCCGGCGCCGCGCCGGCCGGGGAACAGCTCGACCTGGTCGGTGATCCGGGCTCCGGCGGAGTCGACCAGGTAGACCATCGGGACGCCGGTCGCGTACGCCCGCTCGATGATCCGGATGATCTTCTCGACGGTACGGGCGCCCCAACTGCCGGCCTTGACGGTGGAGTCGTTGGCCATCAGGCAGACCGGCCGGCCGTCGATCGTGGCGGTGCCGGTGACGACACCGTCGGCGGGCAGGCCCTCGGCCAGCGCGTTGGCGTAGAGGCCGTCCTCGACGAAGGAGCCCTCGTCGACCAGGAGCGCGACGCGCTCCCGGGCGAAGAGCTTGCCCTTCGCGGCGTTCGCCGCGTGGTACTTGTCCGCACCGCCGGCCCTGGCGCGCTTGCGAAGCTGCTCCAGTGCCTCACCGTCGAGCGTCACGCCGACTCCCTGCTGCCGCCGCCCTGTGCCGGCCCCGCCCCGTTCGCGAGCTGACCGACCTGAACGATCGTTAGGTTAGCGCACCGCGGCACCTGAGAGCGACCCGTCCACCCCACCTCCCGCGATCTTGCACTTTCGGCCCTCGATTTGCGGCGTGAGCGGCTTTTTGTCGGGGCAGAAACCGCAAGATCGCGGGAGGGTGGGGG